>DASCQC010000001.1:0-27928 GCA_036012865.1 Gammaproteobacteria bacterium
TGATCAACCCTCTGCCCTTGATCATACATCTGTGCCAAATGATATTGAGCTGCAGCATGTTCTTGATTGGCTGCTTCTTTAAACCAGTGAAAAGCCTGTTCATCACTTTGATCAACCCCCTGCCCTTGATCATACATCAGTGCCAAAAGATATTGAGCTACAGCATATTCTTGATTTGCGGCTAATGTGAACAACCTTCTTGCTTCATCGTAGTCCCTATCCACTCCTTGTCCTTGATAGTATATCACTCCCAGATTATATTGTGCTTGAGCATACCCCTGTTCCGCCGATAATGTGAATAACCTTCTTGCTTCATCGTAGTCCCGATCTACTCCTTGTCCTTGATAGTACATCACTCCCAAGTTAAATTGAGCTGCAGCAAAGCCTTGCTCCACCGATAATGTGAATAACCTTCTCGCCTCATCGTGGTCCCGATCTACTCCTTGTCCATTATTATACATTGCTCCCAAGTTACATTGAGCTGCAGCAAAGCCTTGCTCCACCGATAATGTGAATAACCTTCTCGCCTCATCGTAGTCCCGATCTACTCCTTGTCCTTGATAGTACATCACTCCCAAGTTATATTGAGCTGCAGCAAAGCCTTGCTCCACCGATAATGTGAATAACCTTCTCGCCTCATCGTAGTCCCGATCTACTCCTTGTCCATTATTATACATTGCTCCCAAGTTACATTGAGCTGCAGCACAGCTCTGTTTCGCCGATAATGTGAATAACCTTCTTGCTTCATCGTAGTCCCGATCTACTCCTTGTCCATTATTATACATTGCTCCCAAGTTATTCTGCGCTTTAGCATGTTTTTGATTTGCTACTTCTGTAAATCCGTTAAGAGCTTGTTCATCACTTTGATCAACTCCTTGTCCGTGATAGTACATCAGTGCCAAATGATATTGAGCTTCAACAAAGCCTTGTTCCGCCGATAATGTGAATAACCTTCTTGCTTTATCGTAGTCCCGATCTACTCCTTGTCCTTGATAGTATATCACTCCCAAGTTACATTGAGCTTCAGCATTCTCTTGGTTTTCTTCAAGATTGAATTCCTCAAGCCTACTATTATTCGTAGTATTTTTCATATATTTTATCCTTTTATTTGAGCTGATTTTCAGTATATCCAAAGATAGTGATGAAAGTCAAACCCATACAAATCCGCCTAACTATGTTGTTGCTATGTGATTTTGAACTCATTCTTGCTTAAAAATCATTGCATCTTACCAAGGAAATAACTCTGTCTAAGTCATGAGGCAATATTTATTTTTATAGCAGATAATCAATCTGCTTAGTATCCTAATTCATTTCTAAAGCTCTGATTTTTATCAGTTGGACACCTGTTTCGCATGTGTTTTTGAATTTTTTCTACTACCATTGTTTGAAAACCCCCTGCACTTTGACCATACAATCCAAATCAACCAGACAGCTGATTTATTTTAATTCAGATAGACTAGATAGATAACAACCGATGTGTTTCATGTGAAACACTGCTATTCTCACCCATATATTATGTGTCAATATTTTCAGCAAATTGAGCATTGGTCTCAATAAACTCTTTTCTGGGCTCAACATGATCACCCATTAAGGTTGTAAACACCTGATCAGCCTCAATAGCATCTTCAATTCTTACCTGAAGAAGGTTCCTCGTTGTCGGATCCATCGTGCTCTCCCATAACTGATAATCATTCATCTCACCAAGACCTTTATATCTTTGGATATTCAAACCTCTTCTAGACTCTTTTAATAAAGCCTCAACCACAGCTCTTATTGAACCCACAGGATACTCCCTCTTCCCTGCTTTAAGAATGGTTTCCTTAGTCATCATTTCTTGATACCTTTTAGCAATAACCGCAATTAATCGGTAATCTTTAGCCTTAAAGAAATCAAGCTTAAAAGTATATTCTTTATCCTTTCGACCAGGTGACTTTTGAATCAGTGTCGGAATATTTTCTTCAGGGTTAATGATCAATGACAAAGAGTAATCTGAGGACTCCTCCTTTAGAAGTTCAATACGAGCATCCATTTCTTTCACCCATAAAGCAATATCCTCTTCTTTCGGAGTGGCATCTATGGCTCTAACACTCATCATAGCCTCAAGAAACTCATGAGGATAACGAACCTTCATTCGCTCAATCACTTTATGTGCTGAAAAATATTCATGGCATACTTGCGATAAGACCTGCTTGTTTACTGGAGGGGTTTCCTTCTCCAAGATCAACTCAACATCTCCTAAACCTTCTTCTAGCAAGTATAGGTTAAGCTCATCATCATCTTTTAGGTATTGCTCATTTTTACCTCGCTTCACTCTGTACAATGGGGGTTGAGCGATATAAATATGTCCGTTCTCAACAAGTGGCTGCAGCTGTCTGTAAAAAAACGTTAATAACAACGTCCGAATATGAGCACCATCTACATCCGCATCTGTCATGATGATAATACGATGATACCTTAGCTTCTCTAAGTTAAACTCCTCTTTACCGATGCCACAACCCAAGGCTGTTATCAAGGTTCCAACTTCTTGTGAAGAAAGCATTTTATCAAAGCGAGCCTTCTCAACATTAAGAATTTTACCCCTTAATGGCAAAATAGCCTGATATTTTCGATCTCGCCCCTGCTTAGCAGAGCCTCCCGCAGAGTCACCCTCAACAATAAATATTTCTGAGTTTGCAGGGTCTTTTTCTTGACAGTCTGCAAGCTTGCCTGGCAAGCCCGCTATCTCTAAAGCATCTTTGCGACGAGTCATTTCTCTGGCCTTACGGGCAGCCTCTCTAGCTCTACCAGCATCAACAATCTTCATAGCGATGATTTTTGCCTCTTTAGGACTTTCCTGTAAACATTCTTCTATTTTTTGAGCGGAACCTGACTCAACAAACTTTTTCACTTCAGAGCTTACCAGCTTAGATTTTGTTTGTGATGAAAACTTTGGGTCACCCATCTTCACTGAAACGACTGCCGTTAAACCCTCTCTCGAATCATCTCCCGTTGTTAAAATAGATGACTTTTTAGCCAGTCCCTCTGCTTCTATATACTTATTGATAGTCCTGGTTAAAGCCGAACGGAAACCCGCCAAATGAGTTCCTCCATCGCTTTGGGGTATATTATTCGTAAAACAATATATATTTTCACTGTAACCATCTGTCCACTGCAAAGCGACCTCAAGGGTCATATCCTTCTCTTGACTGGTAAAAAATATTGTTTCATTGATGGGGGTTTTATTGGTATTTAAATACTCTACAAAAGACCGAATACCTCCTTCATAGATAAAAGTATCTGATTCATCCCCCCTCTCATCAATAAGCTCAATGCTCACACCCGAGTTCAAAAAAGCAAGTTCCCTTAGTCTTTTTGAGGCTACTTCATACGAAAACTCAGTGTTTGAAAAAACTTCACTGCTGGGGCGAAAACGGATTTTTGTTCCTGTCGTGCTAGCAGACCCTGTTACTGTTAGCTCATCTTGGGGGTCACCATTAGCATAATGCTGGACATGCGTTTTACCATCTTTTTTGATTTCTAGGTAAAGCTCTTCAGACAAGGCATTAACCACAGACACACCCACGCCGTGCAGTCCTCCAGAAACTTTATAAGAGTTATCGTCAAATTTCCCGCCCGCATGCAAAACCGTCATGATAACTTCTGCAGCAGACTTTCCCTCTTCATGAGCACCTACAGGAATACCCCTTCCATTATCCTCCACACTGATTGATTCATCTTGATGAATAATCACCTTAATAGCTGAACAATGGCCCGCTAAAGCCTCATCAATGGAGTTATCAACAACCTCAAACAGCATATGATGCAAACCCGAACCATCATCGGTGTCACCAATATACATTCCTGGTCGTTTACGGACGGCTTCAAGGCCCTTTAAAACCTTAATACTGGAGGAATCATAAGACTCATTTGTCGAGGTTGTCATAAAGGCTCTACCTTAATATTAATTTAGTAGCCTATCATAGCAAAATGCACCCATTAGTGCAAAAGATTACTTAAAATAATTAAATTAAATTCAAATACTCGTGTACTTTTTGGTTTCAAGCTGAAACGGCTCCAACCTCGAAATTTCTTCTTTCCTTGAAGGTGACCTCTTTTTCAATTTCGAAGCCTCCACTGGCGTAAGACTATCCCCACCCTCAGGACTGAATAGAGCATCAAGTTCTTTAAACCACCCCCCAGTAGGAAGTGGTCGCAAAAACCTATCGAATGAAGACGATAGCATTTGTCTAAAATCACTATAAAAATAGCTAAAAGAGCCTACTCCAACCACCAATAATTCTAAAATCAATACAGGCAAATAGGTCAACGCCAGATACACTGAGACCACCGTACCCAAAACAGTAAAAATCTTCTCAAAGAGGCTATAATTCCACTCATTATTAATAAACAACTCTTTCTCTTTTTCATTTTTGAGATGACAGTTTACCCAAAACCAAACCTCGTATGAAAAACCGTTTAAATGTGCCATCGGCATTAAGTAGTCGCATTTAGTGAAATGTTCAAAATCTGTCGTGTTATTAAAAATAACGCGAAAACCTTTAACTAGTTTTTGCTCAACATGGCGTCGTAAACTATCCTTATAATCCAATTTTTGTAGAGCATCCATCAAGCAGCTACCCCATTGATCAAGATAATCACCAATATCTTTTGGAGGAAAATTCAAGATAACATTACTGGGGTCATTACTGCCCCCTATTGTATAGCCCTTGTCTTTGATCTTATCCCACACCCAATTTATGTCTTCTTCTTTAATAAACCCTTGTCGCTTTTCTAGTAAATACTTCATTCTCAGCACCAAAAAGTTTTCCTGGCCCGGCAGAAGCGACTCAGTTTCATGAAAAATATTTTTCCATTGTTGTTCATCTTTATCAAAAACGTCTAAGAAAAACCACCCTTCTTCTTGTTGATTGCTTACGCCCGCTTCACTCAAAGCTACGGAGTTTTTATAAAGATAGTGAATCAGTTGATGTCCCTGCCATTTTGGCGGCAAACAGTCCTGTTGATTTAAATAAACAAACAAGCCATAAATATTCTTTGCAAATACTTGACCAGCCCAATAACAAAGCCATGCACTATCGAGTATAGTTTCTAAAAAACCATACTTGTATTCCTTGCTGAGCGACTTCTCGGCTATCAGCTTGATAATAGCAACGCACTCTAGGTAGTTTGATTGGCTAAAGCTTGTGTCTAAATACTTTCCAATAGGTTTTTGAACGAGGTGAAAAACATCAAGATCTAACGAAGGTATTGAAACACATAACTCTAAAACTTCATTTAATGAGATCTTAATATCAGACCTTTTCAAGAATTCTTTATCTAACAAACGATTAACCAAACTCAGAAACACCCGCTTTAATACGGAACAAATCGTGTTATGTAAGTCATTATCTCTAGGGTATTTCACAAGTAGATTGTTTACTTTCACTAAAAACTTTTTTCGACCGGGTAGGTCAAGGGTAGTGTCCGTAAGATTCGTTTCAAAAAGGCTCTGTAGCAAATTGAGGGATTCTTGATTAGAGAGGCGGGAATGAAAAACAACATAACTAATTAACTTCGGCTGAATACCCTCATTGACTTTAACCCACTTTTCACAAAGTGCAGACCTGACCTTAGAAATAGTGTCAACCCTTAGATTGCTCACTTCAGCATCAAAATCATCCTTAGATATAGTCTGATTTTCTGTCAACTGCTTCAACGCCTTTGTTTCTAAGTTAAAAAAACTATCGAGATCTTTCTTCTTCTCCTCAAGAAATGTCGAATCAATTTTTATATCAAAAGCTTCCGAAAAAAAATCTAAAAAGCTCGCAGCATTACTATATATCACCTGTACCTCTCTTGAAAATTTATTTATCTTTCTTACTGACAATCCTAACAAAAAAAACATTAACAAGCAACCACCACCCTACACTAGGGCCCCCTATCACTTTTAACTCACTCGCCCTAAGGGAAATCCGCCTAAAATGATTTTTTTTGTGCTATAATCCATCTAAGGAAAAGGAGCGATGATTATGAACCACCATGAATCTTACGTATTACAAAGATCAATTCACCACCTTAGGGTGATTCTGGCATCCACACATGCACTCTATCTTAAGACTCATGGGTTTCATTGGAATATTGAGTCTCCTCACTTTGCCAGTTACCACAAACTTTTCGAGGAACAATACAATGCGCTTTTTAGCAGCCTAGATGATATCGCCGAAAGAATCCGAAGCCTTGGAGAATATGCACCTTATTCAACAGAAGAATATCAAACGCTTTCTATGGTGCTTCCAAGCCCCCTTCCCCTTGACGATAGCGATATGATTGCAGCCCTCAGAGATGATCACCTGGCTTTTTGTGAATACCTGGTAACAGCCATTCAGGAAACCACGGACTCTACCGACTACGGAACCACTGATTTCTTGACACAACGGCTACAAGCTCATGAAAAAATGTTATGGATGCTCAACTCCACTCGCTAATTATTTCTGATAAAAACGACTGATTAACTCTCTTGAGGGTCTACTTTCATATACACCCGTACCGTCTCGTATTTTATTTTATTTTTTTTGGAGCAAAATAAAGATTTTATATGCTTAAAATGTCTTGCAAAAGCCAAGCATCTTTTCCCTCTATGATCATGCTTTTGAAGCCATTTTGCAACCATAATAGTTTGCCCGTACGGAACTCTAAAATCATGAAAAGATGTGCTTGAATGTATGCCCGGAGCGTGGGTTTGCATCCAGGCTCGATCGTGTCTTAACTTATAATGTATCTCTGCATACCCTTGAAAAAGAGCTACAGAGAGGGTGATAGAAAACTTAGCTTTTTTATAAACCGTAAATTGCCCCCCAAACCCATCCGTTTGTTCAAAAGGAAGTTCATCAATAACCTCAAAGGTTGCTGGCTTCTTTGAGATCATCAACAAGCTCGGAGAAGAAATAATACGCCCCTTTCCTTGCTTGACATAGCTCTCCATGCTGAGTTTCAATTCATTAATATCTAAAGGCACCTTTAATGGAAAACTATTGGGCCACAAAACCCCTTCTCCCTCTATATTTTCGCTATCTCGACTACTAACCAGAACCTGGACTATTGCTTGAAGTTTTGTGTTATCAAGGTGTTTAATCAATCGCTCAGCTCTTATTAGTGCAGGCTCTGTAGCACTAACCTCTAACGTTGTTTTATTTTTAACAACGACCTTTGTCGATTTTGAAAGAGTTTTTTTCAACCCCTTAACAACATCACTCGCAAATAGATATTTAAGCTGAACTTCTTTGGTTTTTTTTGGCGCTTTTGCTGCAGGAATTATCTGAAAACCTTCTCCAAGCCTGAGTGCTTTTAGACCGTGTACCTGTATAAAATAACGCAATAAATCTTCGCAAGAAGCATCCCTAATTCGAGCCTTGACAGTTCCGGTTACCTTGGCATCCAGATAAATGCTTTTATCACAGGCCTTGGCATATTGATGCAGCACCTTAGTTAAGGGCATTGAGGTTGTTGCTAAACCAAACCCTTTGGGTGTCATAAAAAAGGGCTTGATATCCATTAAAGGCTTTGCCGCCAGTACACCCGCGGTCAAAAAAACAAGGCCTACAGATAGGATAATGTGCATTTAACTTTCTCATTCTTTCCTGCCTGAAGGTATATTTTCACCACCTTATGGCGATCAACCTCCTCCATTAAATAGGGCGTAATACTCTCAGAAGATAAAGATAGATCACGTGGGGGGGGAGCAGGTTTCATGGGCTCTTTTATTTGGCACCCAAACACCGCTCCTCTCTCTAATATCATAAGCGTAATGCCTAGGATTAAAACACATATCAATAGAATATTGTTTTTTTTTAAAAAAGGTCTGTTGAGTAGGACTGAAATCAAACTTCTGCCTTTCTTCTTAAATATTTTTCTGCAACAAAAAGTTCATGCATGTTTTTTCTCTCCCATTTAACAGCCCATCCAGGGTGTTCAAATACACTCCCCCTACCTTTGAGCCCTTGCCCCCACACTTTTACAAACCCAGGGGTTAACAATATTTTGCTAACAATCATATTCTTGGTGGGCTCTCTCCAAAACATTTCATAAGAACGGATTTTATTTTTGCTGATAAAAGCTTGCTCAATAACATTCTCTGAAAAACCTCCACAAAAAACTCGCTGAGAATATAGCCCCCACCCCCATTGCAGCTCTTTAAGCAGAAATAATACCAACAACGCTGTTATTCTGTTGGTGCTTAAAGACAGCATAGTAACTTCCCATCATCATAAACCAAATTAAATCATCAGGATGCTTCGTTTGATGTCCTTTACCAAAAACGAAGGAGTCAACCTGATTGCTCTTTGTTCTTGCCGTAATGTGCTCTTGATAGCACAACCATGACTGGCAACGTTGACCGCGATGTACCTCTACCCATTTTTTCTTTTGACAAGACCACTGCATAATCCCTGTATTAATCATGTGATAAGGGCTCAACCAATGTGTTGGCTTAATAAACGTAGTCCCGATGCATGGCGGTATTTTCATGTGTAAAAACCACCCATCGAGCCTTAAAACTTGCGAACGAAAACAAATATCTCTAAGAAATTCCTCGTGTTCACTCAAATCTGAGGCCAGTAAGTCTGCAACAAAGTATCTATTTACAGCTTGATTATATACCTGAAGAAATCGACTCATATCAGCCCACTCATCTAAAGACTGCGGCTCAAAAGAGGTTATAGAATGCCAACAATCATCCGAATATAGCATCCATTTTTCAGGTGTTTGTATTAAAATAACATAAGACATAGGCACAAAAATATCACAGCAAAATACAGGGTGTCGATACAGTAAAAACTATAGGCTTGAAATATATCTTGCAAAAGAGTGTGCGTATGATTTAATGAATCAACTAGGAGATATGATGAAATATTATAAGGAGGCTGAGGCCTATTCCCTAATGGTTCAAAAAGTAATTTTAGGAGAAGTATCTAGAATCCTTGAAGACACTCACGGTAAATTAAAAAAAATGCCTAAAGACTTTTTTGATGATGGCAATGAACATAGCAAAAAGTTTGCAGCTTACCTTGAAAAAGTTGCTGAAGAAGAACATGACTTTCTGATAAAAATCAAAAGAGAACCAAGTAACATATACCCTGCTAAAAGTTGTAAAAATGAAACTGTCCTGCGGAGGCTTTTGTCTGATAACGGCATATCACCTATGGCTAAAGGCCTTTTAGAAGAACTCTATAATGAAAAGACAATGTTCCTCCTCCAAAGAAAAATAGAGCAAGCATCAAAAAGTCTAGCGGTAACAAACTTAAGTAAAAGAGATGAAAAAACTTATCTTCTTGAGCCCTCTTTTAGCAGTGGATGGACCAGAACGATTTCCTTGTTATGCCTATATATACTTGCATGGGACCCTGATAACAAAAAATTCATACACCAGGAGCTATCCTCGGTTTCTTCATCTAAAAGTCTTCAGCACTCCTGCTTCCTCCCAGATAAACTTGCTCCTCTTTTTAATACATACCCCAACCTTTTTGGATGCTGGCAAGTTGTTATTGACCCAAACTCCAAAGTAAAAACCAACTATTTTTATGCTAGAGGAAATGCCTATGAATATGGGGGAGCACACCCAGAAGTATGGCCCCCAGAATATCGTTTAAACAACAGATCAATGGAAGCATGGAAACATATTAAGCATCTTCTCAATAACAATCAGATTACCTCCATGGACTGTTCAAGCTTTCTAGCCTATATCTATGATATTTACCCACAATCGACTTCTACCTTAATGAAAATCTTTCAGAAACAACCTAACGACCTAGCGTCATCATTACAAAAGCCCTATCAGCGTTTGCTGCCTATGATCGAAATAAACAGGCACCTAGGCAACGATTGGGATGGTTTCCGGTTAACTCATAGAGAGATTGATACTGACGAAAAACAGCCCCCTGCATAAAGTTTACCGGCCTTTGTGTTCACTTTGCATCAACTTTAAGCATTCTACTCCTTTCATTTTACCTCCCCAATTTTATTGCTCCCTTATTAAACGGGGCGGGCTTCAAAACCCATCAAAAAAGTTGGAGTCATGATGTGCTGCATTACCTTCTGATAAGTTCGTTAATATTGTTTATTCATAGTTTTTATAAGAACTTCGGGTATATTATACACTTAAGTCCAGCCCAAGCCTCTACTTATTTAAACTTTAATCCAGTACCTCTGCCAGAGATTTCTCCAGGAGATCTTGTAGTAAAAAAAGGACACTGTTTCATGGCAGCACCCCTTAACACCGGGGAAAGTGATTTGGCAAAAAAACGACAATAGCCAAATAAAATGATCACATATCCGTCTTGAAAACCTACAAAAAGAGAACACACTGTGTTAATGTTGGCATACCTTTTTAATTAGAGATAAATTATGGCTTTACAGTGCGGCGTTGTCGGGTTACCCAATGTAGGAAAATCAACACTATTTAATGCATTAACTCAAGCAGGCATTGGAGCATCTAACTATCCTTTTTGCACCATTGAACCGAATGTTGGGCGTGTTTCTGTTCCTGATCTTCGGCTTGATAGCCTAACAGAAATTGTTAAACCTCAAAAAACCATCCCCAACACCATTGAGTTCGTTGATATTGCTGGGTTGGTTGAAGGGGCCAGTAAAGGCGAAGGTTTAGGCAATCAGTTTTTGGCAAATATCCGAGAGGTGGATGCCATCTTACACGTTGTCCGTTGTTTTGATGACGATAACATTACTCATGTCCACGACCATGTAGACCCGATTCGAGATATAGAAATAATTGAAACTGAACTGGCTATTGCTGATTTACAAATGGCAGAAAAAGCCCAGCAACGCCTAGCCAAAAAGGCTCGCTCAGGAGATAAGGACGCTCAAGAAAAACTAGATGCTATCAACCTCGTTTGTAAAAAATTAGATAACAATGACCCTATCTTGCCCGTTGACCCCATTCTATCAGAGTACCGTTTTTTAACAGCAAAGCCCTGCTTGTTTGTAGCCAACACTCCTGAAGAGGGAGATAATGACCACCTATCAAAACTAAAAGAATACCTAATACAGCGAAATCAACCCTTAATTACAATCTCAGCTAATATTGAAGCAGAAATTCAATCGTTAGGTCCTGATGATCAGGCTCTTTTTCTAGAAGAAATTGGACAAAAAGAGCCTGGGTTAAATAGACTTATTCGATCAAGCTATCAACTATTAAACCTGATTACGTTCTTTACAGCAGGAGAAAAAGAAGTCCGAGCATGGACCCTTCAACAAGACATCAATGCACAGAATGCAGCCGGGGTTATCCATACTGACTTTATCAAAGGATTTATTCGCGCTGAAGTTATTTCTTACCAAGACTTTATAGACAAAAAAGGTGAGCAAGGAGCAAAAGAGGCTGGGCTATGGCGCCTTGAAGGAAAAGATTACATTGTAAAAGATGGAGATGTCATACATTTTCGAACCAACGCTTAGTTTAATGTTGTAAGCAGTGCTATTTGAGCTTGTTTAATAGCATCACCTAAAGCCTTTCCTGTAAGGCCCTTATCCATCAATGACCGAGCATCTATTTGGGACAATGCCTCAAGTTTATTCATCCACTCGTTGACTTCCTTCCTTTCTAAAACGACTTCTAAGGAAGACCTAAATCTATCTGGTCGACGAAAAGCATCCGCTCGCTTTAACCATGCCCACTGATGAACAGGGCTATTTGCCTCATCCAAAGCCAAAAAAGAATAAGCATCATGGCTCAACAGTGCTAGGTTTTTAGCAAGGCTTGTCGCACACACCGCTTTGGAACATTGCTTAATATCCTTTATTTGTGACGTTAAAAACAAAGCAGCAAATCGCTGTTCTACACCCGTTAGCTGTTGGCAAGAAACTTTAAACTCACTTGAAAACGATAGTTTGTTGAGGTAAAGGCATTCAAGGGCGCCTACTGCCCCAAGTTCTTCAAAAAACCTCCAAGGTGCCGCCATTTCTAATGCTCGCGACAACTCTTTCCAGATACGCTCTTTAGGCAGTGCTTCTAATTCTTTTACCATGGATCGCATGAGTTCTCTGGTTTCATGTGAAACATTGAAGTCGGGAAACCTTGCTGCAAATCTAGCCACCCTTAAAACGCGTAAAGGGTCCTCAACAAACGCGCCAGAAACATGTCTAAACACCTTGTCATCAATATCTTTTCGACCTGAATAAGGGTCAATGATCAGCCCCTTATCATCCATGGCCATAGCATTGATCGTCAGATCTCGTCGCATAAGGTCTTCTTCAAGTGTTACCGAAGAAGAAAATCGACACTTAAAACCGTAGTACCCCGCCCCTGTTTTAACCTCTGTTCGAGCTAATGCGTATTCTTCTTTTGTTTTAGGGTGTAAAAAGACAGGAAAATCCTTTCCAACTTGCTGGAACCCTTGAGAAAGAAGCTCCTCTGGTGACGCACCAACAACAACCCAGTCTCTTTCTTTGACAGAAAGACCCATTAACTGATCTCTAACAGCTCCGCCCACAAGATATATATTCATGCTGTCACGTTAGGCAACCTGACCTAAAATGTCAATCTTTAGTCTTTAAAATTATGATTTTATTTAGATTGGATAAAATCAACTGTGTTTGTTATGATATTTGATTAAGTGGATTTATATCATGGCCAAAACAAAACCCTTGAGTGTATTTTCCTTAGTTATGATTAATATCATAGCTATTGATAACATTAGATCATTGCCTGCCAGTGCCGAATTTGGTCTGACGCTGATTAGCTATTATTTCGCTATGGCAATTTTATTTTTTATACCTATAGCACTTGTTTCTGCCGAACTGGCTACAGCACTTCCTAAAAAAGGAGGGGTTTATGCCTGGGTGCGTGAGGCTTTTGGCCCTCGCTGGGGCTGCTATGTTATTTGGTTACAATGGATCTACAATGTTGTGTGGTACCCAACACAGATGGCCTTCATCGCAGCAGTCATATCACATTTTTTTCCAGGAAATTTATCAGAAAACCCTTACTTTATATCAGGCCTCTCTTTTCTTTTGTTTACAGTTGCCACGATTGCTAATAACTATGGCATGCGAATATCCAGTTTTGTCAGCACCCTTGGGGCTATCTTTGGAACACTCATTCCTATGATGCTGATCACTCTATGTGCCCTTTTATGGGTGTATCAAGGGCACCCCGTTGAGTTCATGCAAAACAATGTTTCTTGGCTGCCCAGTACCGGAGACAAAAGCCACATAGGCTACCTTTCACTCGTTATCTTTGGTCTGGTGGGTATAGAAATGTCTGCAGTCCATGCAGAGGAGGTTGAAAACCCACAAAAAAGCTACCCAAAAGCCATTGCCATCTCTACCTTAGTTATTATGAGCACGCTTGTTATTTCATCGTTATCAATCGCAACCATTTTACCTCCAAATGAGCTCAATATCATGACTGGCGTTATTCAAGTTTTTAATCGTGTTATTGAGGTGTCCTTACCCAGCAGCCTTAACTGGATACACTATGTTTTAAACACGCTCATTATCTTCGGCAGTCTTTCTGCCGTTTCTGCCTGGATTATTGGCCCAAGCAAAGGGCTTATGGTAGCGGCTAATGAGGGAGCAGCCCCCAACGTGCTTAAAAAAGAAAACCGTTATGGGGCTCCGATCAATATCTTAATACTTCAAATAATAGTCTTTACTTGTTTATGTTCAACTTATCACTTTCTACCCATCCAAACTGCTTTTTTCATGCTCACAGCCTTTACCGACCAGCTTGCCATGATTGGCTATATCTTTTTGTTAGCAGCTGCCTTCTTCTTAAGGCATCAATCACCACACCTACAACCAAAATACAAGGTCCCCGGAGGTATTATTGGCATGGCGATAACGTGTGTCCTTGGGTTTATTGGCTGCATCATCGGATTAGCAGCTGGGTTTATGCTTCCAGATAACCTACAAGGAATCAGTGCAACAACCTATGTCTTTATTATTCTATTTGGCATTGTTATTATCTCATTGCCTCCGATCTTATTTAAGCACCGAAAGCAGGAGCCCCTATGACAGCCCTTTCTTTTAAAGGCATTCACAAAACCTACGCCCCTGATTTTCATGCCATAAAAGGCGTGACACTTAATATTAATCAAGGGGATTTCTTTTGTTTATTAGGGCTTAACGGGGCAGGGAAAACAACCTTAATAGGCATTGCTAGTGGGTTAATTAAAAAGTCCTCAGGAATTGTTTCCATTTTTAATCATAGCCTTGACTCTCACCCGATTCAAGCCAAGAGAGCTCTTGGGCTCATGCCGCAAGAAACCAACCTCAACCCCTTTGATACTGTAGAGGCCATTTTGGTTTATCAAGCAGGTTATTATGGCATATCATCTGCCACCGCGATGCACTCTATGAAAGACCTCTTATCTCGCCTCGGCTTAAACGATAAACGATACAGCAAAGTCAAAGAATTATCGGGCGGCATGAAACGCCGATTAATGCTTGCCAGAGCGCTCATTCATCAGCCCAAAATACTTATTTTAGATGAACCCACAGCGGGAGTGGATATTCAGCTCAGGCATGAAGTATGGAACTACCTCCAAGAACTCAATCAACAAGGAATGACTATTATACTCACAACCCATTACCTAGAAGAAGCTGAGTTTCTATGCAACAATATGGCCATTATTCATCACGGAAAAATCATCCAACAAGGAAGTCTTCAATCCATACAAGCATCCTTTAATAAGGCCCACTATATCATCTATACCAACAAAGAGATTCCTCAAAAAGTTATAGAGGGAGCAAACATTACATCCTCAAGCGCACAATCTCTTTCTGTTAAAGTATCGACCCCAGAAGATCTCAACGAGATTATCTCCACCCTATCCAGCCACTCCATTGGCATTAGTCATATCGATACGAAAACATCTCGGCTAGAGGAGTTTTTTCTCGATAAAACAGGTGACTTACCATGATTAATCAACTTTACCCCTTGTGCGTATTATTACATAAAGAAATCAACCGTATTTGTCGAATATGGCGCCAAACATTTATTCCGCCCATCATTACAACTTCGATGTATTTTATTATTTTTGGAACTGTCTTTTCCAAAAAAATCGGGGTGATTGAAGGCTCTCGTTATATTGATTTCATTACGCCTGGACTCGTCATGCTATCGTTAGTTATCAACTCTTTTTCTAATGTCGCATCCAGCTTCTTTTTAGAGCGCTTTTACGGCGGCGTGAACCAGCTTTTATGCGCCCCCCTATCCTCCTTTACTATTTTGACAGGGTTTGTCTCTGGCGGTATTTTTAGAGGGCTATTAAGCAGCCTTATTGTCATCGCTGTTGCTGAATGGTTTACCAATATTCACATTGCACACATCGGCATTACCTTATTAAGCCTGTTCTTAACCAGCACTCTTTTTTCCTTGATTGGGCTAACCAATGCTATATTGGCTCATACATTTGATGATTTGAGTGTTGTCCCTAATTTTATTTTAACCCCCCTACTTTACCTTGGAGGTGTTTTCTACTCAATCCACCAGCTTCCTCCCCTATGGAAAACATTATCCTTGCTAAACCCCATCCTTTATATTGTTAATACCCTTAGGTTTGGCTTGTTAGGTCACGCTAATATTGATATCCAATATTCCTTTGCTGTCATTATTATAACTGTTATCAGTTTAACCTATATCAATATATGGCTACTTAAAAACTCAAGACAATTACACCCCTAAAACATCATGACCCTTCATAACAATCTGATTAATCTTCTTCAGCGCCAGTGTAAAAAGGACCCCTTTATCCCCTTTGATCTATTCATGCAAAGAGCTCTGTATGAACCGCATATGGGTTATTATATGCAAGAAAGAAACCCTTTTGGCAACGAAGGGGACTTTATCACATCCCCGATGATCTCTTCTCTTTTTGGCAAGGTTATTCATTCTGTGATTCAAAAACAGCTGCCTCATAACAACTGCCTTGCTGAAATTGGTCCCGGTTTAGGGCACCTTTGCCTATCCATTCTTAAAGAATCACCATTTACGACATACCTTATTGAAAAAAACCCTCATCTTGAGCATCAACAAAAGATTCTTTTCAAAACCCTGACTAAATCACAAACAGACGCGATTCATTGGGTAAATCAGCTGCCCAAGAACTATGAAGGCGCTTTGATTACTCACGAACTTTTTGACGCCTTCCCTGTTCATAGGGTGGTGGTAAAAAATAATACTTACCATGAGATTGGTGTGTCTGTAACCGATCAAGGGTCCTTAAAAGAGGTCTATCGTCCTTGCGATGATAACTTGCTTTCAATTTGTCATCGCAGGGGCATCCCTCTACTCGAGGGGTATAAAGCTGAAATATCCACCTCAATAGAACCCTGGATATCAGCCCTGAGCAAGCAAGTAAGAAAATCTTTTTGGGTCCTAATTGATTACGGTTATGAACGCCACCAGCTTTATCACCCGTGTAGAGATAAAGGAACTCTCAGGTCATATCATAAACATCAAGAAGTCACCAATAACTGGTCCTGGCTTGGTGAGCAAGACATTACTGCTAGCGTAGACTTTGACCTTATATTAGAAACCTGTGTTGAGAATGGCTGGACTGTCAATTATTTTGGGCCGCAGCATGAATTTTTAGCACAAAATGGCATTGATTTGTATGTCAATCAATATGCTGAAACCGACAAGTTTATGGACATAGCGAACCAATGCAAACAATTGATGATGGAACCCTTGGGAAACGTGATGAAGGTAGCTTTACTTTCAAAAGGAACAACAGAGAGGAATGATTTCACGTGAAACCGTCAACAGAGAAGCACACAAAATAAAAGCGGGAAAAAGATTCCCGCCGCCCAATAAATTCTACTTCCTTGAGAATGTGTATCCACATTTACACCCAATGGACTAGTTAAAATTGCTTGCTACAATAATAAGCTTACTGGTTTTTTGTTTTTTAATCAACACAGTATCTGGCAGCAACAACAATGTTTCTTGCTTACAAAAAAAATGCAAAAAAAAACCACAGCATAAACAAAGGCCTACCAGGCCGACTCTCTATCCAGACAATAAAAGTAGGCTATACGCTTACGGACAAAAGAGCCGCTATCTCTAGGATATATAGAGAAAACACCAGCCCTCTTGAGGCAAAAGCCTATATACCAGCCCCTGCGTCCTCCAAAGAAGACTGCCTCTTTTGAATCAACTCAAATTGTTTTGATGTAAAAAGCTCAAAATAAGGGTTTCCTTTCGAATCGTAAACCCTAGCAGATAGAATATCCTCAGGGACCTCCAGGTCTGTGACCGGCAGCACGCTAATAGCTTTTCTCATAAAATTCACCCAGATAGGTAAAGCAATCTGAGATCCATACTGTCGAAGCGATGTCGCCTGATCAAACCCTACCCAAACAGTGGTAGTAATACCGGGCATAAACCCAGAAAACCACGCATCTATTTTATCGTTTGTGGTTCCTGTTTTTCCAAACAAATCTTTTCTCTTTAAAACTTTAGCCCTTCTTCCTGTGCCTCTCTGTATCACGTCTTTCAAAACATCATTAATTAAATAACTAACCTCAGGGCTCACCACCGGGCGGTTTATTTTAGGATCAAACAGCCATACCCCTGGAAACAGCTCTATATTATCCTTGGTTTTAACCTCATTTCCCTCTTGATCATAAAGAGCTTCAACTAAATGCGCTGGTCGATACTGTCCTTGATTAGCGAACACAGCAAAACCATTCGCAACTTGAAGGGGCGTCGATAAACCCGAACCTAGAGCTAAAGAAAGAGATCGAGGCATTTGAGATGAAGAAAAACCAAAAAGAGACAAATAATCAATAACAAAATCTATTCCCAAGTAATCTAATAAACGAATTGAAACTAAGTTTCTCGATTTAACCAAAGCATCCCTTAAAGTAACCATTCCTTGAAAAGTCCTATCATCATTTCCAGGCCTCCATAAAAGGTTCTCTCCACTGCCCTTAGTTACAATGGGAGCATCATTAATTGTGCTTGAAAGGGTATACCCCTTAACAAGGGCTGAAGCAAAAATGAAAGGCTTTAGCAATGACCCGGGCTGCCTCCAGGCCTGCACAGCCCTATTAAATGCGCTTCGAGAATAGCTAAACCCTCCCTGCATGGCTAAAACGCCTCCCGAAGAATCGACTGAAACAATAGCCCCCTGAACAGAAGGGAGCTGAGTCAAGGCCCAAACATTATTATAAGGCCTAACATACACCACATCCCCGTACTTAAAAATTCCCGACAAAACACTGGCTGACGAAACCGCTTCCTCAAACCTAAGTGATTGTAATTGCTCCATAGAGATGAAATGATGACTTTCATCTTCTAACATAATTTCAGCCCCTTTATCAGAAAAACTGACAACAACAGCAGGCACGACCTGAAGATAGTGGTTGGTCTTTTTCAAAAGGCCCGCCCATTCCGTTTCTGGCGACCCTTTGATAGACCTTTCGTGGGGGTGATAATAAGCAATGTTGTTGCTGTATTCTTGTAATCCCTTTTGAAGAGAGTATTTAGCCTGTTGTTGGAGGGGGGATAAAACAGTCGATTTAACAGTAAACCCCCTTGTATAGGTTTCAGAACCATAAATTTTCATAAGCCCCTGCCTGATGAGCTCTGATACATAGCCCGCCTTCAGTTCAATTTTTGCACCATATCTTTTAGCGGTATTGGGCTCATTCGTTGCCTCCTTGAAGTTTTTTAAACTAATAGACCCTTTTTTATACATTCGATAAAGGACATAGTTTCGTCTCTTTACCGCAGCAACCGGATTATCGATGGGGTTGTTTCTGGAAGGAGATTGAGGAAGTCCTGCGATCATTGCCATTTCAGCTAACGTTAAATCTTTCAGTTGTTTTCCATAGTAGTTACGAGCTGCGGCCCTGACCCCATAAGCCCTTTTTCCTAAATAAATCTTATTTAGGTACAACTCCAAAATCTTAGCTTTACTTAAATGGCTCTCTATTTGAAAAGCCAACAATATTTCATTTATCTTTCGAACATACGTTTTCTCTGGCGTTAAAAAGAAGTTTCTAGCAACCTGCATCGTGATCGTGCTTGCTCCTTGCACTTTTCTTCTTGCATGTAGAACCTCCTGCGCAGCCCTTACCAACCCCTTAAAATCAACACCTAAATGATCAAAATACCTTTGATCTTCCGTTGCCAAAACCCCCTCAACAAGCTTGACTGGAATGTCTTTTAACTTGACGGGTATTCTCTTTTTTTCTCCAAATTCAGCCATTAGTCTTCCGTCGCTGCTTTCAATATGGAGAGGGACTTGAAGCTGGACGTGTTGTAGTGCCTCAACATTGGGAAGGCTGACATATAAAGAGAGGATGAAAAGAAGAAAGGCCAAAACAACGACTGAAAAGAAACTAACAAAAGAACAGGAAGCCCTGAATAAACTACTACGAAAAAGGTGCATAGACTCTCAAATATAGACAAATTTAATCTCAATTATAATCCAATACGAAGAGATTATCACCCTAATCTTTTCAAAACGAAATAAACCCTGTATTATGAGCTCATGTCTTTATCTGAAAAAAAACGGCCCTATTTTCTTATTAGCAACCCTAAAATTGCAACGGGCTCTGTTTTCTCTCAAGCGGTTATTTGTATCTACAATCACTCTCCTCAGGGTGCTTTTGGTTTTATTCTCAACAAGAAGGCTCCCCCCTGCCCTTCTTTGTTGCTCTACCCTTTTTCTTCTTCTGAAGAAGACCCTCTGTCCGGAGGGCCCCTCGCTAGAAGCTCTCTTTTTATGCTTTATCAAAAGAATAATGGGTCTATTTATTATACATCTAATCTCAAAACCATTCGGAACCTACTTGAAAAAAACACTTTTCCAAAAAACCTTCTGTTAAAAGGCATTTCTTTTTGGAGGCCTCTTCAACTGGACGGGGAAATAAAAGAAAATTATTGGATCCCTTGCTGCCCTTCGATTAATTTTTTTAATGTGTGCAGAAACAACCGATATCAGCACGCATTAACCGAAATGAACCTCGCGCCATCCCGTTTTTATTCTATCTGCGGAACCTCGTAATGAAAAATGAAACCCTTTTAGCCTTTGACTATGGTCGTCGATATATAGGTGTTGCAGCAGGTGAAACGGTATCAAAAACAGCTTCGGCACTAACCTGTATAGAGTCAAAAAAAGATATTCCCTGGGAAAAAATAGACCTCCTTATTGATGAATGGCAGCCCGATAGAATCATTATAGGAAACCCCCTTGCCCTGAATGGAGCTGATCAACCTATTGTTCGTTGGGCCAAACGGTTTTCCAACCAAATTAAATTACGTTATAGCCTTCCTGTTGAGTGGGTCGATGAAAGGTTTACTACGGTTGAAGCAAGGTCTCAGCTTTTTGATAAACATGGTTTTTCTGGACTTAAAAAAGAAAAAGTAGACGCCTTAAGCGCCCAAATCATTCTTCAGCAATGGCTTAATGAAAGAAAGAGTGAGTGATTAACTGGATTAATTGATCAACTCCAGATAAACTACTCTTTGATTTTAGGAAGGTGTCAGTGAATACAATCGATCTTTGGGAAGAATGCCTTAGTCATTTTAAACGTACCGTGGATGACCAGCCTTTTAATACTTGGATTTTACCTATTCAAGCGATACAGCAAGGGCAAACTCTATTTTTGTACTTTCACAACCAAATCGTTCTAGATCGGTTTCAAGCTGAATATATAGCCTCTCTCGAGAACCTATTGCTCCAACTTAACAGGCCCTCCATGAATATATCTTTAAAAATGGGCATTAAAAAAACCTTTTCTTCTACGCCCTCTGTCTCACAAAAAGTTATCGTTAATAAACCCACCCGGAACCCCAACCTAAACAAAACCTTTGTCATTGATTCTTTTGTTGAGGGGCCTTCGAATGCTATCGCCAAAGCAGCCGCTATTCGAGTAGCAGAAACGCCTGGTAGCTCCTATAATCCTTTTGTCATCTATGGCCCTGTCGGGCTAGGGAAAACTCATTTAATGCAGTCAGTTGGGCACAGTCACCTGGCCATAAACCCTGACGCAAAAGTAGAATATCTTCACTCTGAAGGGTTTGTTTCCAGAATGGTTAGCTCTTTGCAAAGAGGGGAAATGGAAGCCTTCAAAAAGCATTTTAGAAGCCTAAAAATACTGATGATTGATGATATTCAGTTTCTGACACAAAAAGAGAGGTCTCAAGAAGAGCTTTTTCATACCATTAACCACCTGCTTGAAAGGGGGAGCCAAGTTATATTAACCACTGACTGTTACCCCAAAGAACTCACCGGCATAGAAGAGCGCCTTAAATCCCGTTTCACTTGGGGACTTACCGTTGGAATAGACCCCCCTGAACTAGAAACTCGAGTAGCTATCCTTATCCGTAAAGCAGAACTGTCTGGGGTTGCCTTACCTGAAGAGGTTGCCTTTTTTATGGCAGCTCTTATCAAATCAAACGTCAGAGAGCTGGAGGGTTCATTAAAAAGAGTGATTGCCAATGCCCACTTTACTGGACAATCCATAACCCTTGATTTTGTTAAAGAGGCATTAAAAGATATTGTAAGTTTACAGGCAAAGTCCGTTAACTTAGATAGCATACAAAAAACCGTTGCGCGTTATTACAAACTTCGAATGCAAGACCTTCTAAGCAAACGCAGAAACCGGTCCATTGCTCGACCTCGACAAGTGGCCATGTATTTAGCCAAAGAAAACACGACTAAGAGCCTTCCTGAAATAGGAGAAGCCTTTGGCGGAAGGGACCACACCACTGTTCTTCATGCTGTAAAAACAGTAAAAAGACTTATCAATGAGCTTCCCGAAATGGCTGAAGACGTTGAAATCCTTTCACGACAAATAAGCTAAGGAGTCACCATGACATCTGAAACAACCGCCCCCTCCTCCGTAAAACCTTCCCAACAAGAAGTGAATGTTCAAATAATGAAAGAAGACCTTTTAGAGGCGCTGAAAACCGTTAGTGGAGTCATTGAGTCCTCTCATGTTATTCAAATTCTTTCTTTTGTTAGGCTTATTGGCGAAGGCTCTTCTCTAAAAATGATGACGTCAAATTCTGAAGTTCAGCTTGAATCCTCTGCCCCGATAGCAGGAAGTATTGAAAACTCGTTTGACTTAGCGGTTCCTTGTAAAAAATTATTAAGCATTACTAAAAACTTGCCCGACAATATTTTGATGTCCATTTGTTATGAAGATAATTGGTTAACCGTTAAAACCGAGTCCTCTTCGTTTCAACTAGCGACCCTTCCCTCCTCTCAATTTCCAGAGTTTAATACTATTGAGGCTGTTAGCTCTTACTCTCTTACAGAAGCAGAGCTCAAAGACCTTCTTGAAAAAACTTCTTTTTCAATGGCTCAACAAGACGTTCGTTTTTTTCTAAACGGGCTTCTCATTGAGAGTTCTGAAAACCACATAGAGGCCGTAGCTACAGACGGTCACAGAATGGCCTTCGGATCACTCAAAGTAATTAAAAACACTCCAATAAGAGCCATTATTCCGCGAAAAACAATCTATGAACTGCAGCGCCTTTTAACAGAAAGTGACTCTGTGGTTGAGATGAACGTGAGCGCTTCCTCGATAAAAATAAAAACCCCTCAGTTTACTTTACTATCTAACTTAATTGATGGAAACTTTCCAAACTGCCACCAACTCATACCCAAGAAAAACAACCTTTTAGCAAGAATTGGGGTCGCCGATCTAAAAAGAGCTCTTTCAAGGGTGTCTATTCTTGCCAATGAAAAGTTTAAAGGAGCAAAGCTCAGTTTTTCGAACCACTCTCTTAACATTCTTTCTAGCAATGTAGAGCATGAAAAGGCAGAAGAAACTTTAACCATCCATTATGAGGGTGCTCCATTAACGATCGCTTTTAATATTAACTACATCCAGGAAGTTCTACAAATCATCACAACGGAAGAGGTTTGTATGGCACTATCAACAGCCGATCAATGCGTATTGATAACGGACTCTAATGGGTCTGATGATTATCAATATGTTATTATGCCCCTTACTCTCTAATGCCCGCGATAGAACACCTTTCTCTTAAACAGTTTCGCAACATAACAGAATTAAGCGCTTCTTTTTCTGAGGGCATTCATTTTATTTTTGGAAATAATGGAAGTGGGAAAACAAGCCTACTGGAAAGCCTCTATAGCCTAACTCACGGAAGATCTTTTCGGTCCCGTCAGCCCCTCCAACTCATTCAAGACTCTTCTTCTTTTTTTAGAGTCGTTGTTGCCATAAAAAACACTCCCTGCCCTATTGTTGTTGGTTGGGAAAAACAACGCAACAAGGAAGCTCAATTAAAAATCGATGGTAAAAATATTCAACAATTTTCAAGTGTTGCAGAAAAGCTTCCTACGTTGATGATAGACACCGACTCTCACCGACAGCTATCATCAGGACCTAAATCACGCCGACAATTTATTGACTGGAAAGTATTTCATTGTTTCCCTGAGTTTATCTCTTGCTGGAGAAGCTATCAAACCCATTTATCACAAAGAAATGCAGCATTAAAACAGAACATTGATTCTTCCCCTTGGGATAAGGGGCTTTGTTCTTCTGCCTATAAAATAGACAGCTATCGCAAGCAAATTATCGAAGAATGGCAAGAGCATTTTCAGGACCTTCTTCCGAAGTTTAACTTAATCCCCCTTAATCTCAGCACCAAGTATGACAGAGGGTGGCCGTATGAAAAGAGTTTAGAAGAGAGTTTAGAAGAAAACAGAGAAAGAGACCGGCGTCTAGGGTTTACCCACAGCGGACCTCATCGAGCAGACCTTAAAGTATTAACTCAAGAGGACTTAGTTTTCCAGCGCCTGTCACAAGGCCAACAAAAAATAATTACTTATGCCATGAAACTAGCTCAAGTCCGCCTATTAGCTAACGATTATTCCAAAAAAAGCCTTGTCCTTATTGATGACTTGCCTGCAGAGTTAGACATGCCTAAACGAAAAGCTGTTATTGCTTCTCTAGAGGAGTTAGGGGTTCAAAGCATCATTACAGGCATCTTGAAAAGAGATGTTTTATCGCTTACTCACCAGCACGCTTGTTTTTCGATTGATGAGGGTAGGTTATCCTCACTTTCCAATACAAAAGCTTGAAAAAATCTCGCCAAGAAGGTCGTCCGAGGTAACTTCTCCTAAAATAGATCCAAGCTGTTGCTGAGCGAGCCTAAGGTCTTCACTCGCTAGTTCCAGTTGCGATTGAGCTAAGTGTGTCATAGAATCCTTTACATGGGTCTTTGTTTTTTCTAAAAGATCAAGGTGTCTCTCCCTTGCAGAGAAGGCTCCTTCAGAATATTCTTCCACCTTTAGAAAATCCTTCACTCTTTCAAGAAGAGTCGCAACCCCTTCTCCCGTTTTTGCTGAAATGCTAAGAGCATTGTGCGCGTAAGGGTAGGGGGCAGGGTCTTTAATGCAATCAGATTTGTTCAATACAATACTATAATTTTCTCTTGGAAACGGTATGTTTTTAATATAGTTTCCCCAAAACTCTTCAGGCTTTGGCATCGTTACTGTTTGATCAAAAACCAGCCAACAATAATCCGCTTTACCAATAGTATCCAGCGTTCGTTGTATTCCAATTTTTTCAACTGTATCTGTGCTTTGGTGGATTCCAGCCGTGTCTAATAAATTAAAGCACACCCCATCAATGTTAATACTTTCCTTTATAACGTCCCTGGTTGTTCCTGGGGAGGCTGTAACGATAGAAGTGGGGGCTTGGGTAAGGGTGTTCATTAAAGATGACTTGCCGGCGTTAGGGGGGCCAATTATTGCAATGTTAATACCGTTGTTTAAGATAGCTCCTTTTCTTCCGGCCTCTATCGCTTCGCAAAGAAGCTTCTCCAGTTTTTTCTTTTTTTCAATAAAGGCCTGGTCCGAAAGAATATCCACGCCTTCGTCACTAAAGTCAATCGATGATTCAACCCAGATCCTTAAGTGCATAAGCGCTTGCTGTATTGTCCTTAGCCTTGAAGAAAACACCCCCTGCAATGAGTTTAAGGAGGCCTTTACTGCAGACGCTGAGCGGGCGCCAATTAAATCTGCCACGGCCTCTGCTTGAGTCAGGTCTAATTTTCCATTCAGAAAGGCTCGTTCAGTAAACTCTCCTGGCCGAGCTCGTCTGGCCCCTAATCGACAGCAGGTCTCTTCAATAGAGTTAATAATGAGGTCGTTACCATGACATTGAACCTCCACAACGTCCTCTCCAGTATAAGAGTGTGGGGCAGAAAAATAGACCAAAAGGCCTTCATCAATCACCTCAAGCGGGTCAAATATTTTTACAAAATGGATAACCCTCGGGCTAATCTTTTTTTTTTACTCAGCAGTAAAGCTATGGCTAAGGCTTTAGGCCCCGATAGTCTGACGATGCCAATGCCGGCACACCCTGAAGCAGTGGCTCTTGATACAATGGTTTCTGGGGCTGCTTTCTTATTCATCTGGGTGCATGGTTAAAAACAACCACTGTTGTAAAATAGAGAAGGTGTTATTCATAAACCAGTATAAAACAAGCCCCGCTGGAAATTGTGAAAAGAGGGCGGTAAAAACCACTGGCAAAGCTAGCATCATGTTCGCTTGTACTGGGTCCTGTGGGGCAGGGGACATGCGTTGCTGTAAAAGGAAAGACGCCCCCATAAGAACGGGTAAGATGTAATAGGGGTCTTTAGCTGCAAGGTCTACGACCCAAAGGAAAGGCGCGTGCCTAAGCTGAATAGCCTCAATAAGAACATAATACAAAGCAATGAAAAATGGAATTTGTAAAAGCATCGGCAAACACCCACCTAAAGGGTTTACTTTCTCTTTTTTATAAAGCTCCATAATGGCTTGGTTTTTAGCGCTGGCATCATCCTTATAGTTTTCTTGAATAGCCTGAATTCGAGGGTTTATTTTCTTCATTTTGGCTAAAGATCGATAACTTGATTCAGAGAATTTATAAAAAACAATTTTTATCAAAAAGGTTAAAATAACAATGCTCCATCCCCAGTTAGGAATATATCGATAAATCCATTCAAGGAGGGTGAATAAAAAGCTGGAGATCATCCATAGAAACCCATAATCAATGGTCTTGTCTAGCCCAGAAGCGAGCCCGCTGAGGTTTTTAGTTATCTCTGGTCCCGCATAAAGCGTGGCAGAATAATGAGCTTTATCTCCTGGTTGAATGACATTCTGTGGGCCTATCATCGAATAATTAAAGGCTTGTACGGCATCTTTTCGTTCATTGGAAAGCCCCGAAACCCAAGTTCCATTAATTTGGTACGTATTATTATCATCTTTAGGAATCCATGTTGTAATAAAATATCTTTTTTGAATAGCAATCCAGCTTTTTTTAGCTTGTAAATTAACCGGCTCACTAGCAATAGACTTGTAAGGTATTTTTTCGTACGAATGGTCGTTCGAATAATACGCAGCCCCTGTGAAGGTGTTGAAAGTAAACATGCTGGAAGAAAGGCTTTTTGCTTCTCCTGCAATAAAAGAAGACGGGTCGGGAAGGCCTTCTTTTTCATTAAAGGCCATTGTTTTTTTAGCCATCAAATTCATATAAAAATTGGCCGTCCACGGATGGGTTCCCTTATTCTTTATGGTGCTTTCCGTTTTTATGGTGTATGCGGAAGGAGAAAACACAAAGCTTTTTTCATGCAGGATGCCTTGAGAGCTGATGGACGATAAGGTTATTCGCGTCGCTTTATCCGAAAGCTCGTAGTAATTACTGCTGCTAGTGAAAACTAAATCAGAGTCCCCAGAAAAACCTGCGCTCGCGACAAATGGGTTCGCAGGGTCATTGGTTAAAACATCAACCAGTTGATCACTCCCCACAAGCAAAGAGTAATCTTTGAGCCTCGCATTCACTATTCGAGCCCCCACTTTATCAATGAGAACTTCCATTTTAGGCGTATCTACTCTTACATATCGGTGCTTATCGCTTAAGGCCCCTCCACTATTTGTTGACAATTTCATTTCAGGCAACAAGGAAACATCAGGGGTCGACTTAGCCGGTATGTTATCGTTTCGATGAACCCAGTTTGTATACAAATTAACAGAAACAAAGATTAAAACAACATACAACAACAAGCGTCTAAAATTATTCATTAAAGCCCTCCCTTTTAGGCACTTCGTCAAACCCGAACCCCGCCCAAGGGTGGCAGCGAGTTAAACGTTTAAGAACGAGAAAAGTGGCTTTGCAAAAGCCAAATGATTGATAAGCGTCCACAGCATATTCGCTGCATGTGGGAATAAACCGACAACAGGGGATGTATGCAGGGCTCACTAAATATCGATAAGCCCTTAGCAGTTTTAAAATGCCTGAATTAATGATAGCCACTCATTCCTCACTTCTTTGTACTGATCGCCCCAATTAATTTGAGTGACCCCTCTTTTTACCACCACGACGTAGGTCCCTGTTGGCAACGCGGTTATTAGGTCCGTGAAACACGCCTTATAAACTCGTTGAATTCTATTTCTGTCAACAGCTTTCTTGAAAATTTTTTTTGAACAAATGACAGAAAGATGGTTGACGGCTCCGCTTAAAAAACAAAATTTTGAAAAAGAGGCGCGGGTAACTATCCCATCACTCATCGCTCTCTTTATCGGCCAAAATATAGATTTAGGCACTCAGCTTGTCTCTACCTTTTCGGCGTCGTCGACTTAACAGTGATCGCCCGCCTCTGGTTGCCATGCGCTCTCTAAAGCCATGTTTTCGCTTTCGCTGTAAAGTATTTGGTTGATAGGTTCTTTTCATATTAAAAGCCCTGTTTAACTTAAATTTAATTGAGCTTATCATAGATAATTATTAGGGGGGATGTCAACGATTTTTATAATAATATTACAAAATTAAATTTGCAGGGGGCTTTATTTAAGTCTAGCGCTTATTTCCTCTTCTTCAGCAAAAGGAGTTATGTACACCTTAAATTAGCCTGTTAGGAATGGTTTGTCATAATATTATTATATATAATATATAGAATAAAAAGATTATT
>DASCQC010000002.1:0-12180 GCA_036012865.1 Gammaproteobacteria bacterium
CCTATGTTAATCGACTTTGGGTTTGCTAAGGAGTTAATAAGTTCTGGGTTAAAGGAGGGTGAAAAGCCTTTGGGGAAATTTCGAGATTTTCAATCGGGAAAAATAGGGACGGGATCTTATATGGCGCCTGAAACTTATGGTATGGGCAGAAGTTCAAATAAAAGTGATATTTATACAGCAGGGTTAATTTATATGGCCATGCTGGGAGATGTTGGCCGACTGGTTGGGCGACACGATGAACAGGAGAATATAGAAGAAAGGCAAAAATATAATTTAAAACTCAAGATACAACGGGTTTATATGTTAAAAATGGAGCCTTTATATAGGAATAATGACTCATTAATGTCGTTGAAAGTACCGAAAGATAAAAATCAGGCTTTGCTTAGAGATAGTCTTGCTAGGTTTATTAATAGAATGACTTACAAAAAGCCTGAAGTAAGACCATCAGCATTACAAGTTTCTAGGTTTTTTCGTAGGATGCAAAGATATTGTGAGATTAGTGAGTTAGTTGGAAAAGGGTTCGAATCAATAGATGATATCATGGTTGTCAAGGGCTTGATCAAGAAATATGGCGATCAATATGTAACATTCTTGGGCAAATATAAACACTTTTCTGTTGAAAATAAATTGGGTATATTGCATTCAATGATTATAATTGGACACGCTGAAATTATCGAGGGCTTAGGTGCGGATTATCGTACTTATGGGGGCAAATTAAATCAAGGTAAAAATTTAAAAAATCTTAGCAAGATGACTTTAAGTGAGCTTGATAGGTGGTTGAAAGATAAAAAAAATGAAAATTTATTGCATCGTTTTGTCTCGGGTGATGCTTTTATCAAGATAGTTGCTAACTCAGAGTGTGATAAAATTAGAAAAAATCTGCATACTCAAATAAATCAAGTGAATGTGGATGTTTTTTTATATGCTTTTTCGAAAACAAAGGACCGAGGTTTATTTGCCTTAAGAAACGCTGTTGAGCGTGGAGAAGAGAGTGTGATCAATTTAATCATGAGTGTAGATAAGGGGTTTTTTAAACACATCTTAGGTACGGAAGAAGTGCTCACTATGGACTTGATCAAAGAACGGATAAAGGAAATAGGTCAGATAAAAGGGTTTGATGAAGCTTTTATGAAGCTGATCCGAAGAGAGGGTTTTATGAAGAGTTTTGCTTTGGCTAAGGTAAAGGGGTTATCGGAAAAAGCTCAATGCATGATATATCAAAGACACTTGGTTGATAAGTTACAACCTTTGGAGGTGTTGAATCTAAGGTTAGAGTCCTTGGGTTACTCCTATGATCGCCCTTTGAAGTTAAAGGAGGATTATGATGAGAATCAAAAGAAATTATTGGAAAGGGCTTTATCTATGAAGAGGTCTACATCCTATCAAACTTTGGTTAGGGGTAATTTAGCGATGGATAAAGTCAAGGATTTAACCCCTAAAAAGTTACAAGAGAAAAAAAGGAGCCTGGTGGAGTCAAAATTTTCCAAGCTTTTGTCTAAGATTACAGGGCGTAAAAATAAAAAAGAATCTAAGCTGGAAACGCCTTCTGGTAGAAAACCTAATTGATCGGTTGTTTTAAAGAAGCTAATGGGTGGTCTGATTGGTAGTTAGGGGTTGTTTTAACGCTTTAATTCTAGGTTTCCATGATTCTAGCCAGCTGATCAGCATCAGGCTATTCCAGAGTCGATAGCCATGATGGTGTTTCTCTTGGATATGTTCTTGCCAAGTATTTTTTATGATAGGTTGGAAGTCTTCATAGATGTCGGTAAAATTTGAGTTTAATAGGTCTTCTGCCCAACTGCGAAGAGGGCCTCTGAGCCAGCTGTGTATAGGGATTCCGAAGCCCATTTTAGGTCGATCAATAAGTTTTTGTGGAACGTAATCAGACAAAATTGAACGAAGAATTTGTTTGCCTTTGAACCCTTGAATATGCAAGGAAGGGTCAATGGAAGCGGCGGCTTGGATAACTTCAAGGTCTAAAAGTGGAACTCTAACTTCAAGGCTATGGTGCATCGAGGCTCGATCAACCTTCGTCAAAATATCATTGGGTAAGTAATGATGGGCATCTAAGATTTGCATTTGAGTCAGGGGGTGTTGAATGTTTTTGATTGAGCGGTAATGGTCAGATTGAAGGAGATGAGGGAGGGTATTGTTTAAAGGGTCTGGCCATTGAGTTAAACTGCGATGAGCAAGGTCAAGCGGAGTGTGGGCAAGGAGAACTTTGGAGAGGGTGTTAAGTTTGCTGTGCCATTGGGTGATAGGAAGACGAGCTTTTAATAGGTTTTCAAGGGTATTAAATTGTTTGTTTTGTAGTAGTTTTGAGAGAATATAGCTCATGGCTTTTCGCATGGGCAAAGGGCATTTAAAGAGGTATTGGCCAATTTGGTAATTGAATAAATGTCGAGTGTAACCTGCAAAAAGTTCATCGCCACCATCGCCGGAGAGTGCTACGGTAACATGTTCTCTGGCAAATTGAGAGACTAATAAGGTCGGTAATTGTGAGGAATCTGCAAAGGGTTCGTCATAAATAGTACTGAGTTCGGAGACTTGGTTTAAAACATCTTCAGGTTTTAAGATGCACTCATGGTGTTGGGTGCCCAAGTGGTTTGCGACAGCTTTGGCGTAGGGTGCTTCATTAAATTGGGGGTCGGTGAAACCAATCGAGAAAGTGTGTAGTTTTCCATGGCATTGTTTTTGTAACAGAGCTGATACCAGGGAGCTATCAATCCCTCCGGAAAGAAATGCTCCGAGAGGAACATCGGCGATGGATTGATGTTGTAGGCTTTTTTCTAGGGCTTGGGAAACCTTTGCTTTAGCTTGAATGGGGTCATGGATTAAGTGGGTTTGAGGGTGAGAGTATCGGTCCGTGAGTGTATCATAAGCTTTCAAAGTGGTTGTAAAATCCCGAGCCATAGATAGGTAGTGACCGGGTGGGATTTTATGGGTGTTGTCGAAGATGGTATAGGGATGAGGTACGGCGCTGTATAAATGAAAGTAATTGAGAGCAGTTGAGTTGATTTTTTGGGAATGCAGCGGGTGGACTGCTAGGGCTTGCATTTCGGATCCGAATAGAATGGTTTGGCCTTTTTGGTACCATAATAAGGGTTTGATTCCGACGGTATCTCTTGCTAAGAATAATTGGCGAAGCTGTTGATCCCAAAGAGCAAAAGCAAACATTCCGTTGAGTTTTTTGAGTGTTTTTTCGAAGCCAAAGGCATCAAAGGCATGAAGTAAAACTTCACTGTCACTATGACCTAAAAACTTGTGTCCTAGGTTTTCGAGTTCTTTTTTCATGACTAGAAAATTATAAATTTCGCCATTGTAGGCAAGAACATACCTTCCGCTTGGGCTTAGCATGGGTTGGTGCCCAGCTAAAGAGGTGTCTTGAATGGCAAGGCGTTGATGACTTAGGCCACAGCCTGATTGGGGGTCATACCAAATACCTTGATCATCGGGTCCACGGTGCTTAAGAGAGTTAGCCATGGTAAGTAAGTGAGTTCGGGCCTCTTCACGGGGCAGTGAAGGCAGTGATATAAACCCTGCTAATCCACACATGATGTGATGTTATAATAGTTTTTATACCAGTCGGTAAAAGCTTTGAGCCCTTGATCGATATCGGTGGTTGGCTGGTAATTAAAATCTTTTTGACTGCTAGAGATGTCAGCTAATGTGGCAGGAACGTCTCCGGGTTGAATGGGTTCCATGTGGTAAATCGCTTGGGTGTTGAGATGTTTTTCCAGCGTTTGAATGAAGGTCATAAGTTCTACTGTTTTATCGTTACCGAGGTTGTAGATGCTATGGTTTTGTGGGTTATCTTTAAATAAACAGGCGATGGTGCCGGCAACAATATCATCAATGTAACTGAAATTCCGTTGCATCTTACCAAAATTAAACACTTTAATCGGGCGCTTATCTAAAATATTTTGGGTGAATAAATACGCAGCCATATCAGGTCGACCCCAGGGGCCATACACGGTAAAATAACGCAGCCCAGAAAGAGGGATATTAAAAAGATGGGCATAGCATTCGGCTTGTAATTCTGTGCTTTTTTTGGAAACAGCATAAAATGACATGGGGTGATCGGTTCGGTGTTCCGGGCTAAACGGAAGGGTTGTATTACGGCCATAAACAGAAGAGCTGCTTGCGTACACAAAATGTTTGATCTGCGGCTGAGTTCGGCTCCATTCCAACAAATTGAGTTGCCCTTGGATATTGGCATGGACATAGCTCGTAGGGTTTTCAATGGAGTAGCGAACGCCTGCTTGTGCAGCCAGATGAATGACGTATTCAATGGGTGTTTCTTGATTAAGTGTGCTGAGTAGTTCCGGGTATTGGCTGATATCAACTCGATGCATGCGAAAGTTGGGTTGTGAGTTAAGTTGCTTTGCTCGATCTTCTTTAATGTTGACATCGTAATAATCAGAGAAGTTATCCAAGCCAATGACTTCGTGCCCCATGTGAGTGAGCTTCATTGCTGTGTGGAACCCGATAAAACCTGCGCACCCAGTTACCAATACTGTAGCCATACTTATACTATCCGTTAACAGAAGTTAGATTATAGCATTGTTCTGATTAAATGCTATTGAAATTGTGCTGAAGCGGGTTGTTGATCGAGTTACTTATTAAGATAAATATTTTTTTAGGAGGCAGTTTTTGTTATGATGTTGGGTATCTGGTTTTTGAAAGGTTTGTAAGATGATTCCAAAGAAGATTGTTTTTCCTGTAGCGGGTTTAGGGACTCGATTTTATCCAGCAACATTGGTTACTCCTAAGGAGTTATTGCCAGTGAATGCTAAGCCTTTGATTCAATATGCTGTTGAAGAGGCCTTGATGGCAGGTGTCACGGATGTTATTTTTATTACTCACCCAAGAAAAAAGCTCATCGAGGATCATTTTAGAGCGCTTCAGTCTGGAAAGTATCATAAATTTTTGTCTGACCAGGTAGCAGATTTGCTGCCAAAGGTGCGTTTTCATTTTATTGATCAATCAGCTCCAAAGGGGCTGGGACATGCGGTTTATTTAGCTCAGGCTATGGTTCATGAAGAGCCATTTTTATTATCTTTATGCGATGAGTTTTTAGTGACGAGTGGGGATTCTTGCCTTGAAGGCATGCTGAATATGTATCGAGAATGTCGATCATCTGTTGTCGCGTTAACCCCTGTGAATAAGGAGGACGTGGTTCACTATGGTATTGCGAAGGAAGGGCCCCATGGACGAATCACGTCGATGGTTGAAAAGCCTTCAATGGAAGCAGCTCCTTCGAATATGGCCATGATCGGCAGGTATCTTTTATCGGCGAGGGTATTCAAACACCTACAATCAAGCTTAGGCCGGGATGAGGGGGAAGTTCAGCTTACAGGTGCTCTCAATGCTCTCATTGAAGAGGAAGTTGTTAGGGGTTATCGTTATGAGGGAGACAGGTTTGATTGCGGACAATCCAAGGGTTATTTAGCTGCCAATGTATTCATGGGGCAGAAGCATCTGCAGAAGGAGTTTTAAGTCATGCCTAAATTGGAGCCTACCTTACAAGTTAACCCCTATTTAACTCTCGACACATCTAGGGAGAGCCTGATTCAAGAATCATCTTATCTTGGGGTAAAGAGAGCTTTGGTTGAGAAGCTATCCACGGATAGAACAGCGCCTAATAGGTTTTATCAGCTAAGAGAGTTAGGTGATGATTGGATGGGTTGGGCGCAATGCTCAGATCAAATTACCGATGTGGTGCATATAGGTATTGGTGGGTCGGTCGTTGGGGCAAGGGCCTTAGCTTCTTTATTAGCAGAGAGGGCTAAGCCAACCATCAAGCTGCATTTTGTGTCGGGTTTAGATGCTAGGGAGCTTCATGATGTTTTAGAACCTTTGGATGCTAAGACAACCTTGACGTATGTGGTTTCTAAATCCATGACTTCTTTAGAGCCGTTGGCTAATTTTTCCCTAGCGTTGCAGTTTTACAATAATGATTTTTCAAAGATAAGGGCGGTCACAGCCTACCCGGATAGAGCTCTGGAATTAGGTTTTTTATCCGCTAACATACAATCATTTCCTACCTGGGTTTCTGGAAGGTTTTCAGTATGGGGGGCTTGTTCGGCTTCTTTAGTGACGGTTTTCGGGGCGCAACCTTTTAAGAAGTTTTTGCAAGGAGCCAGATATTTTGATCAAGATTGGTTAGCAAGAGGGAATAGTTTTGATGCTTCCTGCCGACTTGCCTTGATGGATGCTTTGAAGAACTCTTCGGGGTGTTTACTTAAACTCATTGGAGTTTATGGTTATAGGCTACGTCATTTACCGGACTATTTTATGCAGCTGCATATGGAAAGTTTAGGAAAGTGTTATCAGTCTTCAGGAGCTCCCTTACATCAACCCATGGCAAGTTGGTTGTTATCCATGGTTGGGACAGAGTTGCAGCATTCAGTTTCACAAATGGTGATGCAAGGCGGGCAAGAGATTTCAGTGGATTGGGTTGTGGCTGATAGCCAGCCAGAGCTTAAATCCAGTGCCATAGCGCAATCAGAAGTTTTATACCAAGGGTATGATCATGCGGATTCTAAACAATGCATTGAAGGGGGGAGAGGGAGCACACTGATTATGCTTCGTCAGCTTTCTCCAGAGTGCATGGGAGCCTTAATGGCGCTTTATGAATATAAGGTTTATGTTCTAGGGGAGTACGCGGGGGTGAATGTTTTTGATCAATGGGGTGTTGAGCGAGCGAAAAGTGTATTGGCTTCTATGGACAGCATTGCGGTACCTAAAAATTAAACACCGTCGCTAAGTTATTTTTTCTGTTGGTTGTTGTCTTTGGATTCTTGAAGAAATTTATATAGCAAAGATAAGCCACTACTTTTGGATTCAGGGCATATAAGTTGTTCAAGTTCAAGAGAGTGAGGGTTTTTATGTTTGTATCTTTTTAATGGGTTTAGTTTGTGAATGGAGGGAGTTTTTTTATGAAATTGCTCGACTAAACTTGATGGGCTTGGAATCGTTTGATCACCTTCAGGGTGGCTTATAATAATTAAATTTTCTTGTAATAAATCCTTGGCTATGTGGGTGATGCTCATGTTCATTTTAAAGCGCTTTAGTACAAAATAGCAGGTTTTTTTTATCATTAGTTGAGTGAATTGAATGCCATAAGGAGTATACACAAGAATTCCATAGGAAACTAATCCTAACGGCAGAATGAATAAGGGGCTAATAACAATACTAGACAGGAGTGTTGTGATGGCTAGTGCAATGCCTAAAATCAAATGATAGGGAGCCCATTGCGAAGCCACGCTAGAGGTAGAATCAAAGGATGCATGAATAAAAACCTTAGGTTTTATTTTATCAATATTTATGAGGTCTTTAGCAATCAATAATGCAATGGCACCCCCTAAAGAGTAGCCATATAAAAATATTCTAGGGGTATTGTTATATTTGATTTGATAGTCGTTAATGTGTTGACGAATAGCCCTTATGTGCAGGTTTTTAATTTGTAGTTCATTGATAAATTGGCCGGGAGTTCCAGCAACACCAGGGTTAAAATAGCTGATAACTTCGACGTTATTGTCATTGCTGATGGTTTTTATTAATTTTCGATAATGAAAAGGTGTTTCAGTATTGCCTGGGAAAACGAATACGATTGAATCTGATACAGTGTTTTGTTGAGGGTAATGTCCAATCCCAATCAAGCCTTGTAGGGATTTTGGGTTATGAATTAATTGATGTCTTTGTGAGTCATAGCTAGAAAAACGAGGGTCTTTGAGTGTTTTTTTTAGCCAGTGATGAATTCTATTTGAAAATAGAAACCCTTTCGGATGAATTAAACTTAATATCCAGTATTTTAGTTTACTGGTCATGATAGTTTTAATGTCTGATAGTACATTATTCATGGTGGTCCCTCTCTTAGATTAAGTATAGTAAATAATGATTATATTGCTGGTTTTTTTATGATTAATTATTGGATGATGGATATCCATTGATGGGCAATGAGAGGGGTGTTTAGGTGTTGAGTGGCTTTGGGTGTAGATTTTTTTAAAGTTTCACGTAATTTGGAATGATTCATGAGTTCTTGTAATTGTGTGCTCATGCTTGCAATGTCGTCAGGTAGGCATAGTTTCAGATAAGGGGTGAGGTATTCAGGAAATCCTGGGTAGTGAGTGCTTAGAATAGAGCATCCAGAGGATAGGGCTTCTAATAAAATATTGGGAAAACCTTCAATGAGTGAAGGCAATACAAAAATATCCGTGGTGTTAAGAACTTCGGGAATTTTTTTTGTGGAGCCTAGAAAATGAATTTGTTGGCTGTAAGGTGATTGTTGGGCTATTTTTTGTAATGAGGGGCGTAAGGGGCCATCTCCGTATAGATTAAGGTTCCAATCAGGGTGTTGTTTTGCGATAGAGATAAAAGCATGAATTAATAAATCATGACCTTTTTCAAAGGTCATTCTACCAATGCATGTGATGGTTTGATTGGAGGGGGTAGGTGTTGCAGAGTATAAAGAAAGATCAATGGGGTTTTCAATAACATTGCATGTGAGCTGGGTGTTTTTTTCAAACCAATCAGCAATGTGTTTAGTTTGGACAACAACATGATCTGCGCGTGAATAAAATCGTTTGCGCAATACTTTATTCGCGACAAGGCTAAGGTCGGTGCGTAGCCATTTTGAATAGCGCCCCAGGGTATGGTCCAGTAAAGGATTACGAAAGTAGCCAGGATGGGTTCTTTCCGACAGAACCAGTTTATGTTTAAGTGGTAGGCTGGCAAGTGATGCAATGATGTTGGATTCAATCATGAAGCTGATTAACACATCGGGTTGTAGCTCTTTTAGGGTTTGATGAAGTTTTTTAACTCTTTTTCCTAGTCTATAAAGGCGTTGAACAATGGATAAAGATTCGTTGGGAGTATGGTTTAATGAATGTAAATGAATGGAGGGGTTAAGTGGGAAATGAGGCTTAGGTTCGCTGGATAAGGTAATCAGATGCACGTCATGTTGTTTGGCCCATTCATTGCACAGTAACGAAGCAACGCGTTCGGCTCCACCAGGGTTAAGGGTTGATATGAAGAAGCATAGTTTCATGAGTGTATGCTCAAGGTGGGGGCGTTGGGTTCTGTTGAGGTGGTTTTGTGTGGTTGCGTTGTTGAGGTGGGTAAGCTTTTCCAGTAGGTTTTTCGATTATCTTGGGCTGTTGCAATCATTCTGGTTAGCGGGGCAGGGCTAGCTGGGTTAAGTTGTTTTTTTACCAGATTGATTAAAATCTTATTCATAACAAGAGCAGGTTGGTGGGTGAGCATGGCGATATCGTGGCCTGAAGCTAAAGAGCGTTCAATGCGGTGAGCAAGGGTTTCTATGGAGGGCTGATTTGAGACGGTGGGGTCAAATTCAGATAAGGTTCCCATGTTGAGGCAATCGGTAATGATTAGGCTATCAGGCAATGATTTTTTTAACGTACCTATGATGTCTTTTCGATAACAGGCCGGCAGGTCGGTTTTTTCTTGATTAAACTCGGGGTAGCAAACATGGTTTGTCATGATCATAGGTGAATGGATGCCAAGGTAAGGTTCGGCTTCTTTAAGAATATCTTCAGCAGACCTTCTGTCAATGACATGACCTCTTTTATGAGTGTCTTTTTCGGTTCTTCCGTGACCGGGCCAGTGCTTAGTACATCCGATAAGGCCGTTGGCAGCAAAGGTTTCGAGGATTTTATGAGCACAGATTTCAAGGGTATCAATGTTTGAGCTAAACGCCCGTTCCAGCTGAGAAATAATGGGGCAAATTTCATCCTCAATGTCAACGCAGGGTGCAAAATTGATGTCGGCAATATTTCTTAAATTCTGAACGCAATCTAGAGCATAGGTTTCTAGTTCTTTTAGGCCTTCATGCTTGTTTTTTTCATACTTGATTCCAAGTTCTTTAGCTGAAGGTAGGCGGGCGAGTGTTTCAATATGTTCTGTTCGTTGGACGTAGCCCCCTTCTTCGTCAATGGCGATAAGAAGGTTTGGGTTAATGCTGAGCACTGAGTTAACAAAGCTTATCAGTTGTTGATGAATTTTATTTGAATCAAATTGTTGTTGGCATTTATCTAGAGCTACTTGTAGGGTATTGATGGAACGTTGGTTATTGGCTAGGAAACTAATATTTTCAAGGGTAAGGGTTCGCAGTAATGCTGGAGTGAGTCTTTTATAGCCTAAGTTATTAAGTAGAGTTGTTTGAAATGAAAGATGCTCTTGAGGTGTGACACGAAGGTCATGAGAAAGGGTTTCTATCGGGTCAGGGTAAATATTTTCTCTAAAAATTACAACGCCTGCAACCCACTCTTTGCCAAGTTCACTGGATATTAGGTCTGATTCCTCTTCTGATAATGAGGTGCTTTCAAAAGAGATAAAGATACGAGCCATTATAATCTCACAAAGCAACAATTTTACCACACATAAAATGGAGAGTAAACTGAGCATAAGTATGTTAAATGAGGTCGGGTTTGAATGAATTATTTGGTTGATGGAAAGCTTTTTAATCATTAACGGTGGATATCACTGAAGAAAATTCATATGGGTAGGGGGTGTGAATAATAAAAATCTTGCAATAATTTATGTTTTTTTGTATTATTAATCAATATTATTGTTAATTAAAAATAGAGATACTAAATGTTTTTTAAGTTGATTTTTCATGTTCAAGCAAAGAACTTACCTGATAGTTATATTGAATGTAGCGTCAATTATCATGGTTTTCCCGAAAAATTTATTAGAGGCCTACAGTTAAGTTATATATACTTAGACAGAATGAAGCAGTCTTTAGGAGATAAAGATCTTTTAACTGTGATGACATCACTCAAGCACTTTTATGCATTGAGTGCTTTTAAGGAGATTTCTCCGGCCCTAGAATTGTCAAGGAAGTATGTCATATTTAAAGCAATGCAACAGGCTGCTAAGAAAGGCAATGTGCATTTTTTTCGGCAATGGGTTATGGGGAATAATTTATTTAACGACCTAAACAAATCAACTATGCCAGTTATGCTAAAGCTCTTGAAGATGGTTGAAAAGACTGATATCAAAGGGTTTGTGAGTGAGATTTCTACTCAAGGTATCTCGGGTTTATCAAGTGTTCGTTTTTTATTGGAGTCTTTGATCTGTGTGCAAAAGAAACAAGATAGCTTGCAAAGCTTTTCAGATTTATTCGTTAAACATTGGGATAAGGTGGTAGGTAATGATCGGGTCAACAGTAATAATTTGGGTGCACTTATTAGACTACTACAAAATAACCCAGAGGAGTGGATGAATGAGGCCGCTCAATTTCATGAGATATATGAATCTTTTGAGCAATATGAGTCAGGGCATCTTAAAACTATTTTCTACCAAATTTTAAGTTTAAAAGAAGAGCTTTTCGCAGCCCTTAAGTTCCCCATGATTCATCCAATACATATCGATGAATTTATTAAAGAATGTCAAGAATCTCGTCAATTTTTCAAGGGGCGAAAGGATGATAGTGACCGTTTGAAGCATAAGCAGGAATTAATCGATGTTTTTTTACCGTTACAGAAAATTATTTTGTCTTGTAAGTTCTTGCTTTCAAAAAATTCTTCTGATGAGGTTGTCGGGGAATATTTTGTCACTAAGTACATTCAGGAGTATTTTACTTCAGCTGTGAGTAATCATGAAATTCCTGATAATATCCATCTATCCAATATCAATGAAAGAGGTTGGTGGTTTCTTAGTTTACGTAATAATACGATTCTTAATCAGTGTTTACAAACCAATGCCTCTTCACTTAAAGGCTGGAGTTTGGAAGAGCTGAGTAGTGATAAGTTAGACTTTATCTTACATCCGAGTGTCGAAATATTTTTGGAAGGGCCGGATTCAATACTACATTTTTCCAAATTGAATAAGTTCATGGCTAAGGCTATTGCTCCCAAAGATAAAGAGATTCTCAGGCAAGATCAACTCAGGGAGATGATTCGAGAGAGTAAGCAAAATCTTGGTGCTGAAAAATTGATGCCTATTGTCCATGCCTTTATGGAAGATGAAGCTTTATCTCTTTCTAAAATGATTGTTCGTATTCAGTACTTGAATCAATTTTTTGGGACATCTATTTTTGATGTGTTTTATAGTGCGGTTATTGCTAAGAAAAACAAGCTGATTGATGACAGCTTAGAAAAATGGCAGGCCATGGCTGATCATGAAAGATTTAAGCCTAAAGACCTACAACAAGTG
>DASCQC010000003.1:0-15235 GCA_036012865.1 Gammaproteobacteria bacterium
AGATGGTCATGCCTGGAGATAAAATCACTTTTGAGGTAGATTTGATCTGCCCGATAGCGATGGATGAAGGTCTAAGGTTTGCTATCAGAGAGGGTGGAAAAACAGTTGGTGCGGGTGTCGTCACCAAGATTATTGAATAGTTGGTAAAAAAAATCAACTTTTTACTTGTCAAACAACGCCTTAAATATTAAGGTATAGGCCAGTAGCTCAATTGGCAGAGCGGCGGTCTCCAAAACCGTAGGTTGGGGGTTCGATTCCCTCCTGGCCTGCCAGATTGAGAATTTTGTTATGAAACAGGCTGATAGTAGAGTGAATAAAGTACGGGATACCTCAATTTGGTGCCTAGTTTCCATGTTTTTCGTGGGAACTATGATTTTGCCTTTTGTGTTTGTGAAGTTAACCTTGGTGGTTCAATTACTATCTTGGCTTGCAACCCTTGCTGTTTCTTGCTTGTTAGGGTTACAAACACGGCAGGGTAAAGAGTTCTATGCGTTTTCGAAGGAAGCTTATATAGAATTGCTTAAGGTTGTGTGGCCATCGAAGGACGAGGTAGTTCAAACGGGTGCAGTAGTTGCCGTTGTTGTTGTTTTGGTTTCACTTATGATTTGGGTCATAGATGCAATCATTACCTACGCATTTGGATGGATAAGATAAGGTTAAGTATGAGTAATGAAGATAAAATAGTTAATGATTCAACCTTTCGCTGGTTTGTGGTGAGGGTGTCAACAGGCTATGAAGAAAAAGTTAAAAATACCATTTTGCTAGCAGTTCAGCAAGCTAAGATGACTGATGGTATAGGTGATTGTCTTGTTCCTACAGAAGAAATTATAGAGATGAAGGCGGGTGTTAAGCGCAAAACCAGGCGTAAGTTTTTTCCTGGGTATGTCTTAATACAGCTTGATATGAATGATGATTTGTGGCATTTGATTCGTCGTTTGCCCAATGTTCTTGGTTTTGTTGGGGGCACGCAGGATAAGCCTATGCCCATAACCAATAAAGAGGCCAAGGCCATTCTAGATAGAATGATGGATGCTACTGAAGGTCAATCGAAACCAAAGATTTCTTATGAGCTGGGCGAAGTTGTTCGGGTTATGGACGGTCCTTTCTCTGACTTTACCGGTGTCATTGAAGATATCAACTATGACAAAAGTCGTTTAGTCGTTTCGGTTCTTATTTTTGGAAGATCCACTCCGGTAGAGCTTGAGTTTAATCAAGTTGAAAAAAGCAGTTAAATAGATAGAGGTTGAAGATGGCAAGTAAAGAAATTACCGCAGAGATTAAATTACAGGTAAAAGCGGGAGAAGCAATGGCAGGACCGCCGGTTGGCCCAGCTTTGGGGCAGCATGGTATTAACATTAAGCAGTTTTGTGATGATTTTAATCAACGCACAGCTACCCTTAAAAAAGGTTTGGTGTCTCCCGTAATTATTACGGTTTATAAAGACAGAACATTTACCTTCGTTGTTAAAACACCTCCTGCGTCAGTGCTCATTAAAGAATCATTAGGCATTGCTTCAGGTAGTTCAGTGCCGAATAAGGATAAGGTGGGTAAATTAACCCTCGCGCAACTGCAAGACATTGCCAAGATCAAAATGCCTGATATTACCGCAGGTAGTTTGAAAGCAGCCATGAGTATCATTGCAGGTACGGCCCGTAGTATGGGTGTTGAGATTGAATCAGAGGGGGAAACTGTTGATGGTCAGTAAAAGAATGCAAGCAGCACATAAAAGTGCTGGTGAGATTAAGTCTCCTTTGGCACTAATCGATGCCATTAAACTATGTTGTGAAATGGCATCTGCTAAATTTGATGAAGGTTTAGATTTGGCTTTACACCTTGGTGTTGATCCGCGTAAGCATATGGTCAGAGGTTCATCGGCCATGCCGAATGGTTTAGGTAAGAGTAAACGCATTGCTGTTTTTGCAAGCGGAGATCAGGCCGAAGCAGCTAAGAAAGCTGGAGCCGTTGTTGTGGGTATGGAAGATTTGGCTGAGTCCATGAAGAAGTCTGTGGATTATGATGTTGTGATTGCAACCCCTGAGGCTATGAAGTTTGTGGGTAGATTAGGAAAGGTGTTGGGCCCTAAAGGGTTAATGCCTAACCCTAAAGTAGGCACGGTTACTCAAGATGCTGCTTCGGCTGTTAGTGCAGCCATGAAGGGACAGGTTATTTACAAAGTTGATAAATCTGGTATTGTACATTGTTCGGTCGGAAAATGTAAGTTTAAACCAGAGGAGCTTGTTGAGAATATTATACATTTTGTTTTAGATGTTAAAAAAGCTAAGCCAGCTGCTGCAAAAGGCCAGTATTTAAAGAAGTTATATATCAATTCAACGATGGGTCCGTCAGTTTTGGTGGATTTATCAAGTGTTAGTTAGAGGTTCATTATGTCTGTAAATTTATCTGAGAAGAAAACGGTTGTTGATGAAATTAATGGAGTTAGTCAAGAAGCTCCTTGCTTTATTGCTATGCAATATAGGGGGATGACTTCTAATGATCTTAATAATTTCAGAAAAGAGGCCAGAGAATCAGGTGTTCTTTCTAAAGTTGTCAAAAACACCTTGGCACGAAGGGCTCTTAAGGGAACCCCTTTTGAAGCTTGTAGCGATGCTTTAGATGGCCCTAATATTTTATTATTTTCTTTGAATGAACCTAATTCAGCAGCCAAGTTGGCTGTTAAGTATTTAAATGATAATAAAGCTGCTAAATTGCAGGTATTATCTTTATCCGGATCAGGAAAATTGGACCATAAGCAACTGAAGTCAGTTGCAAATATGCCGAATAGAGAGCAAGCATTGTCCATGCTGTTATCTTGCCTTCAAGGTCCAGTTCGCCAGGTTGCTACATCATTGTCTGATGTGGCAGGACGTTTAGCTAGAGTGGTGCAAGCTGTTTCTGAACAAAAACAGTCGGCAAGCTAGAGTAAGTTACAACAATAGGAGACATTAAAAGTGAGTGAAGCCCTAAAAGTCGATAAATTAGTCGATGCAATAGAGAACCTAACGGTTCTAGAAGTGACTCAATTGGTTGAAAAGATTGAGAAGAAGTTTAACGTATCAGCGACTGCAGCTGTAGCTGCTGCTGCGCCTGCTGCATCTCAAGATGCTGGAGCTGCTGCAGAAGAGAAAACTGAATTTGATGTTGTTATGAGCAGTTTTGGTGATAAGAAGATCAATGTCATTAAGGTTGTTCGTGAAATTACAGGTGCATCTTTGAAAGAAGCCAAAGACTTGGTTGAGGGAACCCCTTCAACAATCAAGAGTGGTGCTGCCAAAGCTGAAGCTGAAGAGATTGTTAATAAGCTTAAAGAGGCCGGTGCTTCGGTTGATCTTAAATAAATCTGTTAGCTTTTTTTATCCAGGGACATGATGTATCATGTCCCTGGTATTTGTTTATGTTAAATATTTTAAGTGTGCAACGAGGCAGAGTTAGATGACCAGTGTAAAAGTTAAGCGGCCAAGAATAAATTTAGGTTTTCATCAAGATGCAATTGAAATTCCAAATTTGGTGTATATTCAAGTACAGTCTTTCAATGATTTTATTCAAGTAGGGGTTGCTCCTGACAAATTGCAAAATAAAGGATTGCATGCATCTTTTAAGTCAATTTTTCCTATTTCGAGTTCCTCGGGTCATTTACAACTTGAGTATTTAAGTTATGACTTAGCTGAGCCCGCATTCAGTATTGCAGATTGTAAACTTAGAGGTTCGACATATGCTTCATCTTTAAGAGCTAAAATTCGTTTAATTCATTATGAAAAAGACGGTGCAAAGGCAGGCCAGGTTAAAGGTGTTAAAGAGCAAGATGTTTATATGGGTGAATTACCTTTAATGACACCGACTGGAAGTTTTGTGGTTAATGGTACTGAGCGTGTTGTAGTGTCGCAATTACATCGATCTCCAGGTGTGTTTTTTGAGCATGATAAAGGCAAAACTCATTCTTCTGGAAAACTATTGTATTCTGCGCGCATCATTCCTTACCGAGGAGCTTGGTTAGACTTTGAGTTTGACAGCAAGAATTCTATTTTTGTAAGGATTGATCGTAGGCGTAAGCTTCCTGTCACTATTATTTTAAAAGCCCTTGGTCATAGTACTGAAAGTATATTAAAGCAATTTTTCGAGACAATTAAGGTTTCCATTAGTTCAGATAAAGTCTCATTTAATTCTGATCCAGAACTTTTGGTAGGAACCATTGCTTATGCGGATATTTGTAAAGGTAAAGAAGTCATTGTTAAAGGAAGCAGTCGTATTTCTAATCGACATGTTAACAAAATAAAAGAGGCTAAGATCAAGACAATTACTTATGATTTGGGCTACTTAATAGGCAAAGTTGTTGCAACCACTGTTATTGATAAAGCAACGGGTGAAATTATTGTTGATGCCAATGATATTTTAACTCAGGATCATCTTGATGCCTTACAGGCTGCGAAAAAGTCTTCAGTCAATATTATCTATTTCAATGATATTGATAGGGGTCGTTATATTTCAGATACGCTGAGACTTGATGGTCTTAATAATAAGCTAGAAGCGTTGGTTGAAATTTATCGGGTCATGAGACCAGGTGAACCTCCGACTAAAGACTCTGCAGAGGCCCTGTTTAACAGTTTGTTTTTTACAGATGATAGGTATGATCTTTCTCCCATTGGGCGCATGAAATTTAATAAACGTATTGGCATGAATGTTGATGAAAGCGTGACTGTATTGAGCCCTGAAGATATCGTTAAGGTTCTTGAAACTTTAGTCGATATTCGTGATGGTAAAGGACAGGTAGATGATATTGATAATTTAGCTAATAGAAGGGTTCGTTCGGTCGGTGAAATGATTGATAATCAGCTTAGAATTGGTTTGATACGAGTAGAAAGGGCTATTAAAGATCGTATGGCGCACCCTGATACTGATGAATACATGCCTCAGGATTTTATTATAGCGAAACCTTTGATCTCAACTTTAAGAGACTTTTTTGGTTCCAGTCAATTATCGCAGTTTATGGAACAAAATAACCCACTTTCTGAAGTCACTCATAAACGACGAATTTCAGCTTTGGGGCCAGGTGGTCTTTCGAGAGATCGTGCGGGTTTTGATGTGAGGGATGTTCACCATACACACTACGGAAGGGTTTGCCCAATTGAGACTCCAGAGGGTCAAAATATTGGTCTAATTAACTCTTTATCTGTATACTCGATGCCTGATGAATATGGTTTCTTGCAGTCTCCTTTTGTTAAGGTGGATAACGGTAAGGTTACCGATGAAATAGTTTATTTAACAGCGATTGATGAATTTAACCACTACATTGGGCAGAAAAATTTCCAAGGAGATAATAATTCGGTTAAAGAGGGTTTGGTTCCCTGTCGATATCAATGCGAGTTTACCTTTACAGATGGTGCAAATATCCAATATGCCGATGTTTCAACCAAGCAGTTAGTCTCTGTGGCAGCCGCCTTGATCCCTTTTCTTGAGCACGATGATGCCAACCGTGCATTAATGGGATCTAATATGCAACGACAAGCAGTGCCTACGATTCGTGCTGAAAAGCCTTTAGTGGGTACAGGCATGGAGAGAGCTGTTGCTTCAGATTCTGGGATTTCGACGGTAGCAGAACATTCAGGTGTTGTTGAATTGATAGATTCTTCAAGAATTGTTATTAAATCTGATGTTTTAGAAGATTCAGATAATTTGGGGGTTGATGTTTATAACTTAACTAAGTTTTCTAGGTCCAATCAAAACACTTGCATCAATCATCGTCCTATTGTTAATGAAGGAGATATGGTTGCAAAAGGTGAAGTTTTAGCAGATGGTCCGTCCATTGATTTAGGGGAATTAGCGTTAGGTCAAAACATGCTCATATCTTTTATGTCGTGGAATGGTTATAACTTTGAGGATTCAATTCTGATTTCTGAGAGGGTTGTTCGTGAGGATCGCTTTACTTCGATTCATATTCAAGAGCTAAGTTGTATTTCAAGGGATACTAAATTAGGCCCTGAAGAAATTAGTGCAGATATTCCTAATATTGGTGAAAGTGCATTGGGCAAGTTGGATGAGTCAGGTATTGTTTACATCGGAGCTCAAGTTGTCCCAGGTGATATTCTGGTTGGTAAGGTGACCCCGAAGGGCGAAACGCAATTAACTCCTGAAGAAAAACTTTTAAGAGCCATTTTTGGTGAAAAAGCTTCGGATGTGAAAGACTCTTCTTTACGAGTTCCTCCTGGGGTTAAAGGCACGGTCATTGATGTTCAAATATTCACTAGAGATGGTGTAGATAAAGATGATAGGGCCAAAATTATTGATGAAAGTGAGTTAGAACGATCGCGCAAAGATTTGCATGATACCATGAGGTTAAAGCAGAATGTTGTTTTTGAGCAACTTGAGAAGAAATTGGTAGGATTGACTGTTGTGAGCGGACCTAACCTTAAGAAGGGTACAGTTTTAACCAAAGATCATTTGTCAACAGTCAACAAGATAGATTGGTTTTCGTTGAAGTTTTCTGATGCAAGCATCAATGACTATCTTGTAGAGCTGAAAGGTCAGTATGATGATCTTAGAAAAAGTTATGAAAAAGCTCTTGAACATAAGAAAACTCAGTTGCAAGCAGGGGATGACTTATCTCCAGGGGTGATTAAAATTGTTAAAGTTTTCTTGGCTCAAAAACGTAAGATTCAACCTGGTGATAAGATGGCCGGTCGTCATGGTAATAAGGGGGTTGTTTCCGTTATTGTTCCTGTAGAGGATATGCCTTATCTTGATGATGGTACGCCGATTGATATCGTTTTGAATCCATTGGGAGTTCCCTCTCGGATGAATGTTGGCCAGGTTCTAGAGACGCACCTTGGTTGGGCGGCAAAATCACTGGGTAAGCAATTATCTGATTTGCTCAATAGCAAACAGATGCCTGAATTGAGACAACATCTCCATAAGATTTTAGAGTTCAGTAGTGAACACAATGAAAATATCTTGGAGGCACCTGAGGAAAGAGTGCTTGAAATAACTCATCATTATAAACAAGGGGTTCCTTTTGCTTCTCCTGTATTTGATGGGGCGGAAGAGTCTAAGATCAAAGAGTTATTAAAACTAGCAGGGCTGTCTTCTTCGGGGCAAGCGTACCTTAAAGATGGCAGAACAGGGCGACAATTTGATCGACCTAGTACTGTAGGGTATATGTATATGCTGAAATTGAACCATTTGGTTGATGACAAGATGCATGCACGTTCCACAGGTTCTTATAGTTTGGTTACGCAGCAACCCCTGGGTGGTAAAGCTCAATTTGGGGGGCAGCGTTTTGGTGAAATGGAGGTATGGGCGCTGCAAGCATATGGCGCAGCTTATACACTTCAAGAGATGTTAACAGTGAAGTCTGATGATGTCAGTGGTCGTACACGCATGTACAAGAATATTGTTGACGGTAATTACAATATGAGTCCAGGCATGCCGGAATCATTTAACGTGTTAGTTAAAGAGATTCGGGCATTAGGTATTGACGTATTGTTAGAGAATGAATAGTAGTAGGGGTCCACAATGGGTGTAGATATATTTTCATCACAAATGCAGTTTGAACAAGGCGAAGGGACATCGTTTTCTTCTATTCAGATAGGGTTATTGTCGCCTGAAAAAATTCGGGCCATGTCTTATGGAGAGGTTCGAAAACCTGAAACAATTAATTATCGAACATTAAAGCCTGAGCGAGATGGGCTTTTCTGTGCAAGAATTTTTGGTCCAATCAAGGATTACGAGTGTTTGTGTGGAAAATATAAGCGCCTGAAACATCGTGGGGTTGTTTGTGAAAAGTGTGGTGTTGAGGTTACGGTTACCAAAGTAAGAAGAGATAGAATGGGGCACATTGAGTTAGGTTGCTCAGTTGCTCATATTTGGTTTTTAAAATCATTGCCTTCTCGAATAGCTGTTTTACTTGACCTTACATTAAGAGATGTAGAGCGAATCTTATATTTTGAAGCGTATATCGTTACGGACCCAGGCTTGACTGATTTAAATAAAGGTCAAGTTCTTAATGAAGAAGAATACAATGAGGCTTTTGATGCTTTTGGTGATGATTTTGATGCCAAAATGGGGGCATCAGCTATCAAGAGTTTATTAGAAGATATTAACTTAGCGGATGAGATTGCTAAAATTCGTGATCAGCTGCCTTCCATTTCTTCTGAAACAAAATTGAAGAAGTTATCTAAAAGATTAAAAGTTCTAGAGGCTTTTTCTGGGTCTAATAATCATCCAGAATGGATGGTTTTAGATGTTCTTCCAGTGCTTCCACCTGATTTAAGACCTTTGGTGCCGTTGGATGGTGGTCGTTTTGCTACGTCAGATTTAAATGATTTGTATCGCCGAGTTATTAATCGGAACAATCGTTTAAAACGACTGAAAGATTTAAATGCCCCTGAAATTATTATCCGTAATGAAATGCGTATGTTACAAGAATCTGTCGATGCTGTTTTTGATAATGGTCGAAGAGGTCGAGTGATTACTGGAAATAAAAATCGAGTGCTTAAATCCATTTCAGATATGATCAAAGGAAAGCAGGGTCGATTTAGACAAAATCTTTTGGGTAAACGTGTTGATTATTCAGGGCGTTCAGTCATTGTGGTTGGCCCAACATTAAAGTTGCATCAATGTGGCTTGCCTAAGCGGATGGCTTTGGAATTATTTAAACCTTTTGTGTACGGTCGTTTGCAGCGTTTAGGTATTGCAACAACGATTAAGTCAGCGAAGAGAATGGTCTTAGAAGAAGAGGCAGTAGTTTGGGATATTTTAGAACATGTTATTAGAGAGCACCCTGTTTTACTTAATCGGGCACCCACACTTCATCGTTTAGGTATTCAGGCTTTTGAGCCCACTTTAATTGAAGGGAAGGCGATTCAACTCCATCCTTTAGTTTGTACGGCATACAATGCTGACTTTGATGGTGATACCATGTCTGTTCATGTTCCTTTGACAATTGAGGCACAGTTAGAGGCTCGGTGTTTAATGATGTCCTCCAATAATATTTTATCACCCGCCAGCGGGAGCCCAGTCATTGTTCCAACACAAGACATTGTTTTGGGTGTTTATTATATGACTCGAGATAAGATCAATGCCAAAGGAGAGGGGAGTATTTTCGCTTCTTGTAAAGAGGTGCATAGGGCTTATGAAACAGCGTCTGTTCATTTGCATGCCAAGATTAAAGTTAGAATTACGTCTTATGAGGCATCCGGAGAGGTGACTAAGATTTACGATAGTACAGTAGGTAGGGTGCTGTTGTGGGATATTGTTCCTAAGGGGTTGAGTTTTGACTTAATTAACAAAACTTTGGACAAGAAGACTTTGTCTGCATTGATTGGAGAGGTCTACCAGACATTAGATATTAAACAAACCGTGATCTTTTCAGATAAACTGATGTATACCGGGTTTAAATTTGCAACTATTTCAGGGACTTCTATTGGTGTAGACGACCTTGAAATTCCTGCTGATAAAGCCAGTATTATTAGTGAGGCAAAGAATGAGGTCGAAGAAATTGAGTCTCAATATAATACGGGTCTATTAACGCACGGAGAACGATATAACAAGGTTGTTGATATCTGGTTCTATACGCGGGATAAAGTGGCGGCTTCAATGATGAAAACGTTATCCACCAGTGAGGTGGAAGATAAAGATGGTAATACGGTGAGCGAGCGTTCTTTTAACTCCATCTACATCATGGCTGATTCAGGTGCTAGGGGATCAGCAGATCAGATGCGACAGTTGTCGGGTATGAGGGGTTGTATGACTAAGCCCGATGGAACCATTATTGAAACCCCTATTACGGCTAACTTTAGAGAAGGATTAGATGTTTTACAGTACTTTGTCTCGACACATGGTGCTCGTAAAGGTTTGGCAGATACTGCATTGAAAACTGCAAATTCAGGGTATTTGACACGTCGATTGGTTGATGTTGCTCAAGATGTTGTGGTCACTGAAACAGATTGTGGCACAGAGTCTGGAGTTTGGATTGGGGCCCATGTTGAAGGTGGTGAGGTTGTTGAGGGTTTGAATGAGCGTATCGATGGCCGATGTTTAGCTGTTGATCTAATTCATCATGATAAAGTCCTCTATGTTAAGGGAACGTTCATTAATGATGAAGTTGTTGCGGACTTGGAAAAACATGGTATTGATCGAGTGTATGTTCGTTCAGCCATTACGTGTGCTACTGTTCATGGTATTTGTTCTAAATGTTATGGCCGGGATTTAGCCAGAGGACATTTGGTTAATAAAGGTGAAGCTGTTGGGGTTATTGCTGCACAATCCATTGGTGAGCCAGGAACACAGTTAACCATGAGAACTTTCCATATTGGTGGAGCGGCTTCTCGATCTACGGCTGAAAATAATATTAAGGTAAGAACAGCAGGGCACGTGAAGTTAGAAAATGTTAAATCAGTCAAGCATCATGAAACAGGCTCTTTGGTTGCTATATCGCGTTCAGGTGAGCTAGTTGTTCTGGATGAAGCAGGTCGTGAAAGAGAGCGCTATAAATTAATGTATGGAACCAATATTAGGGTTGATGATGGTGATGCTGTTAAAGTAGGGCAGATCGTTGCTGAATGGGACCCATTCACGCACCCAATTATTGCAGAGGTAGCGGGTAGTATTCAGCTAAATAACTTGGTTGATGGTGTTAATGTTACTCGTCAAATTGATGAATTAACAGGGCTGTCTAGTGTCGTTGTTTTGGCGGAGGATCAGTCCTCTAAGCATGAGCGACCTGAAGTGACTATCTTAGATTCCAAGGGCAAGTCGGTCATGCTTCCGGGAAGTCAGATGCCTGCGTCCTATGTCTTAGGAACAGGGGCTGTTACCAACCTAGAAGACGGCATGACTATTGGTGTTGGGGATGTTATTGCTAGGTTGCCGAAAGACAGGGTTAAGACCAGAGATATTGCAGGTGGTTTGCCAAGAGTAGCTGACTTGTTTGAGGCTCGTCGTCCAAAAGATGCCGCAATACTGGCTGAAATTTCAGGCTTGGTTAGTTATGGTAAGGAAACAAAAGATAAGAAGAGGCTTATTATTAGAGGAGAGGCTGATCAAGTTCATGAGGAATTGGTTCCTCGTTGGCGAAGTATTACTGTCTTTGAGGGTGAAAGAGTTTCTAAGGGTGAGGTTTTAGTTGATGGTCCATTAGCCTCTCATGATATTCTCAGGTTGTTGGGAATAGGAGAATTGGCGCGATATATTATTAATGAAATCCAAGATGTTTATCGTTTGCAGGGTGTTAAGATTAATGACAAACATGTTGAGGTTGTTATTCGACAAATGTTAAGGAAGGTTGTTATTGTCTCTGCAGGGGATACAGAACTTATTCCTGGTGAGAGAATGGATCGGTCTGAGGTGCTGGAGATCAATGCAAAATTGAAAGAAGAGTCCAATAAAGTGTTGGTAGATTTTAGCCCGGTATTATTGGGCATTACCAAGGCCTCGCTAAGTACAACTTCGTGGATTTCGGCGGCATCCTTCCAGGAAACGACGAGGGTATTAACGGATGGTGCGGTTGCTGGTAAAAAAGATTATCTTCGAGGCCTTAAGGAAAATGTTATTGTGGGGCGTTTGATTCCTGCAGGTACGGGGTATAACTTTAGTAAAGAAGAGAAATCTGTGGTGGATTATCAGAATATAGGTATTGTTTCTGACTCAACGGAAGAGGGGGGGGTAGATCCAGAGTAGGCTTGGTTTTTAATGAGGATAGGCTGATTATTGAGTTAAAATAACTCAGTCTTGATTCCTTTTGAGTGTTTTTTTATGGGTGGTTTTAAGGTCGGCGTGTAGGTTCGTAGATCATTGTTTGCACATGTAAATATGTTATTATCTTGCATCTGTTGAATTTAATTTAAATCAAGTCTTGACAATGACTTGCGCAGTTCTTAAAATTACCAGTCATTATGTATATGTTTTATATAGTATAGGTTTTATAATTATGTCAACTACACAACAGTTAGTACGTTATGGTCGTCGGAGCAAGGCGAAGAAGTCTTCAGTTCCTGCGCTTGATGGGTGCCCTCAAAAGAGGGGCGTATGTTTAGAGGTTAAAGCGATATCGCCGAAAAAACCGAACTCAGCAATGAGGAAAGTTGGCCGGGTTAGGTTAAGTAATCGACGTGAAGTTACGGTTTATATTCCGGGTGAAGGGCACAACCTTCAGGAGCATTCAGTCGTCATGATCCGAGGTGGACGGGTTAAGGATTTGCCGGGTGTTCGTTATCAAGTTATTAGAGGTAAATTAGATGCATCTGGTGTTGATGCAAGGCGCCAAGGTCGTTCTAAGTACGGGTGTAAAAAACCTAAAGATAAGCAAAAGTAGCTGAAGGTTAAGGTTTTAATTAATTTGGGAATAGTTAAAGAGAAAATATATGTCTAGAAAACCATTTAAAAAGTCTAAAGTATTTGTATTGCAGCCTGATGTTACTTATGGAAGTATTCTTGTTAATAAGTTAACTAAACTTATGATGAAGGACGGTAAATATACGGTTAGTTACAGAATTGTGTGTCAGTCTATTGAGGCTGCCTTTGAAAGGTACTTGAGAGATCAAAAAATTACGCTTGATAAAGATAGTCAGCGAAATGATATGATTCTGGAGATGGTCGATAAAGTGATGTCTAATGTTATGCCTAAAACAGAGGTTAAAACTCAACGTTTTGGGGGGGCTAATTATCAGGTGCCTATTCCTGTGAGTCGAACAAGACAAGTAACCTTGGGGTTAAGAAACCTTGTTATGTCTGCTCGTTCCAGAGGCATGAAGACGATGGTTGATAACCTGGCTAGTGAAATGACAGATGCGCTGAAAGGAATGGGAGGGGCTGTGCGTAAGATGAAAGAAATGCACAGCATGGCAAACGCTAATAAAGTCTATGCTAATATGGTACGTAAACCAGCGGGTGAACGATCCGGGCAAGAAGAATCAGCAAGGTAGAGAAAAATGACGGCCAGCGAGGTAAGAACAACTCCAATTAATTTATACAGGAATATCGGCATATCTGCCCATGTTGATGCGGGAAAAACCACCACGACAGAGCGTGTGTTGTTTTATACAGGGATCTCTCATAAAATTGGGGAGGTTCATGATGGTGCTGCTCAGATGGATTGGATGGAGCAAGAAAAGGAACGTGGGATCACTATTACTTCAGCAGCTACAACATGCTTTTGGAGTGGCATGGCTAAACAGTTCAAGCAACATCGAATTAATATTATTGATACACCAGGACACGTAGATTTTACCATTGAAGTTGAGCGCTCTCTTAGGGTGTTAGATGGGGCTATTGTAGTCTTGTGTGCTGTAGGTGGTGTAGAACCCCAATCAGAGACTGTATGGAGACAAGCTAATAAATATATGGTACCAAGAATTGGTTTTGTTAATAAAATGGATCGAGCAGGAGCTGACTTTTATCGGGTTGCAGATCAGGTAAAGAGTCGATTGGGTGCAAATCCAGTGCCTATTCAGTTACCCATTGGCCGTGAAGATGGTTTTAAGGGTGTTGTTGACCTTGTTAAGATGAAGGCTATTTTTTGGGATGAAGCTGACAAAGGTATGACGTTTGTTGAAGAGCCTATTCCTGAGGATATGGTTGAAAGTGCTCAGGGTTATAGAGAGGCGATGCTAGAAGCTGCGGCTGAAGCGAGTGAAGAGTTGATGGATGAATACCTCGAGCAGGGAGATTTAAGTGAAGAGCGTCTTCGTGAAGGTCTAAGAGCGCGCACACTGTCTTGTGAGATTTTTCCTATGTTGTGTGGTTCTGCCTTTAAGAATAAAGGGGTACAAACAGTCTTGGATGCTGTGATTGAATACCTCCCTTCTCCTGAAGAAGTGAAACCTGTCGTGGGTGTTGATGATGATGGCAATGAGGTATCTCGCAAACCCCTTGATGAAGAATCCTTTGCTGCCTTAGGTTTTAAGATTGCAACGGACCCATACGTGGGAACATTGACGTACATTCGGGTATATTCCGGTGTGTTGAAGAGTGGTGATAGTGTTTATAATCCATTGAAGCATAAGCGAGAGCGTATTGGACGGTTGCTGCAAATGCATTCCAATAGTCGTAAAGAGATTAATGAAGTTAGAGCTGGCGATATCGCTGCAGCAGTAGGTTTGAAGACACTGGTGACCGGCGATACGTTGTGTGATATTAACAATAAAATTACTTTAGAAAAAATGGAGTTTCCAGACCCTGTTATTTTTGTAGCTGTTGAACCTAAGACCAAGCAAGATCAAGAAAAAATGTCCATTGCATTAGGTAAGCTAGCTCAAGAAGACCCTTCATTTCAGGTGCAAACAGATAAAGAGACTGGCCAAACTATTATTAGTGGTATGGGCGAGTTGCACCTTGAGGTAATTGTTGATCGCATGAAGAGAGAATTTAGTGTGGAAGCAAATGTAGGTAAACCTCAAGTGGCTTATCGTGAAAGTATAAAAGCAACGATTGAGCAAGAAGGTAAATACATCAAGCAATCAGGTGGGCGTGGACAGTATGGTCATGTGTGGTTGAAGATTGAACCGCTAGAAAAAGGCTCAGGTTATGAGTTTGTTAATAAGATTGTTGGCGGGATTATCCCAAGGGAATATATTCCTGCGGTTGATCGAGGGGTCCAAGAGCAAGCTGCTAATGGTGTTTATGCCGGTTACCCACTTGTTGATATCAGAGTGACTTTGTATGATGGTTCGTTCCATGATGTGGATTCAAGTGAGATGGCCTTTAAGTTTGCAGGTTCAATGTGTTTCCGTGAAGGTGTTAAAAATGCTAATCCTTACCTGCTAGAGCCAGTTATGAGTGTGGAGGCTGTTTCTCCTGAAGAGTATATGGGCGATGTGGTCGGTGATTTAAATCGAAGAAGAGGCCTTATTATAGGAATGGAAGACAGTCCTTCTGGAAAAATCATTAAGGCAGAAGTCCCTCTTTCTGAAATGTTTGGTTATGCAACGGATCTTCGGTCTATGAGTCAGGGAAGGGCTAGTTATACTATGGAGTTTAAGTGTTATGGTGAAGCTCCTACAAACATAGCTGAAGCTGTTATTAAGGGTAGAAGAGGTTAGTTTTAGTTTAATTTAAAATAAGGTGTAAGTAATGAGTAAAAGTGAATTTGTAAGAGAAAAAGCGCATAAAAATGTGGGAACCATCGGTCATGTTGATCATGGTAAAACAACCTTGACAGCGGCGATAACGAAGTATTTTTATGTGGGTGATAATGCACCTGACATATCACAAATTGATAAGGCTCCAGAAGAAAGAGAAAGGGGTATTA
>DASCQC010000004.1:0-67498 GCA_036012865.1 Gammaproteobacteria bacterium
GGTGTTTGGCACCTCGATGTCGGCTCATCACATCCTGGGGCTGAAGCAGGTCCCAAGGGTATGGCTGTTCGCCATTTAAAGTGGTACGCGAGCTGGGTTTAGAACGTCGTGAGACAGTTCGGCCCCTATCTGCCGTGGGCGTAGGAAATTTGAGAGAAGCTGCTCCTAGTACGAGAGGACCGGAGTGGACGAACCTCTGGTGTTCCGGTTGTCACGCCAGTGGCATTGCCGGGTAGCTATGTTCGGACAGGATAACCGCTGAAAGCATCTAAGCGGGAAGCCTTTCTCAAGATAAGATTTCCCTTTAGACTTGATCTAACTTAAGGCTCGTTGTAGACTACAACGTTGATAGGCCTGGTGTGTAAGTACAGTAATGTATGTAGCTAACAGGTACTAATTAGCCGTGAGGCTTAATCATGTAACCCTAAATATCCAATTCCAGCATGACCAATTGTTTTTGACAGCACAGAGTAACGTCTGGCGGCCATAGTGAGTGGGAACCACCTGATACCATCCCGAACTCAGAAGTGAAACCGCTTAACGCCGATGATAGTGTGGTCTTTTCCATGCAAAAGTAGGTCACCGTCAGACATTTTTTTTCAAGGACTGCTACGCGGTCCTTTTTTTTTGCCTACAGTTTTATATTTTCTATAAAATAGCTATAATAATAGGCCAATGGTTGAATTTTTTAGATGAACCTGTCTTTAGTTGTTGATAAATAGTATTTGTTGGTTTAATACGTACAAAATATTAGAGAGTTATAATGTCAAAAAAACAACAACTTGAACAACTACTGAACCGTGCTAAGTTTGCGACTACGTTAAAAAGTCCTCTTAAAGCTCGAAAGCTGTATAATCTTTGTCTAGCTGATGATGAAATTAACAATGATCAAAAAGCTCTTGCTTATAATAACCTAGCTATGTTGTTTATGAAAAATCCTTTAAAGGATTTAACAAAATCAGAATTTTACTTATTGAAAACCCTTGAACTTAAAGAATCAGTTTCTAATGATCGCCTTTCGTATGCCCCCAAAAAAGATTACTGCAAAAGATAATGATCATGCTCAAGAAGAACCTATTCCTAAACTTACATTTAAGGGAAAAAAAGTTACTCCAGATGATTTTGGGAGCTTGTTTGGAAGAAAATATTATAGTTTAGATGAAGATAGTCGAGGTTTCGATAGAGGGTATACTCCAGAGAAACTGGTCATGATCAAAGAAAATAACAAAGGATTTGGCTTATATGCAGCTGAAAAATTCAATGCTGGAGAAGAGATTCGCCCCTACTTAGGAGAGATTATAGGTCTAGATATATTAACTCAAGGGGCTGAAAGAAATAGGGATGTATTCTATCCTTTTGATGCAAGCAGCATTGCTAATGAATCGGTATTGATCAATCATGGAGTACCCAATATAGCTCCTGTTGTAGAGTATACTAAGGATGGACAGGTTAGTCGGGTAGTTTTTGTAGCTCTGCGAGACATTAAGTATGGCGAAGAGTTTTTGTTTAACTATGGTTCAGCTTATGCATTTAAAACATTAGAGGTTGTTGATTTAGATGCTCTCAGTAAGCAATTAGTGCTCACGCATAAGCATATTCGATTTAAAGGGTTTTTGGAGACAATTAAGAAGGATTTAGCTGTTTGCAGTTCTGGAAAGATGATGCCCCCTGAGGCTATGGAGGGCATGAACGCTTCAATGGAGATGATGGTCACACCTAAAGAATTAAAAGAAGATCCACAACTCTTATTAGATTTACGATATTTCAACATATTAGGCTATGCTTTTCTTCGTCCATTAGTGTTAATTCGATTAAAGCAGAAGAATGTATTAGGGCATATCGACCTAAAGTTTCTTTGGGACTATTTTTGTTCTTCTGATGCATACCGAAAATTAAGAGGAGAATCTTATCATTGGATAAATATTACCCTCGCACATTCTTTGATGCAAATTAATGATACATATTATAAAATTTTTGATGAGGTTATAAAAAAACATCTAGATCTTTCACAATCACCGCAACTTACTTATGATGAGTTTCTAAATATAAAGTATAAATTTTATGCATTACTATTAGATGCATCAGTAACATATGGACAAGTAGATTCTTTAGCTGCTGATTTAATTTCATGTATTCTTCATGGAAAGAAGTTTATTGTGTCCCAGGACTATTCTACATATTTTAAAACTATTCGTCCTTATAGGAATAGATTTAAGTTACTGGATAAAGTTAGTCAACAGTTACCTTTGTTTGCAGAGGATTTGTCTAAACAGGGCATTAATGTTAAACAATTCTTGGTTGACGGGATTAACATGATTTTGCCGAAAGACATCATGAATCGTTTACGTGCTATGATTAATGAGGGTAAACTTAAAAATCTATATAGACTTGCTCCAGAAGATCATGAATATTACGCTTTAGTCTCAGTAAGGTTGAAAAATAAAGTGATTGAACAGGTAAGCGGTTTGGCAAAAGAGAATGATGTCATGGTGGAGATAAAACCAGCTAAGAAATCAGAGTCGTCTTTGGTATATTTTGCCAAACGTTAAATTTGAATTGCTTTTTTTTCAGGAGGCACTACGATTGAACTAACAATGTTCAATAAAAGGTGAAAATATGATATTACATAGCGTATCTGGTGAAAGTTTGTATAGGAAAACTATTGTAGCTAATGATTCTTCCGTTGATGTCCCACAGTTTTTTAGCTATTTAGATAATGAATTTAGCTCTATAGCTACCACAACAACTCATAACAATCAATGGCGCTTGCAAGTGGGTGGCCTGACTCTTTTCTTGGAACAGCATGCCATGGCTAAAGAAAAAGAAACTATTATTGAATTTAAGGGTGTTTGGAAGCAACAAAATGTTTTATTTCACCGCTGTTTACTTTTTATCGTGGTTGTTGGAATTTTATATTCATTGGCTTCTTTTTATACCTCTTGGCAGTTTAAATTTTTCGTATTGATGAGCTTGATATCACTGGGTGAGGGTATTGGCTTTGTGTTTATGAAAATGAGAGAAAATACAATGAATGCTTATCTTGATCGATCGATTGAAAACTATTTCTCACATTATGTTCAATGACATCAATGAATGATGATTATGTTACCCCTATTGACTACACTTATATGAAAGGTAAACCTTTCTCTATATAACAAGGGTGCTCTTGCAGTATTTGTTTTATATTGTTGATTATATTGACTATATTTGTTTTATTTGTTATCATTAGTTGTTGTTTAAAATATTAGGAGTCAACACTCATGCAAAAAAAACAAACGATAAAGAGTCATAAGAACACACCTAAGAAGGAGTCAGCTGTTTGCAATTCTCGAAAGATGATGCCTCCTGAGGCTATGGCGGGCATGGACGCTTCAATAATAAAAAACCTGACTTTTGAAGATAAGGAATGTAGTCCAGAGCTATTTAAAAAAAAACAGGTAGATCTTATTATTCAAGTCATTCTAAAACACTTAAAGAGTTTCCCGGAGAAACTACACTGAAATCGCTAAATATATTTAAGAAGGATTCGAACAATTTAGGTGTTCAAGCCAATGAGAAGATAAAAGCAGGTGAGGTTATCTGCTATTATGTCGGCAATAAAGTTAGAGACAAGCCGGCAGATATGTCGAACACATTTACTACTTTAGATGGTTATTATGATGCTACAGAAATAGCTAATGTTGCAGCTTTGATCAATCATGGTGTGCCCAATGCTGTAGTAGGTTATGATATAGAAAAACATAAGCCGATTTTGACTTGCTTGACGGATATAGAAGCAGGAACTGAAATCACTTGGAATTATGGTCCTGGTTATGTTATGAATGTTCTAGAGTTTTTTGAGTATGATCTTTTAAAAGATAAATGTGATGAACTATATGAGACGCTGATAACAGATAGTCCACTAAAGGGATTTTTATATCAACCAGAAAGACTGGGTCAACAGACTAAATCTCAGAAAAAAGCATCTACGGGTATGTCTGCTCAGATAAGTTTGATTTTACCAGTTAGCGTAAATGCATCATTATTACTTTATGTTTTTACACGCCCTATGGTCTTATTGCAACTTAAGGCTCAAGGTTACCCACACAATAAACTTAAAACTCTATGGGATTATATGATGAAATCCGATGAAGTTGTTGGTTATGTGGAAAATCTTTTGTGGGTTCCAATGATGATTTCTATGAATATGATGCAAGTTGATGATAAAGGTTTTTTTAGTTTAATTGTCAATAAGTTAAAGGATGCATCCAGGGACGCTTTTGAAGAAGTAAAATGGACTGCAGTAGTCAATATTTATTTATCTAATGGCAAACGTGGTTTGCCGGAATCAGATTTCTTCTTAAGTGCAAAATTAATGGCTGAAAGTGTTCTTAGACCTCGGGATGATGGTTCTTTAGATGTTTTGAATGAAGGTTCCTATGGAGATTTCTTTTATTTTTTAGAACCCAAGGATCAAGCGTTATTATTTAAATCTCTAGAAACCAGTTGTCCACTATTATTGAACTCAATGGTAAAGCAATCAATTAAGCCTAAACATGTAGATTCAATGATTATCAACAAAATAAAATATTATTTACCTGAAAATTTGTTTGATTCACTTTGCACTATGATTGACAATAAAACAATACCTTCATTTTATAAGTTACTAAAAAAACCAGTTTCTGGACATAACTTTAGGTTGGCAGTTAGTGTGAATCAACAACAAAAGGAGAGTATATTATCCAAGAGTCAGTCAGTCTTTTTTAAGGAAGTTGAGGATAAAAAAACAGGTCAATCAACAGGAAAATTTAAAGTGTATTTTAGTTAATCAATGGTTTATTTCTTTGTGAGCTAGTATGCCCTTATCTGTAGAGATTTGTTAATATTAAATGTGGTTATGTTATTTCCCTAATGATTTATTGTTGTTTTTTTCAATTCTTTTATTGAAGGGCTGGTTTTAGCTGGGTCAGGAGAAGAGAACCTTCCTGCTCGAGTGGCTTGCCTGGGTTTATTCTTGGGGTGTTGTTACTCTCTATTCTTGAGTCTTATAGGTCATGGTTATACAAGAGAGGCTTTATTCACAACTGCTGAATACACGTGTTTTCAATTGATCTTAATATGTTTTGAATGAAGTCATGGGTCTGTTCTTTTTCATGGGTTAGCTTTTTCAGAACCTCTATGCTGAGGGAAAACGGTGTTGCCATTGTATGTTTATTTTCTCAACGTTTTGATTTTTCTGGTTTATGTGGTATGTTTGGTTTTACGATCTTTGTGTTGGCGGCATCAGGTGGTAGGGCTCCGTCTGGGCTTTCGGAAGATATGAATGTGCTTGAAGTTGACGGTCTACTTTTGAGAGAAGTAACGCTAGAAGTTTCTTTGCGCGAAAATGGTTTAGATAAATAATGCGATCCTAGAGTGACTGGCAGCATGATAGTTTTAAACACTAAGTCAACGTAGGGAAAGCTATTATCTTTAAAGTAGCCTTTGGTATACCCTTGCTTATAGAGACGATGAACTTTAATCCATGATTTGGGTAGTGGGTATCCCTTAGGACTCAATTTTTGCAAGGCTGCTAGAGATGAAAGAGACAAAGATAAACTGACTCTTTCTGATACTTCCCCCACAGATTTCATGGATAATACTATGGGGAGCAACACAGCTTTAAAGACTAAACCATCATAAGGAAATCGGTTGTGTTTGAAATAGCGACTGGAATAACCTTCTTTGTACAATAAATAAACTTGAGCTTGTGCTAAGGTGAAAGGCCAATTGCTTAATCTTTTTTCTAGGGCATTGATGTGACTGTTAGATTTATTTAGAACTTGCATGCGATGAAGGTTCCAACTATTGTATGAGCCTGAATTAAGATCATCGCTTTTTAAGTAGTTTGTTTCTTCTTGGCTTAGAGGTGTGTCAGGAAGTTCGACTATTTTTTCAACGAGTTTATTGTAGGCTTGATTGATTGTGTCTTCTTTAAGGTAGCCTAGCTGTTTGAGCACAAGAATAGTGTAGATGTCATAGCTTTTATTGTCTATCTCTAATTGATAGTCAGCATGGTATCGGTGGGTTCTTAAGAATTCCCATATTTTTTTGTCCATTTTGCTTGTATCTAAGTTATCTTCGTTCATCATTGCTTGCTCCTTTATAATAACCTCATGTTGTTATGGTAATTATAGGCGATAAATATAAATTTTTCTGAAATATAGGGTCGGTAGATGATAATTATGTTCGGATGAACATTTTTCTAGTTGAATTCGGGGCGGTTTTTATTATGGGAGGATGATTATTTATGGGGCTGTTGATGATTTTCCCATAATTTTGCTTCTTTCATAAAACTATAATAGGCACACATGAAGGCTAAAATAAACCCGCGAGTACCAAATAAAAATGAACGTTGCAGAAAGTATTTTTTGATAAAAGATAGTGGAAAAACAAACACTAATTTTAGGGTGGATGAGTGCTTGCGTTGAAGAAATTTTTCATGGGCTCGTAATGTGCTGTAGTTATCTATTTCATTTTGAAATTCTTTAATAGTTTCTTTCGAATGGTGTAAAATAAGGTTGTGAAGTTTGCTGATTTTTCCAGAGATCAGAAGGCTTTCATGAACAAGGTTGTGGGTGTTGTACTTGGCTTGGTTGCGTTTGAAAAGTCGAGTATGATAGTCGAGATGAATGCCTGTTGGGGGCATTTTTCTGAGAAACTCATTGCGGTTGGGGAGCTGATAGGCGACAGCAGTAACATCCTTGGAAAGGGTCTGTTTGATCTCGGCTTGTAATTCAGCAGAGATGCGTTCGTCAGCATCAATATTCAAACACCAGCTGTAGCGACATTGATTGAGTGCCAACTGTTTTTGTTTAGCATAGCCCAACCAGGGTTGGTGGATAACAGTGGCCCCGAAGTCTTGGCAAATGTTAACGGTGTTGTCTTGGCTGCCACTATCAACAATGATGATCTCATCGCAAAACTCTATGGATTGTAAGGCTGCAAGTACTTTATTTTCTTCATTATAGACGATCATAAACGCACTGATTTTTTGCATGAGTCTTATTCCGATTGAGTTCACTCATCATAAACTATTTGTTCACACATTGTCATCTCTTACCTCCGTGCAATATTAGGAGGATACAGTGTTGTACTCATATCAAGTTTCATCAAATTTTGATACATCATCAATGAAGTAGGCGAAAGATGAGTTATTTTATATCCCTTGGTTAATTGAGTCCTGGTTTATTTTCTTTGTGAGAGACTATTTTTAGTTTTTTTTTAAATATCAGTGTATTAATAAGTAAAATCTTTAGGTTTTTTCAGGGGTATGTGCTAGTATATAGTCCTTTAAATGCTTAGTCTATGGAATAAATGATGACAGATCAAGAAATTAGCTTTGATAATCTAGGTTTAGCCCCAGAGGTTGTTGATGCTGTACATAACTTAGGTTATGAAACACCCACGCCTATTCAAATTGAAGCTATACCGCTTGTTCTTAAAGGAACAGATTTGATTGCGCAAGCTCAGACAGGAACGGGTAAAACGGCTGCTTTTGCCTTGCCTCTTTTATCTCGTATTGATGCTAAACTTCGTTGTCCGCAGGTATTAGTTTTAACGCCTACGCGAGAATTGTCGATCCAAGTCTCTGAAGCTTTTCAAAGTTATGCAAAAAAAACAACTGGCTTTCATGTGGTTCCTATTTACGGTGGGCAAGATTATCGCCAGCAGCTAAGGGCTCTTGATCGAGGTGTTCATGTTGTTGTGGGTACTCCTGGTCGAGTCATGGATCACATTCGTAAAGGTACACTGAAATTAGAATCATTGAGCTGCTTGGTTTTAGACGAAGCAGATGAAATGCTTCGAATGGGTTTTATTGATGATGTTGAATGGGTTCTTCAGCAAATACCTAATGAACATCAAACCGTTCTATTTTCAGCAACCATGCCAAGCGCTATTAAAAAAATAGCCAATACTTATTTAAAAACGCCCGAAGTGCTCAATATTAAGGTCAAGAAAGCAGAGGCAAATTTGATTCATCAACATTACTGCCGAGTGACCAATGCACAAAAAATGGATGCGTTGACAAGAATTCTTGAGATTGAAGAAACCGATGGAAGCATTGTTTTCGTAAGAACTAAAACACAAACCGTGGAGCTTAAAGATAAACTATTAGCCAGAGGGTTTGCTGTGGATGCTCTTAACGGGGATGTTGCACAAAGGGTTCGTGAATTGGTTGTCAATCAATTCAGGAAAGGCAAGTTAGATGTATTAATTGCAACCGATGTAGCTGCCCGAGGACTCGATGTTCCAAGAACCAGTCATGTGATTAATTATGATGCTCCGTATGATATTGAATCCTACATTCATCGTATTGGACGAACTGGGCGCGCAGGAAAAGAGGGGGATGCTATCCTTTTTATTACACCGCGAGAGAATAGGTTATTAAAATCAATTGAAAGGGCTACTCAAAAAACAGTTGAACTGATGAAGTTGCCTAGTAATAAAGAAGTGAATGTTCATCGGATAGCACAGTTTAAGCAACGCATTACCGAGAAACTTTCGAATGAAGATGATTTGGCTCCGTATGTTAAGGTGATTGAATCTTATCAATCAGAGCACGATGTACCGGAAGTTAAAATTGCCGCAGCATTGGTGAGTATGATTCAAGGTGATGGGTCATTATTGCTCGAAAACCCTAATGAGAAGCGGCCTCAAGTCAACGAGTCAGATCAACGAAGATCTAGAAACAATAAAGAAGATAGAAAGCATTCCAAGCCTCGAGGAGCTATGCCTGGTAAAGGTATGCAGCGTTTTAGGATTGAAGTCGGAAGAGATCATCAAGTTAAGCCTGGAAATATTGTGGGTGCTATTGCTAATGAAGCCGGCGTGGATAGTGAACATATTGGTGAAATAGAAATCTATGACACTTTTAGCACCGTTGATCTTCCTGACAGCATGCCTAAATCTATTCAACAAGTTTTGAAGAAGACAAGAGTTTGTGGTAAACCTCTTAACCTTACCCCACAAAGCAAAGAAGGTTTTCATTCTTCAGATCGTAAGTACCAGAAAAAAAGTAAAGATGAACGAGGTTTTAAGTCATCGTCAAAGGGAAAAGGTTTTGGTAAAAGGTATTCTGAAGGAAAAAGTCACTCTCATCAAGACAAAAGAAACAAGCCAGAGAGTTTCGATAAAAAGACTTTGTCTCTTAAAAGGAAGCCGAAAAAAGATTCTAAGCGAATAAAAGATAAAGATTCTAAATAAGTACTTGCTACCAGTTCTTGTGGCTAGCTAGGTTGTGCCGTTTAGTGTTCTGTGGTACCATTCGGAAAAACTAAGAGAGGTTCTGAGAATGACATCGTATATGGACAGGTCGGATGTTCCGACAAGCGACAATTCAATAGGTAAAATAAGTCAACGCCGTTTGGGAAAAAAATCGCCGAAAGATTCATTGAGTAAGAGGTTCTTAGTGACCATGGGGTCATTGAGTGGGATTACAGCGATCCATTTAATCGCAGAGACTTTGTTTGTTGGCTTATTAGCCTACACCCTTCCTTGGGCCGCATCGTTGTCATTGAGTCAGTATTTTCTTCTTTTGATGTTGTCATTTACACCTGTTTTCTTGGTGTTTAGTGGGCTGTTATTTGGAGGCCTGTATTTATTTTTTAAAGAGTCATGGTTCGGGGGTGTTTTTTTTCCTTGGGCGTATGCTCTTAACAAGACTTTGGATGTGTTTTTACCTGGTTTTTTCCAACAATCTAAAAATGCTTATGATTATATTAAAGGTAAGAATGCTTGGTTTTTGTTAGTGTGTGCAAATATAGATCAATTATATCATCAGCTTACAAGTCTTTTCCCGGATATTTATGTTTTTCAAGCTCTTGAATTTATCTTGAAATCAGGTTTTCATAACATCAAGGTTTATATGCAAAAAGTTAACATCCTATTGGATGTTTTATTTTCTGTTGCTTACGCTATTTGTAACCCGGACAACGGTGATGATATTCAACAATCTCCTTTTGTGATGTTTTGTCGTGATGGGTTTGAATGGCTTAGCGTATCTTTTAAGTGTTTATTGGTTTGTTTGTTTTATCCTGGTGGAGGAGTTCTTTTACAAGCGACTTTGTACGGTGCCATTTATTATGGGAAACAATACGCCATGGACGAAATGTTGGACTGGGTGGCTAAGTCAGTACAACCTGAGGGGCACTTTGAAAACTTTCATTCTAGGTTATTAGAGGATTTAGCTGGTGATTTTAAAAATGTGACTAAACCCTTGGCTTCTGATCCTGATCGTCAGAGGACAGACAAGAAAGCTGAGCGATGTAGTGTAAGCTAAGGGTGAGTTCTTTTTATTCTTGATGGTATCTGTTATGATGACTGAAGAAATCTTGGAGTTTGTGCATGATGAACAAAGGTAAACAAGGAAAAAGTTTTTTTTCTAGTTTGTACTCGTTTTTATTTGATATCACTGACCAAGTGTTTTTTTTAGCGACTATGTTAGGCAGTGCTTTTGTCTTTTATGCACGGTTTTCCATGTTGTCTAATCCTGACGTTCTTAGTTTTATTTATTCAAGCTTGGGTTTGAGCTCGAGTATTATGTTAGACTCTTTCTTCTTGGGAATGCTTTCATATTTTGCGATTATCCCGCTGTGGTCGGCATGTAGTACCCTTAAATATAAAGAAGATGGGGATAATTGGCTTTCTACGTATTTTTCTTTTTTATTCAATAGGGTTATTTCAATACAATCTTATGCGGCTTTCGCTCTTAACTTAATCACTGTTTTAGCACATGTTCCAGTTATATCTGCCTACATCGTTTTAGCCTTATCCCATTTTTCAAGTGTATGGTTGATGGCAAGCAAGGTCATCAGAAGTTTAGGTGTGGCCACATTTAATGCAGTAGCTTCCTGGGATTTTGCTGGAGCTTTTGCAAGTATAGCAAGTATTATTTACCAAGTTGGCTGGGCTCTGGTGAGGTCTTGTCAGATCGTTGTGAATTTTGTGGGGAGTGTATTAAATTGGTGTCTGTTTGCAGTTTTTCAAACACTGGTTACGGCAATCAAAGGTTTTTTTGAATTAATTGCCTTCGGTGTTTCTGCTGTAATTGCCTATTTTACAGTTCCATTTGTTCGTAATACCAGTGCCAGTGATTTTAGTGTTGTTAAGGATCCGTGCTTTTATGTGGTGTTAACCTCATTACTTTTATTGTTCGATGTTATATCATTAGGTTCACTGGCCTTAAATCAGAATATCGCTTTTATTTTAATGTCATGGATGACTGTCTATGTTGTGAATGATGTAGTTTATAATGACCTTTCTGCTGCTTCCATGTTTTCTGATCGATCTATGATTCATTTAGTGGTAGCTGCAGGTGTTAACGTGTTATGCGCAGCATTTGCTTTACCTTATCTTTTAACAACGGTTTTAACTTTTGGCATGCCTTTGATCAGCCGGCAGTGGATGGATGAATCTAGGCTTAAAGAGTATTTCAATCCTTCGATCCAGGTAACATCAAAAGGTGTTAAACAACAGGAGGGTGTTCCGGTAACATCAAACGATTTTGAAAAACAGGAGGGTGATGTTAAACAACAGGAGGGTGCTCCGGTATCATCAAAAGGTTTTGAAAAACAGGGGGTTGTTGAAAACCTGAGGGCTCGTTTTAAAGCAGTTCAAGAGAGTGTGACTTTTGTGTTTAGTAAGTAAGCTTGTTCCAAATAGGGTTGTCGCTGGGAGGTGACTGCTCTTTTTAGATGAATTTCCAGAAGAAGACATAGGTTTATATGCCTCAAAGCCCGGAATCCAAATGTTTTTTTAAAAATAAAGCTTTTAATAATATTATTTTACTGAGATAATGCCTTATGCGACTTTGAGGATAACTAAATGCAAGATCAGAATACTTTGAGTTCGACTCTAGAAAAAATCTTCTATAATACAATTTTTTTCGGGATTAATTTAGGCAGTGCTTTTATTTTTTACGCACGGTTTGCTCTATTATCTAATGCTGATCTCCTTAGCTTTATTTATTCTAGTTTGGGTCTGGGGTCGAGTCTTGTGTTAGATTCGTTTTTCTTGGGGATGGTTTCATATTTTGCTATGATTCCTTTGTGGGCTGCCTTGAATACTATGCAATATCGAGAGGATGCTTATCTAGGCAAATATTTCGGGTTTTTGTTTGATAAAGTCATTTCAATTAGATCCTTTCGCTCTTTTGCCCTTAATTTAATGGCTGTTTTAGCACATGTGCCAATGGTATCCTCATTCGTTTTTCAAATAGCTTTCATGCTCACCAATGCTCTTGGTACTTTAATAGCTGGGTGTTATAACTTTTTGCTAAACTTTACTTTCTATTCAGTTGTCTTCGCGTTTCTCGGGATGTTTTTAGGCGATGAGCACAGGATTCGGGGTAGGGAAGTTAGTTACCATGAGTATTTATTTCATTTTGCTCTTTTGTTTTTTGATAACGGTATATGGTTGGCTTTTTGTTTAATTTATACTGAAAAATTGATGGGTTATATATGCAGGGGCTTTGTTTTTAATGCGGATAAAATCTTGTGTTTGAATGCACTGATTACTTCGTTATTTTTATTGTTTGATGTCATATCTTGGGGTTCACAGGTCTTAAATCATAATATTGCTTTTGTTTGTTTGTCCTTTCTATCTGCTTACATGCTTGATTATTATTTCCATAACCGTGTCTATGCTTCCAAGTTTTTTTCCACACGTGTTCTTATTGCTTTATGTGTTAATATCATAGGCATAACATTTGCCCTGCCTAATGTCTTAACAGGGGTGTTAACTTTTGGCATAACTTTGATTACCCGTCACTTGATTGCAGTGCCTTGGACACCTCAAAAGGTGGCTTCAGATACTTCTAATTTACCAGAATTATTGTCTCGCACTGGATTATCTAATTTGATTAATGGTGTATTGGGACCAGAAAATGACAAAGACAGGTATAAATTATTGGCTGTAGATGATTCAACAACGGGTGGTCTTTCGAAAATATTCCGTTGTAAATTGGTAGATTCTCTAACTAAACCTGATGCGTTAAAACTCCAAGCTGCTGCTGCGGCGAGTAGTAGTTTTAAGAAACATGTAGCCTTTCGAATTCCAGAAGAAGGTGATGATTATGAGGTCTATTTAGGTAATCGCTCAGTTAATATAGAGATATAGATTGGCCTGTTTTGCTGTGAGCTGTTTTTTATCAGCACTTTTATTTAAGGTCTGCAGGAAGGTATCAAAATGAATTTCTATCAAAACCATCAGTTAGGCGGCTTTGATGGGTAAACCTCCTGTGTTAGTTAATGGGGTGGTTGGTTTTTTTCATTGACAGATTTTTTCGGATAGATATCCTGCAGTAGCTGAATAAAACAATGAACGATTCCATTTTCTTAACGCTTTGAAGTTATCAAAGACTAATAAAGTAGGGCCGTCTTGAAGCTTAATAACCCATCCTTTTAGGTGTTCATGCTTTTTGTTTTTAGGGATTTTTACTCCGATTGATCGCCATGCTTGAACTGATTTCTTTTGTTCCTTCTCTAGACCACGAAGGCTTTCATCTAGGTAAGAAGGAAACTTGACTTCAACTCCCCAAGGTTGATCATTTCTCCAGCCATTTTGTTGCATGAAATTAGCCATGGACGCAAAAACGTCAGGCAGGGTGTTCCAAATATCTTTTTTGCCATCTAAATTATGATCAACTGAATAATGATACCAGGTGGAAGGTAAAAATTGAGGGTGACCGGATCCTCCTGCCCACTCTCCTTTGAAGTCTTCAAGTTTGATGTGATGGTTGTCGACCATCATTAATGCGTACATGAGTTCACTCCTAAAAAACTCTCCGCGACGTGGGTCATAGGCCAAAGTTGCCAAGGCATCGATAACAGGGAACCTTCCTTTGTAATAACCATACGCAGATTCCATACCCCATAAGGTGATGATTAAACACTTGTTTACGCTGTAGGTTTGTTCAATGTTATGAAGTAGTTTATAGTGTTGTTTCATCAGCCTTTTTCCCTTATTAATGGTGTAGGGGTCTATTTTTTTATTGCGGTATTTGGTAAATGAAATTCGTCTTTTTGTTTGGGATTGATCAAGTTTGATTATTTGTTTAGAGGGTTTAACATCTTTTAATGCTTTATCAAGGGTCTCTGGTCTTATTCCTTCTTCGATAGCTTCATTTTTGAGGTTCATCATCCACTGTTTCCACTCGGATGTTTCAGCAAGTGCCAGAGAGGGGGTGAGGTAAATTATGACAGCTAAAATAGTCAATGAAAATTGGTCATGTGTGAATAGCTGAAGGTTGTTTGATGTCCGTATCATTTTAACTTCCTTTGTGTAACTTATTTATTATACAATATAATTGTTGTGTTAATCAAGTTAATTGGAGAAATTATGTTAGGTCGACATTTGAAAGAGATTAATCAGGGTTATTTTTGTCATCTGAAGGGAGCTCTTGGGTATGCCTGCAGGTGTTTTGTTGCATCTTTGTGCTTGTTTATTCATGCCTTATTTCCTTTTGTTTTAGAGAATAAGGGAGGGGATATTATCCGAAGCATCGATCAACAAATTCGTAAAAATAATAACAAATATTGACTTTGTTTTGTTACCATCACTAAACTAGTGAAAACATCATTCAGTAGGTAGAGTTCATGATTCCTTTTATAGATTTGCCAACCCAGCAACAACGTGTTAGACAGCAGATAGATCAAGCGATTTCTCGAGTACTTGATCACGGTCAATACATCATGGGCCCTGAAGTTATCGAACTAGAAAAGATGCTAGCTGGGTACTGTCAAGCCCAACATGCCATGAGCTGCTCAAGTGGCACAGATGCTTTATTGCTGATTCTAATGGCATTAGGACTGAAGCCTGATCAAGCTGTTTTAGTGCCTAGCTTTACATTTGCAGCTACCGCGGAGGTAGTCGCTCTGTTAGGAGCCAAGTGTGTTTTTGTGGATGTTGATCCAACAACATACAATATGTGCCCAAGCAGTTTGGAGCAAGCGCTTTCTCTATGTCATCAGAATCATTTGAGTCCAGCTGGAATTATTGCAGTTGATTTGTTTGGTCAAATGGCAGATTACCCTCACATAGAGGCCATAGCAGCATTGCATGATTTATGGGTGGTAGCCGATGCAGCTCAGAGCTTTGGTGCACAGATGCCGAGTGCTCAAATGGGTCAAGCAGGAATCGCTACCGCAACGAGTTTTTTTCCAGCCAAGCCCTTAGGTTGTTATGGGGATGGTGGGGCCATTTTTACGGACAACACTGAATTGGCAGAAAAGATTAAAAGTTTACGTGTTCATGGCCAGGGAGGTCACCGTTATGATTATGCTCGCATAGGTATTAATGGCAGGTTGGATACGATACAGGCAGCTATCTTGCTTGAAAAGCTAAAGATATATCCCGAAGAGGTGATGAAGAGGCAGTCGGCAGCTGATCACTATCATTCAATCATGCAGACAGCTTTTAAGGTTCCTGAAGTTTTGGATGGGTGTCGATCCGTCTGGGCACAGTATACTTGTCAGGCAAGTTCAGAACAGGAAAGAGCAGGTTTTCAAAAGGCGTTGAGGGATCAGGGAGTTCCAAGTGTTGTTTATTATCCCAAACCCTTGCACACACAGCATGCATATAAACACTTTCTTCTTGATGGGCAGTCGCTTGAGGTGTCTAATCACTTATCTCAAACTGTGTTTAGTTTGCCGATGCACCCTTATTTGAAAGAAGAGCACTTTGATCTTGTTGCTAAGGCAGTTGAGTTTCACTTAGAGAATGCTTTAGAGGTTGTTGACTAAACCTTTCTTCAAGGGCTTGGCATAAAATATGGCCGAGACAGATGTGAGCTTCTTGAATTTTAGCTGTAATTTCACTCGGCACGCACAAGCATTCATGGCAAAGATTTTTCATCTTACCCCCAGTCTTACCGCTGAGTCCAAATGTTTTTACCCCCATCGTTTTAGCTGTTAAAATGGCTTGGAATATGTTGTTTGAATTTCCAGAAGTAGAGATGGCAATTAAGCAATCTTGAGGGGTTGCTAGAGCTTCGATTTGACGGGAAAAAATGGCATCATAACTAAAGTCATTGCTAACTGCTGTGAGAATGGATGTGTCTGTTGTGAGGGCTAAAGCAGGGATGGCTTGACGGTTTTTTTGGAATCGACAAATGAGTTCAGCTGCAAGGTGTTGAGCATCTGCAGCACTACCACCATTACCCATGAACATTAATTTACCTCCTGACTGTAAACTATCCACACAACTGACAATGATGGTTTGTAGTGTTTGGTGCACCGTTGGGTTTTTTTCAATTGCAGCAAAGGTGTCTAAGCTTTGTTTGATTTCATGCTGGATAAGTTGAATGATGCTCATGGATTCCGCCTGGTAAAATATTACTATAAAGAGGAATACTTTTAACTGCAACTGAAAACAGAAGTTGCACGATGAACGGAAATGTTTTACTGTGACCTTATTTTGATAAGGATTAGCGCATGGCAAAAGAGAAATTTAGTAAAACGGCAGTTGTACCTACGCGAGAGGAAGATTTTCCTGGTTGGTATCAGGCAGTTATCAAGGCTAGTGAATTGGCTGAAGTTTCTCCGGCTAGAGGGTGTATGATTATTCGTCCTTGGGGCTATGCCATCTGGGAGCGCATGAAATCTCTTTTGGATGCAAAGATTAAGGAAACAGGGCATGAGAATGTCTATTTTCCTCTTTTTATACCTTTAAGTTACATGCAAAAAGAGGCGGATCATGTGGAAGGTTTTGCGAAGGAATGTGCGGTTGTTACTCATCATAAGCTAACGCAAAAGGAAGGGGGTGAGCTGGTTCCAGATGGTAAGCTGGAAGAACCTTATATTGTTCGCCCAACTTCAGAAACCCTGATCGGTGAAGCGTTTTCTAAATGGGTCCAATCTTATCGGGATTTGCCCATGAAAATAAACCAATGGGCGAATGTTGTTCGTTGGGAAATGCGCACTAGAATGTTTCTCCGCACCGTTGAAATTCTTTGGCAAGAAGGGCATACCGTTCATGCAACGAGTCAAGAGGCCAAAGCACATACACTCATGATGCTGGATGTATACCATCAGTTTGTTACTTCGGTTTTGGCCATTCCTGTTGTAAGGGGAGAGAAGACTGAAATCGAAAGGTTTGCTGGGGCAGAAGCAACGTACACCATTGAGGCTCTTATGCAAGATGGTAAAGCTTTGCAATGTGGTACTTCACATTTTTTAGGTCAACATTTTGCTAAATCTGCTGATATTAGCTTTTTGGATGAGCATGGGCAACAGCAAACTGCCTGGACAACATCTTGGGGAATGTCTACTCGTCTGGTAGGTGCTTTAATTATGGCTCATGGCGATGATAATGGTTTGACCTTGCCTCCAGCCATAGCTCCCTTACAAATAGTTTTGTTACCGATTCTTCATCAATTAGAGAAAAAGGATGAAATCTTAGATTATTGTCATCAGATTAAATCTCAACTGGCTTCATTAGAGTGGCAGGGAGAAAAGATACGGGTGTCTTTGGATGATCGCCCTATGAAGGGAGGTGAAAAAAGTTGGCACTGGATTAAAAAAGGGGTTCCTTTGCGGATAGAAATAGGTGCGCGTGAAGTTGATCAGAAGAGGGTAAGTGTTTTTCAAAGAAACCAAGAGGTTAAAGCAAGACAGGTCATGGATCAAAGTGATTTGTCTACCTTTGTTGTGGGGACTTTAACAGATATGCAGGAAACAATGTACTCTGAATCAGAAGGGTCGCTGAAGAAAAATACAGTTTTTATTAATAGCTTGGATGAGTTTAAGTCGTTTTTTTCAGAAAAAAAGTCAGGATTTGCTCGAGCTTATTGGTGCAATGATTCTGATAAAGAAGCGGCACTGGCTAAAGAATTTGGTGTTTCTGTGCGTTGTATTTTGAGTGAGGACCTTTCTCAAGAGCGTCGTTGTTTCTTATCTGGAAGGGAGGCTAAAGCTGAAGTATTATTTGCTAAAGCCTATTAATGATTTTATAATGCGCAATATGTTATTTTGAGGGGAAAATATGTCATTAACAGAAATAAAAATACCAAAAAATAGTTTTAATTGTTTGTTTAATGCGTTGGGTAGTTATTTTATGACGCAACTGACATTAACCCCTGGTTGTGGTGATAAAGAACAAGCTTATTGCGAAAAAACCAAGAAATACCTTAAAGATCAAGTGTTTTTTAGGTTGTTGGATTGTCCTGAATTGTCTTTTTTAACTCAAGAGGACGTTAATAATTTATATCAAAGCGTTATTGTACAACAAAAATTTTGTCGAGATGATAAAATTACATTGTTAGGGTGGATTTTAAGAGTTTACCATATAACGTTGGAGCAAGATAAAACCTTGAAGGATGCGATCAACGATATAAAACATTTAGATGTTGATGATAAATCCAAGGAACAAAAAGATGACCTAGTATCGTTAGTTGAGTCATGGGGCCCATCACGTCAAGTTAGGTCATTGACTGCGACTGAATTGGCTAAAGTCAAGGATGCTCTCAAGCGGCTGAAAGACTCTATTGAAGATCATTTTGTAGCCAATAAGGCTAATCTAAAACGTGTTTTATCAACAATCGATAAAAGCCCTTTTTTATCCAATGTAGAATCTACAAAATTTTGTTATGAGGACAGTGCGTTGGCTCATCATCAACCTATGTTTCATTCTGAAAGGTATTCAGCAGACGAGCCGGAGTTAACTCGCTTGATGAATTTTTACGATGATAATTTAAGGCAGACTGCCAGGGGAGTTTTACAGGCGAATAGAATTGAGATCTTAAAGCAGTGTTTAGTTCAGTTTGATAATACTTATAATTTAGAACAGCAATTTAAATTGCTCATGGATAAGTGTCAAGAGAAGACACTAGATACTGACGGTGCGAGTGATCTAGATAGCTTATGCAAAGTGCTGACGAGGGGCGAGACGGGCGATGAAGGCGGTATTGGTTATAGTTTTGATAATCGTATGTTTTTTATGCTATATCTGTCTTTTCTTCCGGACAATCTGAAACAGACAGGTACGGAGAAAGAGGTTGCCTTGTATGAAGGTTTTTGTAAAAAAATTCTGGGTGTTCAAACATTGATTCTGAAAGAGGATTTGACTCATCAAAGTGAAGATTATTTTATTAGCTCATTACTTTTACAAACATACTCTAAGGAATTTGGTGGAAATATTAGGTCAAGGGTTGATTTAAATGATGAGCTAAAAGCCAGACCAGAAAGATACTTTGGGTTGATTGATAAGTTGCAAAAACAAATTAAACCACTGCCACGCTTTTTTTATAATAATGATAGTAATGAGATCAGTGATGTTAATAAAGAGGCTGAGCACTTTATATATTATACTGTTAAACCTTATAGCCCCCGCCCTATCATAAGGCAATCGGTTAATGATATTGTGCTGGAAAATTTCGATGATTTTGTTGGTTTTTTAAAAGATATGTGCGTGTTTGGAATAAGGTTTGGGGGGGGGTATAATTATCAAAATAGAAGTTTAATGGTTAATAGGTTTATGCAATTAAAGATCCAGAGTCAATTTCTTAAATCACAACAGCAACAAGATGCTGCAGGTGTTTTTGAAGCTGCTTTTAGTGATGCCAAAATCAGTATGAGGGAGATATTTAAAAATCAAGATGAAAAATGTAGGGTTGATGAACTTAATAGATTCAAGAGCAAAATAGATCAATACCTTCTCAATGAGTGTATAAAAAGCGAAAATAGCTGGACCCAGTTAATTCATGACGTATGTTGTGCTGTATTTATTGTGCCTTTATTCATTCGGAGGATTGAGGAAAATGTTTTTGGGCTTCTCAAAGATCAGTCTATATTCGCACGAAGGACTTATCATCAGACCCTGCTTGATGACTGTGTCAAAGGCGCCAGTGAATTTACTTTCTCAAAGGATTAAATACCTTGACAGGGACTGAAGAATCTTGCAATATTACCCAATGAATGCTGGCGTAGCTCAGTTGGTAGAGCAGCTGATTTGTAATCAGCCGGTCGTAGGTTCGACTCCTATCGCCAGCTTGCACCCTATTTTCAATGCTAAAAGAATTAACTATGGAATCCGTATTTAGGCGAGTAAAATCCGGTTATGAAGCATCAGCTTCAGGCTGTGCGGGATGGTACCCTGATGTGTTACATGGGGGAGCTGTGGCTGGTTTTATCAGTCACTTTTGTACGTCATACCCTACGAGCAAACCGATGCGGTTAGCCAGAGTGACGGTTGATTTATTTAAACCCGTTATCAGAAATCATTTGGAAGTGTCTGTTGAGGTTCTCAGGAACAGTAAAAACCTACAAGTACTTGAGGCTAAGCTTTTACGAAAAGGCTCTTTAGTTGCCAAGGCATCAGTTTTAAAGATTCGTGAGAATGCATCGATAGGTTTAGCTTGTCATGACTCAAGTGATAAACTTGATTTTCCTGACCCAGTGAATGTTTTTAAATTAACAAACCCCTCCATGAATGAAATTAGAAATTTTGCTAAGGATGCGGTCGAAATCAATAGAGTAGAGGGGATGCCCTTTGACGAAGACGGCCCTGGAAGTCTGTGGATACGACCCAAATTAAATTTGATAGAAGGTGAGTCAATGCACCCAGGCATCAGTGCCATTGTTGCTGCAGATTTTGGGAATGCTATTTCTAGTGTATTTCCCCTTGATTCGCATATTTATATCAATGCTGATTTAGGGGTTGAATTTTATCGAATGCCTCGAGGTGAATGGATAGGTGTGGAATCAATCACTCATAATACTCAGGATGGAGTTGGGTTGGTTCAAACGAAATTGTATGATCGTGAAGGTTTAATAGGAGGGGCTCATCAGTGTCTTGTGATGGATACCCGTGAACATTTTTTCAAAGGAGTAAATTAATCATGTGGTTTAAACAAATGCAATGCTTTACATTTGAGGGTTTTAAGGCGCCAGAAGATTGGCAAAGTGCTTTAGAGTCGCTTATATTACAAACCCCAACAGGAGCTAGAGATACTTCCATGGGGTGGGTGAGTCCGTTCGGTTTGACATCGGAATCTTTGTACCATAAATATGGTCATTTTGTCATGTTGAAAGCTGCAATGTTACAAAGAATGTTACCGGCTAGTGTTATCAAACAGGCTGTTGATGAGCACGTTGCTGAAGTTAAGCGTGAACAAGATCGAGACCTTTCAGCCAGAGAGAAAGTCAGAATACGCGAACAAATTAAATTTGAACTCATGCCCAAAGCATTTTGTCGGCGTAAAGAGGTTTGTTTACTGATTAATCTTAATTCAGGTTGGGTGGTTGCAGATACCTCTAATCATGATTTTGCTGAGCAAGCTATTGGGTTGTTGCATGAGTGTTTAGGTTCTTTCCCAACCAACCGTATAAGAAAAGATGGCATGACCGGAATCATGACAGCTTGGTTAAGAGAGAAAAGCATTAAAACAGGTTATACACTCGATCAAGACTGTAACTTAGTGAACTCACAAGATCGCAGAAACAGTATACGCATTAGCTGTCAGGAGCTAGAAAGTGATGAGGTGGCAGTTCATTTGGCTGCAGGAAAACAGGTGACTAAATTAGGGTTAAATTGGAGTGGGCATTTGGGTTTTGTTTTAGATGATCAGTTGACCTTGTCAAAAATTAGACACCTTGATATAGAGGCAGAATCAGATTCATCAGGACAAAGTCCTGAAGAAAAATTTGATGCTGATTTTGCATTATTAGCACCTTACTACCAGCAGTTTGTCGAAGGGCTATTTAATCTTCTAGAAATTGATAAAAATGCTGCTAAGGAAGAAGCTTCTAAAGAAAGTCAACCAGAGACAGCGGCGTGACCCAAGAGCTTGAGGAATTAAAACGGGGGGTTGTTGAGTGCATTGGAGAAGATTTGCTCGAAAGCCAAATAGCGTCGGGTCAAAAATTAACGATTAAGGCAGGTTTTGATCCGACATCCCCCGATATACATTTTGGGCATACTGTTTTACTTCATAAGCTAAGGCAATTTCAACAGTATGGTCATCATGTTGTGTTTTTAATCGGTGATTTCACCGCGATGATTGGAGATCCGAGTGGGCGCAATGCTACTCGGCCCACGTTGACTCTAGAAGATGTTAGGCGCAATGCTAAGACTTACGAGCAGCAAATCTATAAAATCCTTGACCCTAAAAAAACCAAAGTAGCGTTTAATTCTAAGTGGTTAAGTTCAATGGGCTTAAAAGAGGTGATTGAACTAACGAGTCAATACACTGTGGCTCGCATGTTAGAACGAGATGATTTTGAGAAGCGATATAATCAACAAAAACCTATTAGTTTACATGAGTTTTTATACCCTATCCTCCAGGGTTATGATTCGGTTGCTTTGAAAGCAGATGTTGAATTAGGAGGGCAGGATCAAAAATTTAATTTACTGATGGGTCGGGAATATCAGAAATACTACAAACAAAAACCGCAAGTCGTCATGATGATGCCGTTGCTTGAAGGGCTAGATGGGGTTAAAAAAATGTCCAAATCCTATCATAATGCTATCGGTATTGATGAAAATCCAAATGATATGTTTGGTAAGATTATGTCAATTCCTGACGCTATCATGTGGAATTATTATGATCTATTAAGTTCTAAATCACTGGGTGAAATACGGCAATTAAAATCTTTGGTTAAACAGGGAGAGAACCCAAGGAATATTAAGATAATGCTTGCTAAGGAGATGGTGGAGCTATTTCATGGGGTTGAAAAAGGTCAAGAAGCTCAAGAATTCTTTGAGACTAAATTTACTCGAAAAGCAGTGCCTGATGTGCTTCCTGAAATCATACTCACGGAAGAACTATTAAGGTTACCTTGGCCGCAAAGAATAAAACAAGCCGGTCTGGCTAAAAGTTCTAGTGAAGCTTTACGGCTTATAAAACAAGGGGCTGTGAAATTAAATCAAGAGAAAATTTCTTTAGAATCGGATCAAATTCCTAAAATTGGCGATGTTTTATCAGTAGGAAAAAAAATAATGATTCGATGGGGCGGTTGAAATCATTGATGACTGAGTATCGATATAGTTGAAGGCCCTAGGAGAATGAAAGTATTCCTTTGATGTATTGATGTTGGAGTTTTTAGAATATTAATGTTGTTTTCATTGATTTATTGACATTCTAGCTTTTTTAGTTTAAAGTGTTGTTAAGTATCTTATAAATATAACTAAGAGGCCATATAAATGAGAACAGTAGAGATATCAAAAAGACAACATAATTGTGGTACCCACGCGATAGGGTTATTTATTTATTCAAAATGGGACTCATTATTGCCAACAACACAAGATAAAATGATTGACATATTAAATATATATTATAATTTACAACCAAATGTCTTGACTCAAGGTAATTTGAAGTCATCATTATCCCATTTTTCTAGTCATGATATTCAAATCATCATGTCATTGGCATTGAATGAACATATCATGAATAATGAACAGGAGTATCATTTTTATTGGACGAGTAATGTTAAGAATGCTCCGAATCAGCCAACCAATTTCCCTGATTTTGTAAAGGAATTTAAAAAAGATGACTTAGGGTATTGGGGTGCAGGGTGTTTATCTTGGTTGATGACAGATTTAATAATTAATCATCAGATTACATCAACTACTAGAGAGGTAACCCAATTGAGCTTGGATGCGGATGGTCCAGTTGCCGTTATTCAAAACCCTACAGAAGTTCACTTTGAGCTTGCAGTTACAGAAGATGATTTAGATTTTTCGGAATTGACAACAAATGATGATGGTTTTTTTGAAAAGAATTTGGATGATGAGAAAGTCAGGTGTACTTTTCAAGCAATGGTCAATATGGGCATGGATAATTATCAAGCATGTTGTCCGGAACTTCGTCCTATGCTCACTCAAATAAATCAGGTGATTGATTTAATAGAAAGTAAGGCGGCACAAGTTTTTCAGAGTAGTCGTGAAAAGTTCGACAAAGTTGGGAGGTTATTGGATACAATAAAAGGTTTTAGAAATAAATTGTATACTTCGCTTGCTGCAAATAATCTGGGTGACGCAAGTGAAGATATTAAGGCATTTAAACAGTTCATTAGTGATAATAAAGAGCAGATTGATGACTTAGATGCGCTTCCAGGAATGAGTAGATCTTCCGGACCTAGTCATTCCAGAAAAAGTAATCAGGGTTTCTTCTTTAACGAACGACGAAACTCAACAGACCCTTCATTCTCAGATTTATTTGACCGATTATTCAAGATTCTGGAGAGTTTTTTAACCGTTGTTGTCAACCTTATCAGCGATGGGCTTAAACATGTTGGCCATGTGTTCTCTTAAATTTAGAGCAGAATAGATTAAATTCTAAGTTGTTTAAGTAACTTTGAGTCGCCTATTGGGGCGCCCATTGACATCGTAATTAAATAGTTATAGTATACAGGTACAGATAATTTATAAAAATAATGGAGAGACGTATGCCAAACCTTAGAACTAGTGGAAAAAACCTTCACTGTGGAACTCATGCAGTTGGTCATTCGATATACCTTCATTGGGATGAATTAACTCAAGAGAGTCGAGGCTTGGTCATTCAAGAATTGAATGAATTTTATAAGCTAAATAATGAAGAATGTCAGTTAACAGTTGAAACCTTCAAAGGCTTGATGGACCAATTAAGTTATGATGATATTCAAAGAGCGATGAGTTTACCTCTGAATGCAATAATACGTCAAAATCTTATAAATTTAAAGCCAGTATTCGATGCCGATAATAGAAAAAATGAACAGACTGCCTCTGAGTTAGGCCAGTCACCTAAGTATTATCAAGAACAATTTCAACGTATGAATAATGATCCTATATGCCGAGAACGTACTTTATGGAGTCAAGACCAACTTTCCATTGCCCTTTGTCACTTTAAAATTAGGCATAGTATTTCGGCTCGTTCTTTAACTGTAGCTGGTATAACAGAATTGTATGGTGTCAAGGATAGGTTTCTTGGAGCTGAAATTAAGATTCAAAACACAGGAAATCATTGGGAAAGCCAGGTGGATGAATTAACACTTGAGCAAAGGACTAAAAATAATAACTTTGGTAAAGATCCTTCGATATTTGTCAGCGATGTATTTTCTTTCTTTAATGGGGGGCAAGACAGGGTAGTCAGGGATAATTTTAAAAAATTCGTGATTGCTGGGTCACTCGATCAGTATAATAATCAACATAAGATTCAAGGATTACAAACCCATTGTAGAGAGTTGTCTAGAAAAATAGATGCGCATATTGAACTGAAGATAAAAGAAATCAAATCAAATGACCCTGATGGAGCTCAGACAACACGCTATGAAGACATAAAAAAACAAATGATAAGTTTATCGAAAGGCGGGTTTAAGGGTGATTGTAAGGAACTCGAGGAACAAAGAGACGAGTTTGTTGGAATTTGGAATGATATCCGCCCACCTTTTGGGGAGGATACACCTTTGATACAGTTAATAGATGCTTTGATTGAAAGTCTCGTGAATCTAATTACACAGTTGGCAGAAAAAATTCAAGAAACATCTCGAGATACTTTAAACTCATTGTTTACTCCACAAGGTTAGAGTTTTATTAATTTGAGTTGCGAGCCATTCGGGTTCCTCAATCAGTAACATGTGACTGCTATTGGCTTTTATAATCCACTCACCTTTCCATGCTTGAATCATTTTACTTTGTTTTTCCATGGGCACAATTTTGTCGTTTTCTCCTGTTATTTGAAGGTATTGATGCCTGGGGGGATGGAGTGGTAGCTGTTGTGCCCATATAATCCAATGACGTGATTGATCATAGGGGGTTTCGGCTAAGCGCTTGACTTCGTTTTGTTTGAATGGGCTATTTCTTCTGTCTTGATAGGCATTGTTGAAAAATTTGTTATCGATGAACTTTTTTAATTTCATGCCAATGAATGGGAGTTGTCTTAAGCATAGAAAAACCTTGAGTTGCTTGATCTTTGATAACAGTCCGGGGTTAATTGTTATGATAGGTATGTTGGGAAAAGTTTCTTGAGCAGCAAGGGCAAAGCGAGATCCTGCACTATGCCCAATAATACAATGAATATCTCCACGTATATGTTGTCTTAATTGTTTGATAATATCCATGGCATGGGGTGTTTTTCCTGATAGTTGATCCAAGCCTACCATGATCAGTTGAACATTATTTGGAAGTTCTTCATACAATCTAAAAAAGTGATTGGGGTTGCCTCCCAGCCCATGAAAACATAAGCATCGAATTTCAGCTTTTGGGCCGGTAACAATTCTAAATGATCCATAATTTGAGATGTGCTTTTTTATCGTCGTCATGAGGTTCTCTTGCCTTGGAAAAAGTTTTTGAGAAGGTGCTGTGATGGGTCTTGTAATAAACCACTTTCCACTCTGAAATAGTGATTAAGTTGAGGAAATATTTCTCTTAGGTCTTGTTGGGATAGGATGCCTTTCTTCGGATCATCTGCTGCAAAAACAAGGCGTTTAATCCGGGCTTGTATCATTGCACCTATACACATGATGCAGGGTTCTAGAGTCACAAACACTTCGCAATGAATTAAACGATGATTACCTAATTTTTTAGCTGCTAAGGTTAAAGCAAGAATTTCTGCGTGTGCACAAGGGTCTGTTAAGGCAAGGGTCTGATTATGAGAGTGGCTGATAAGTTGTTCGTTTTCAGTTATCACGCAACCAATGGGGACTTCATCCGCGGCATAAGCTAGCTGGGCTTCCTGTAAAGCTTGCAGCATCCATTCGCGATCAGTCGCGGAAGTTATTGAATTGTAGGGGCTGTTCAAAACTAAGCTCTTTTAGTTCATTGATGATGGATTGTAAGTCGTCACGTTTTTTGCCAGTAACTCGCAGTTTTTCTCCTTGTATAGTGGCTTGTACTTTGATTTTAGTAGACTTGATATGCTTGGTGAGTTTTTTAGCGGCATCTTGGTTAAGTCCTTGAATGGTGGTAAAGGCCTCTTTGATGTGGGCATGATCGTGAATCGGACCTTCAGATTTCAGGGATCGAATATCAAGGTTACGTTTGCTAAAACTCTCGTTTAATATAGCTTGAATTTGTTGGAGTTGAAAGTCATTCTCTGCATATAAAACAATGCTGTCTTTTTCTTGAGCTATTTTTGCAGGTGTTCCTTTAAAATCAAAGCGGTTATCAATTTTTCTTTGTGCAATATCGAGGGCATTGGTCAGTTCATGATTATCAATTTCACTCACAATATCAAATGAAGGCATAAGGTTTCCCATTTCTATTTAGCTTACCATAGCATATTTGAATAATATTTGTTAAGATCATTTCACTTACAAATGAGATTATATATGGGATACAACAAACTTCCAGTGGGTAAAAATCCGCCGCATTCTATTAGTGTTATGATTGAGATTAGTGGTAATTCTGGTCCAGTTAAGTATGAATACGATAAAGATACTGAGGTGATGGTTGTTGATCGTATTTTAAAAACGCCGATGCATTATCCCTGTCATTACGGTTTTGTTCCGCACACCCTGTGTGATGACGGAGACCCTTTAGATGTTTTGGTTTTAGCTCCTTATACCTTGTTGGCAGGTTCATTGATAGAGTGTCGGCCAGTAGGTGTTATGGGTATGGAAGATGAGTCTGGGCTGGATGCAAAGGTCATTGCGGTGCCTGTTTCAAAGGTCTGCTCTGATTATGATCATGTTGAAGATATCCAGGATATTCCTGAATCAACCCTTGAGAAAATACATCACTTTTTTGAGCACTATAAAGATTTAGATCAGGGTAAATGGGTGAAAATTGGTCAGCTGAAAGGTAAAGAGGCAGCATTGAAGGAAATCGAAGAGGCTATTTCGATGGCGAATACTAATTAGTTGAGAACTTGTAAAAAAGGGCAATGCCACTTTTGTCTTGATCAAAGTAGGTTTGTATATAGGTTTTGGGTGAAAGTTGGAATGAAAAATTCATCCGTTTCTGGTTTTCATCCACAAGATTAAATTGGTATTGTATGGTCAATTTTCCGAGTTGTTTGCTGAGGGTTATATAGGTTGTTGGGTCGGTGACATCCCCTTGTGCCAATGAAGGGTTGGATAAGAAAACTTGATCAATAAAAAACCTGGATTCAAGAGAGTGGAGTGTTTCAATTAAAGCTATTAAGGGTTTAATATTACTATGTTTACCTGCAGAAAGGGTGTTGATGATTTGTGCATCTGTTAACGGCGTTTTTGCTGCAGGTGTTGAAAATATTAATGATATAATTTCATAATCGCTTAAATGAACGGGTGATGATTCAAGCTGTAATTTTAGGTTATCAAGAGGCCCATATAGCTGTAGGCTGCTTCGGATGAGTTGGTGTTGTGAGTTAAGGTTTTGAGAGTGGGGTGATGTTTTTTCAAGGTTGACAAGCAAGTGTCCTTGTAACCAAGACTCTCCATAGAAATTTATACTGGCTTGTTTAATCGCTGTTTTGCGTTGAAAAGCTTGGAAGGTTGCGTTAGTACTAACCAGAGAGCCCGTGATGTTAGTATCATGTTCATCTTTGATATTAAGGTGGCCAGATACGTTGCCATTGAAACCTAAGTATTGTATGTGTACGAGAGGTGAAAAAGAGATGGATAAATCTTTTTTTGTTATTTGTTTGGACTGTTTATCTCCAAGAATAGTTACATCTGGGGATATTTCAAGAACTTGGTTGAATCTTTGTAAGTTAATTGCCCCTTCTATGACATGTATTTTTCCTTTGATAAGGTTCAGTTTATTATCCTGGTAATTGAGCTCAATATCTGGGCTAATGATGATTTCATTTTTATTGTTATCTTTGAGTAAAATATTCTTGCTGTGTAACACAATAGATAATGTTTTAGTCTCCAGGTTTTTGCTTCCTGAAATTTCAATATCACCTTCTTTCGCTTGAAAGTTTCCAGATAACTTGAGTTGTTTATGGCTGGATTCGATGTTGATGTGACCTGATTTTAGATGAAGGTTTAAAGGCATGAATAGATTGGGGACCAAGTTATACAGGTTGGCTTGAATGTCCTGGGTGGTTACGTCACCTTTAAATGAATTGATGCCGTTGATATCTCCTTGGAGTTGAAATATTCCACGAATATGGGTGGAGATAGGGCTGATATAGGTAGAACCAAGATCAGATAAAGGGATGGGAATGTTTTTAAGATTCTGTTGTATTGAGGCACGCAATTCCCAGGGAGTATCAGGGGATAATCCGCCTTTAATGCAAAAATGATTTAAATTATCTTGTTTTAGACAAAGCTCTTTAAAAACAGGTGGTTGATTCATTTTGATAGTAAATTTACCGCCATTGAGAAGGTTCCATGCTTGATCTTGGTTGTTTAGGAATAAAGACATATTTTGGATAGACCCTATCCATTGTTGCCCTTGTTTGTCGATGATGGATTCAAAATTAAGCGTGTTATTTTCGAAGGTGATTTCAGACGTAAGGCTGTGATGATTATTCGAGCTCTCAAGTTTTATTTTATTGATATTTATTGGTTTTTCTGTTTGTGGTAACAGGGCTATTCCATGTGCAGAAAGGTCAAGTTTTCTGTTAGCGATGTCCACATCGGCGTTGATTGAAAGTTGATCTAACTGGAGGGGGGTTGTGGGGATACTCATATGGTCAATGGATCCAGATACGGTTAGCTTTTGCCTAGATCCGATGGTTTTGAGTGCAATATGGGTGTCGGTTTCAGGGTTGTCAATCTGAGTGTTGACATCAATGGTCGGGGTGATGAGTCCGTTGCTTTTTAGTTGGTAGTTGTTGATATTGCCAAAAATATTAATGCTGGTGGTTTGGTTAATCATATGGAGTTCAGTTGAGATAATAACCGGCTTATTAAAATGCATTAGCTGAAGGTTGATCTTAACTTGGCCTTTGTCATGGTTCCCTTCAGCATTGAATGTTAATGTTTGTAACGCGGTGTTCGTCATCCCAGGGAGGGATAGGCTCTTAAGGTTAAGGTGGCCTTTCCAAGAGTGGTTGACTCGGTCATACACTAGAAAGGGGTGTGAATCACCTTTTTGCCACAGAGATATTTTATCAGGACTTAAAAGGATAGTATGGTGCTCATGGGTGTCTGTTGGAGAAACGTTGGGCCCAAGAATTGCTACCTTCAATGGGCCGGAGTCTGAATCGTAACTCAGGTATTGCTTGCCCTGATCTTTGATGGTGTTTAGGTTTTTTATTTTGATCAGTTCTTCATGGTTGTACGTAACTTTTAAGGCGTTAATGAAGGTTTTATTGATATCGCCTCCCCAAGAAGATTGGAGCTGAGGTTCAGGCCATTTTTTAATATTAATGGACACTTGTTTGACCTCTAGAGAATGAATAGCTGAAGAGAGTAAGGACGATGTTTGAATATTAATATTTTCTGCGGTAAGGTCGTAGGTATCACTATGATATCGTAGGGTTTTAAGGGCGATGTTTTTTTGCCATAGGGATCCTGTTGGTGAGCTAAACTCCCATTGATTTTGGGAATGGTTGAATAGGGTGGTAATAATTTGAAGGCCAGTTTGACTGAATATCAATATTAAAACCATGGTCATTAATGTTAATAACCATGTTAATGGAGAAATAAACGTCAAGGAAGGCATTTTCATAGTGCTATCATAATCATTTTGGCGATTAAATGGAAGTCTGGATAGAAAGTTGTATCATCCAATTTTTTTTAGCTTGTTTAAGAGGTGTTGCGGCCGTAATGCCAATATTACCAATTGAAGTGTCCCAAGTTATGCCTACCCCTGAAGACTGATGTAATGTTGCATTCTTATTCATGCTGGCAAACCCGGCATCATAAAAGCCAGTCAAATACCAAGAAGGTTTGATGGGGGTTTGTATCTCGAAGCTAAGTAGCCGGTAATATTTTCCGTAGCCGATGCTATTGTAAGCAAAACCTCTCAAGCTATTAGCTCCTCCGGTCGCAAATTTCATGCTGGTAGGTATTTGGTTGATATGGGGAGTTTTTAAAACACCTTGTTCAAGCTTAATGTACATTCTTTGCCCACTGGAAAAATCTTTTTTAATGAGAGATTGAATCAGAAACCTCAATAGATTTTCATCAGACGATACTTTTTTACTGGCGGCGAGTATTTGAGCTATGATTTTAACTTTACTGCGAATGGATGGGTACGGTATCAAAGAGTTGATCGTTATTTTAGGGTAAAGTTGGTGGGAATAGGTTGAGGGTTGATTGTTAGGAATGGTTTCACCGTATAGATAATTGAGTGAGATGGACCTTTGTACGTTCATTTTTTGATCTTTAAATTCGATGCTGGCTTCTGTTTCCCTGGAGTCATCTAGGCGTTGATTGAATTTAGAATGTTGGCTGATTTCAAAAATAAATTGATCTGTTAAGGGGTTGTATCCAGGGACGATGTATTGGTTTTTAGTATTTATTTCAAAACCTTTGTTGTTAATGTCAGTCCATGAGCTTTCTATTTGAAAGTTGACAGAGTGACCGCGTGTATTAAACCTAGGTAGGTTGACTTCAGTTTTTAATTGCAAGCTTTGTTTGCTATCAAGCCCTAAACCAATGGTATAACTGTAGTAATCTATGGGATCATAGACGACTTGGATGGGGATGATATGAGTGTTTTTATCCAGGTCTGGAGTGACACGAATGGATTTGAATAAACCTGATTTTAAAAGGTTGTTTCTAAAGGTGTTGATGGTTTTGGTGTTATAAGTTTCTTTTGTTTTAATGGGAGCGAATCTATTGAGAAATGATGGTGAGAACCCTTGTCCAAAATAACGAATGGTTCCAAAGAGAGTTTTTTTATTCAGCGTGCATTGAATTTTGATATCGACAGACTTATTGCTGGGGTTAACGGTGGCGTGGGTGTCTTTTAAGCTGGCAAATAAATAGCCCTGTTGAATGATTTTGCTTTGAATATCATGTTTGAGGTTTTGATAGTTTTCTTGTGTAAAAATGTGGTGTTTATATTTCTTGACCACCGCACGAAAGATGTTTTGATTAAAAGGTGTGTTTTTGGGTTTAGTAATGCCAATGTAAATGGATGCTATTGTGGAGGGCTCGTTGAGATGAACCGTATAGGTGACGGTGTGACCTTTTCTTTGGGCCGTTACTGTGGTATTAAAGTATCCATAAGGTTGCACTGCTTTTTTAATTTCGTCAATTCCCAAGGTGTTAATTTGATGGGAGTTTGTTTTGAGTAAGTCTTTTAATTTGATGGATAGTCTTGATTTTGCATTGAATAATATACTTTTATCTTGTATTCCTAGGATTTTAACCTCGGTTTTTTCTGCAAGGATATTAGAGGTGAGTAACCAAACCCCAAGAGAGATTAATAAAAATAGTTTATTTGATTTCATACAAAACTTTAAAGCACCGCTTGAATGTTATACCATGTTGAGGTTTTAAGGTAAATGTGTAAGAGGATTAATTTGTCAAATTTATGTGAAAAGTCTGGACAATGTCAGGTAATGACCTATATTGAGGGAGACATTGTATGGAAAGAACGTCGTTCGTTGGTTGTTGAGTCAATGTCTCATCAATCCATTGGGCGTGTGGAGGTTTGTTATAGTCCGGGGTCTTTTCAAGGTTTGGTGGCGAATATCTTAAAGGCGTGTCAATTTGAGCCTCTAACAACATTAGACCCTATTAAAGCGGTGGTGTCTTTGGGCGTGTATGCTGATCAATTTGAGCCAGGTTTACACACCCTAGTACAGTCTGATCAATCACAGGTTTTATGGCTGCAGAGTTATCCATTAGATCAGTTGTCGTTGGATAAAGATCTCAAAAAGAACCTTTGGTTATTACTCAAGAAAATATTTTACTAGGAAATTTGATATGAAAGAAAAGACTCCTTTGTTAGCGGATGAAAAATTATGGGCAATGATTCAATCAGAGTTTGTTCGTCAATGCGATAATATTGAACTTGTTGCTTCCGAGAACTATGCCAGTAAAGAGGTGATCTTGGCTCAAGGCAGTGTTTTAACCAACAAATACGCAGAAGGTTATCCAGGGCGTCGTTATTATGGTGGGTGTGAATATGTTGATCAGGTAGAGTCTCTAGCTATTGAAAGAGCTAAGGCTTTATTTAATGCAGACTATGCGAATGTTCAACCGCATTCAGGGTCACAGGCGAATGCGGCCGTTATGCATGCCTTACTTAAACCCAATGATGTTATTTTAGGCATGGCATTGAATGATGGTGGTCATTTAACCCACGGTTCATCCGTTAACTTTTCTGGCAGAAGTTATCATGCCTTTTCTTATGGGGTCAATGACCAAGGTGTGATTGATTATGATCAAGTAGAAAGTTTAGCTAAACAACATCAACCCAAATTAATCATTGCGGGTTTTTCGGCGTATACTGGAACGATTGACTGGAAAAGGTTTCGTGAGATAGCTGATCAGGTGGGGGCGTATTTATTGGCAGACATGGCGCATGTTGCAGGGTTAATTGCCGCAAAATTATACCCAAGCCCATTGCCATATGCCCATGTTGTAACGACCACAACCCATAAAACTTTAAGAGGGCCACGAGGGGGCATGATATTGTCAGCGAATCAGCCAGATTTGTATAAAAAATTAGACTTTTCGGTTTTTCCTGTCACTCAAGGAGGGCCCTTAATGCATGTGATTGCCGCAAAGGCAGTGGCTTTTGCTGAGGCTTTACAACCTGATTTTAAGTCCTATCAACAGCAGGTTATGAGCAATGCGCAAGCCATGGCTTCACACTTTAGTGATTTGGGTATTTCAGTGTTATCTGGAGGAACTTGCAACCACATGTTGTTGATTAATTTAGTGCCCTTTGATATTGATGGGCTGACGATTCAAAATGCCTTAGATTCTGCAGGTATTACTTTGAACCGCAATTCAATTCCACAAGATCCACGGCCACCAATGCAAACCAGTGGTTTGAGAATTGGCACACCGGCAATGACGACACGAGGCTTAAAAGAAGATGATTTTAAAGAGATTGCGGAGTGGGTTAAACAGGTTATCAGGCATCATGATGACGAGGCCTTAATTCAATCTATTCGGGAGAAATCACGGTTATTGTGTGAACGTTTTCCTATTTATACTGAGTTAAGTCATTTTGGATTAATGGAGAGTTAATGTTTTGTCCCTTTTGTTCTTGTGAAGAGACAAAGGTGAATGATTCACGAATTGTTTCTTCGGGCTCTGAGATTCGCCGCCGACGTGAGTGCTTGGTTTGTGAAAGTAGGTTTACGACCTATGAGCGGATTGACATGATCATGCCCAAAGTGATCAAGAGATCAGGTTACCCGACAGATTTTTCCGAAGAAAAGCTAAGGGGTGGGTTGTTAAAGGCGCTGGAAAAAAGACCTGTCTCAGCTACTGAGTTTGAGGGGTTATTGGCGCGCATTGTTACAGCTGTGAGGTCGTTGGGTGATCGGGAGATACGTTCAAAACAATTGGGCCAAATTGTTATGAATGAGCTTAAATTATTAGACCCAGTGGCTTATGTTAGGTTTGCGTCAGTGTATTTGTCGTTTGATAATATGCAGGCCTTTAAGACATTAATTGAACAATATCAAGAGGTAGAAAATGTCGACAATTAAACAACGTAAGATGGCTCGTGAACTCTTAATGAAGACTCTTTATGAGTGGGGAGTTTCGGATCAGGTGGCTGCTGCTATGATCGCTGAAGTAAAATCAAGATATTCAGAGGAAACCTATGATTTGGACTATTTTGTTGATGGAATGGAATACATCAGCGAACACGTTGAAGAACTGGATCAATTATATGTGCCGCATAGTCATGGTCAGGATGAAAATGGTTTAACGCCTATTGAACAAGCTATTTTAAGGCTTGCTTGCTATGAGCTTAAAGCGAGGATAGATATTCCTCCTAAAGTCATCATTAATGAGGCTGTGGAGCTCGCCAAGCGTTATGGTGCGCAAGATGGGTATAAGTTCGTCAATGGTGTTGTTGAATCTGTGGCAAAGTCTTTAGGAAAATCTCTTTCATGATGCTTAAAGGACAAGGCTTTTCCTTGCGTCATGCTTGGAGTGTTGGTTTTGGTTTGGGTTATTTGCCTTGGGCCCCTGGTACGTGGGGTTCGCTTTTGGGTTTGCCTTTGGGGTATTTCTTATTAAAAGTAGATCTTTGGGGGTGGTTAGTATTAGCCCTGCTTATTTTTCTGAGTGTTTGGACCACAGCCTTTTCCATGTTGCATATGCAGCAACATGATCCAAAAGAAATTGTTTGTGATGAAGTTGTTGGGTTGTTATTGGTTTTATTATGGGTTCAACCACAATCGTTATTACAGATAGCGGGTTGTTTTATCCTCTTTCGTTTATTTGATATCGTCAAACCCTGGCCAATATCGTGGGTAGATCAAAACATGCCAACCCCTTGGGGTGTTATTGTGGATGATTTACTTGCAGGTCTGGCTGCTATTTTGGTTTATCAGTTAGTGATAGGGCTATTTTAATATCAAGCTATTTTGACTCACCCAATTTAGTTTAAGTTGGGAGGGGGGATGGCAGCCCTGCAAAGATTCACAGGGCTACAAAAACAAAATTTAATTAACTTGACGAAAAACTACTGGTTCGTTGTTCATTTCTTCCTGGGCCTTTCTTTCATTGCTATTAAGGTTTCTCTTGATATAAACACCTGGAAGAACCTTCAAATTATCGGTTTTAATCATGGATGGGGTAATTTCTTCTGAGACCTTTCTTCTCAAGGAAATCTTTTGTTGAGCGCTTCTTCTGAGCGAGTCTATAACGATGAAACTGATAACGCCAATGCCAGCACAGCCAATTAAAGAAGGGGTGGCAATCACTGTAGACCACAGTACAGCGATGGCTGAAATACCGGCTGATTTCGTGGTTGTATTAGGTATGAGCTGATAAAATGAAGGAAGTTGGTAGTAGGCTTCATCATATTCTACCCCATTTTGCTGCGATGACTGAAAGGAATCAGGGACCAATGTGTGTTTAAAAAAGTTATTTAGCATGGCAGAGCAAGACATCATTGCGCTAACGGTAATATTGAAAAGGGTCATCGGGTTGATCGCGCTATTCAGTGTATTAATGAAGCCATTGATCAGGGCGTTAGCCACAGTTAATGAGAGAACTCCCATAGCATAAGGCGTTGCTAAGTAAGGTTTAACATCACTTTCGTAATCATTGGCAACAAAATCCGCTTTAGCTAAGTAGAATTGTGAATTAGCAAAAGTATAGAGTCCTCTTAATAGATGCAAGGTGTTGTTGACAATGAGTAAGCTTGTAGCGCCTAGAATACCAGAGAGTTGCTGAGTAGCTAAAATTAGGTCGCTGGTTAAGGCTGTACTCATGAGATAAGTTCCGTAGAGATTAATACTAATCATGACGAAGTAGAAGGTGCGTTGAGTTATAAATTTCCAAGCAGCGTTCAGTGTATATTGATCACGGTTTTCCTTGCTTAGAAATGTTTCTAAATCTAAGTTTTTGTTGTCTACAAGATAAAGCGTCGTTGCGGTAACAAAGTAGAGAGATCCAAAGAGTAGGCGTGTTTCAAGGCTAAGAGACCTAGGGTAAGACATCAACATGGTAAATGCTTCAAAGAAACCTGAAAGAAGGCTGATAAAAAGACCTTGCCAGGTATAAGAGAAGTCCTTATTACTAATCAGGTCCTCTAGAGTTTCGAAGTCCCAATACAAGAGTGTGTTTAACATTCCTGTGATTACGGCTCCGAGAAAAGCTAGTTTGGTTGCCAATTGACGGTAACTGGATAACTGACTTAGGAATGGTGCCAGGGATCTTATGGCCAGAGAAGCAAAACTATAGCCGACTACGGTGCTTGCAGCGAACATGATGATATACAGCCAAAAGTCTCTGTTGAGTGGGGGTATGGACAGGGGATCACCAAAAACGGCCTGTTGTTCTATCGCAGGACCCCCAGGAAATGACAACCCCAGATAGACCAGGGCCTGTGTTTGGGTTTGTAGTTGAGCTGGAAGGGAGCGAATTAGTTGAAGGCATCTTTTTAGGTGCGTAGAGACCCAGTCTTGTAAGGCCTGAAATTTTTGTAGATTTATTGCTGTTGTAGCTATGGGTGCGGCGTCCACATTCGTGTTTTGGTTGTCTGATTCATTCATTTTAAATTCCGGTTTTTTTAAAGTTAGCTTTTAATTATGCAGTACGTTTCTTTTAGCTGTCAATGATAATTTTGAGAAATATATTCTGGTTGTGTCATCAGGAATTTTTTTATTGAGTTCTACTTTTATGTGTCAGTAATTCTGTGTTACCTTGGAAATGGTTGCACGGAATGGGTTAGCCATGCGATGATCCCAATGAGGTTGCACTAGCTCTCACTTTCTTATTATTCAAAAGAATTTGTGCCTTTTTTTCATTGGTATCAAGGGTTTTCTTGGGGACAATTTCTTCTAGGGTCCTCCCTGCTGATAATTGAGTCACTTTCATTTCTGAAACTTTTCTTCTTAAATATATCGAGGGTTTGTAGCTCTTTCTCAATGTCTCTAGGCATAATAAGCTGATCATACCTGTGCCGGTATACCCAATCAAGGAAGGTGTGAAAAGAACGCCATACCACAGGGTAGAAATGATTGAAATCGATATTGATTTTTCTTGTGATGTGGGTATGAGTTGATAAAAAGAAGGAAGTTGATAGTAAGCTATACCAACTCTTTTCTTGTTAAATTTAGTGTTCGTTATTTCTTCAGATACAACCTTATGCTCAAAAAAGTTACTTAGCATGGCAGAGCAAGACCAAATTGCGCTAACGGTAATATCGAAAAGGGTCATAGGGCTGATGACTCTATTAAGTGTATTAATGAAGCCATTGACAAGGGCGTTGGCCACAGTTAATGAGATAATCATCATAGCATAAGGTGTTGCCAAGTAAGGTTTAATATCACTTTCGTAATCATTGGCTACAAAATCAGCTTTAGCTAAGTAGAATTGTGCATTAGCAAAAGTATAGAGCCCCCTTAATAATTGCAGGGTGTTGTTGACAATGAGCAAGCTTGTAGCGCCTAGAATGCCAGATAGTTGCTGAGCAGCTAACATTAGATCACTGGTTAAGGCTGTACTCATGAGAGATGTTCCGTAAAGATTAATACTAATCATCACGAGGTAGAAGGTGCGTTGAGTTATAAATTTCCAAGCAGCTTTGAGTGATGCCTTAACATCAAGGGAATGTTTGAATAGATTTTTTAGAGTTGCGATCAAATCTAAATCTTTGTTGGCTCCAAAATAAAGGACACATGCGGTCACAAAGTAGAAAGATCCAAAAAGTATGCGTGTTGCAAAGCTAAGAGAACTAGGGTAAGACATCACCATGGTAAACGCTTCAAAGAAACCAGAGATCAGAGTGATAAAAAGTCCCTGCCAGGTATAGGATGAGTTCTTTCTAAAAAGCAGGTTTTTTTAGAGTTTCGATGTCCCAATATAAGAGAGTGTTTAACGCTCCTGTGATGCCGACACCTATGACGGTTAGTAGAGCTGCTAGTTGTCGGAAATTATTCAACTGACTTAAGAAAGGAGTGAGTGCTCTCATGGCAAGAGATGCATAACTATAGCCTACCACAGTGCTTGCAGCAAACATGATAATATACAGCCAAAAGTCGAAGGTTGCTTCTATCATATATTTAACATATTGTTGTTGGGCTGTAAAGAGTTGTTTGTTAAGATTTTCTAGTGTGACGGCAGTCTTTTTTTGAGTATTGATAACTTCGCCGTTAGGTTTTGCAATAAGTATTGAAGATCTTTTTGTCATTCGATGCTCTATTTAGAAGTTAATTTATAATTATAATTTAGATGGATAAACTTTTTTAGTCAAGGTTTTTTTTTGAAATATTTTTCGGAGAGGTGAGATTATCAGTATTTAAGAATAATAACGCCGAGAATAATTATTATGATTGATAGGTATGCTTGGGGGTTGAGTTTTTCACAAAAGTAAAGATGACTGATGACACATGTTAATACAATGGATGTGCCACACCATACGCAGTAGACAATGGAGGTTTCTATTCCTTGGAGTGCGAGAGTGATGAGTGTTAGGCCTATTGCGTACAACACATACATGGGTTTGCCACTTTCAATATTCAAGTTGCCTCAGAAATATGGTTTCTTAATAAACACTTTAGTTGAAATAAAAAAAATAGTTAAGATGATTCAGTACTTGGTTGAATTAACTTCAACCGAAAAAAAGCATGCATAAATAGTCTCTTGATTTGTTTTTTTTGATTGAAAAAAGCAATAAAGAATGGTATTGCTGCGACAGGAAGTAGAGGAATAAGGGCGTGTTGATAATCAAAAAGAGATGGGGTTAATGAGAAGCCATCAATCCAATAACTTAATAGAGGTGAGAATAACGCTACAGAAATGTGATAGAAGGCACCAATAGCTCCTAAAAGAACTGCACGATATTGAGATCGTACTAACTTTGAAGCCATAGGGTAAACCATGCCTTGACCTCCGGAAAAAATTCCAAAAAGTGCTACCCAAATAGTGTTATATTGAACAGCCCCCTGGTTGTATATGAGTGCTAATAATGAGATGAAAAAACCCAAAGAGAAAAATAAAAGCAGTTTGTAAAAATCATAATTTTTATCTATTAGGTAGCCTGCAACAGGGCCACAAAAAGCGTAGCCCATCCACATTAAGGATAGGATATAAGCAGCGGTTACTTCATTAATGTTTTTGCTCATAAGTAGCAGGTGTCCATGGTTTTCGCTCAAATACTCAACCAAAAACATTATGCAGGTGGAAGCAATCAAAATATCCCGAATCAGGGTTGTATTATTGTGATTAGAGGTATTGCCATTACTTTTTTCTGATTTTCGAGATGCTTTGAAGTTTGGGAAATGCAGAGCGCATAAAAAAATCACAGCATTCATTATGGCAAAAATAAGGAAGATGTTGTGCCAAGCTATCTGGCAGTATGCAAAAAATTGTGCCAGTGGCCCTGCAATAAACGACGCGGATATACAGGTGATAAAGTTTGTTAATCCAATGAAAATTCCGTGGTTTTTACGGGGAAAGAGGATAAGGACACTGAGGATAGACGATAAATACCCAAAAGCAGCCCCTGATGCAGAAAATACACGAAAAATTAGCATGCTTTGAAAGTCAGTAGCCATCATTAAGGCTACATTGCCTACAATACCAATAGCCGTGGTGATCAATAATATGCTGCGAAAACTAAATCGGCCAAAAAAGATTCCAACCGGAATTTGTAAGAGCCCTGTTGTTAAAGCATATGCTGTGCTACTCAATAAAGCAAATTGAGCGGAATGAATGTGTAAGTCATTCATAATAGCAGTTTGAAAGACTCCGAGGGATACTCGAGACATCATTTCATAGGCAGAGAAAAGACATACGCATAACCAGCAGAGTATGTTGAGTGGTTTAAGTGACGGTTCCATAAACGTCTATATCTATTAATATAATCAGAGGATAGCTTATTTTGAGGAAAATCGCAATTAATTGCAACAGTAAGGCTCCAAGTTTGCTTGCATTAAAACCAAGCGTGGTGATAATCTTTACAGGTCATATAGAGAGGTCTTTATTGTGTGGGAGACGAAGGGCTACGATACTAAGTAAGCCAAAAGTAGGCCAGTAGTTTTAAGTGGTGTTTTGATTAAGCTGGTTCCATGTGTTTTTCAGTGAGCATGGCCTCTAATGAGTGGATATTAAACTCACCATCGATAAAGTCTGGGTTTTGTAAAATCTCTAAATGGGTGGGTATGTTGGTTTGAGGACCTTCAATGATGGTTTCTTGTAAAGCGATAATGGCCTTTTGAATGGCTTCTTGGCGTGTTTTGCCGTGCGCTATGATTTTAGCTATCATAGGGTCGAAGTAATGGGGTATGGTGTACTGAGGATACAGGTGGGAGTCGACGCGAATTCCAGGCCCTCCAGGAAAAACTAGCTGAGTTATTTTCCCAGGGGAGGGTAAAAATGTTGTCGGGTTTTCGGCATTAATTCTACACTCAATGGCATGCCCTGATATGCCAATGGATTTTTGTTGAATGGATAAAGGTTGGTTAGCTGCAATGCATATTTGTTCTTTAACTAGATCAAATTGGGAGACCATTTCAGTAATGGGGTGCTCTACTTGAATTCGAGTGTTCATTTCAATGAAAAAGAACTGCCCGTTTTCATATAAGAATTCAAAAGTTCCTGCATTAGTGTAGCCCATTTTGATGACGGCATTTAAGCAAATCTTACCAATATACTGGCGTTCTTTTTCACTAATATCGACACCTGGGCTTTCTTCTATAATTTTTTGGTTACGACGTTGCATTGAGCAATCCCTTTCTGGAAAATATACTGCATTGCCATGGTGGTCTGCGATAACTTGGATCTCAATATGCCTTGGAGTTTCAAGGTACTTTTCCATGTAGACATCACTGCTGCCAAAGGTCGCCTTAGCTTGGCTTTTAGTTAGCTTAATGGTTGGATGAAGTTCTTCGGGGACATGGACAACATTCATGCCTCGACCACCACCACCTGCAGATGCTTTAATGAGGACGGGGTAACCAATTTTTTGGGCGAAACTCGCATTGGATTTTTGATGTGAGCTTAATAAACCCGTTCCGGAAATACAAGGAACGTTAAGTTCTCTCATGGTTTTAATGGCACTTATTTTATCGCCCATTTGGCTGATAAGAGAATCTTTGGGGCCAATAAAAACAAAGCCGCTGTTGGAGACTTGTTTGGCAAAGTCACTATTTTCAGCTAAAAATCCATACCCGGGGTGAATGGCATCAACCCCTGAAATTTCGGCAGCTGAAATAATGGCGGGTATATTGAGGTAACTTTCTTGAGGGCTATTGGGGCCAATGCAGATGGCCTCATCTGCTAATTTAACATGCATTAAATCTTTGTCTGTTGGGGAGTAGATCGCAACGGTTTTTATATGGAGGGCTTTGCAGGCACGTTGAATGCGTAATGCAATTTCTCCTCGGTTAGCAATTAATATCTTTTTGAACATTAAGCGTCTTCAATTTCAAATAAAGGTTGGTCAAATTCAATGGGTTGTCCGTTTTCAATGAAGATGCGTTTAAGGATTCCTGATTTATCTGACTTGATTTTATTGAACATTTTCATCGCTTCGATAAGGCATAGGGTTTCGCCAGCTTTGATTGCTTTAGACTGATGAATGAAGGGTTCTGATCCAGGTTCAGGAGCTAGGTAAGCCGTGCCCACCATAGGAGACTTAATGATGTGTCCTTGTGTTTCATGCGGGGTTGGTTTTGGGCTTTCTACGTGTACTGTGGTTTTTTTTTGAGGAGGTGTTGAAATAGGTTCTGAGCCTTGTTTGACACGAATGCTTGTTTCACCCTCTTTGATCTCAATTTCTTCAATTGAGCTACTCTCAACCATTTGGATAAGTTTTTTAATGTGCTTAAAGTCCATTGCAATTACCTAGTAGAACTTCCTTGTTATGCCAAAAAAAATCTTTAACGTCAAGTTTTATTCGTTGTTGAAAGAGTTGCTAAGTTCTCAAGTTGTTGAGCTTCGTGTTCAGAAAGGATTCCTGTGAATGATCTGATGAGGGTCCCGTTATCGGATAGAATGAGGATGGCTGGAGGGCCTAATAAATTGTTTTTTATAAAAAATGGTTGCCATGCTTGTAACGTTTTGCTGACGTCAATCTCAACCCATTGAAAATGATTGTTGTGTCGAAGTTTCTGAAAATATTCCTTATGTTTAAGCTGTTGGCAAAGAGAGCACCATTTTGCAGTAAAAAATAGAGCCCTGGTTTGATGCTTTGGGGTCGGGCCTGCTCTTTGGTATTCAAGGGGTGTGGTAATGAGGGTTTGTTGTGTTGGTGTGGGGTGATAAGTTGCTAGACTGACCATGGCTGTTAAACCCATCAAAGTGTAGATCAAGGGTTTGGAGTATTGGGTATGGTAACCCACAAGGGCAGTTACAAGACCGCCGACAAGCAGGATTGAAACGGTGAAGTTAATGAGTTGACTTTTGATTAAAAGATCAAGCCCTATGAAGAGCAAAGAGAAGCTTAATAATATTTGTAAAGGGAGACTCCATCTTGACGTGTTGTTAGAAAGTTGAATGCCAGTGAACCCTATCACCGTCATGGGTGTTAAGAGGCCTAGGGCAAATAACATCATGAGTGGGATTGCTTGATAGCTAGACACGGAAGTAGTTAGGATTAGGCTGGTCGCTAAACTTGGTGTGGCGCAGGGGGAGAGAACGAGAGTGGCTAAGAGGCCCCCTAACAAGGGAGATTGGATTCGATTAAGAACAGGAGCTGTTACAGAGCTCCAGCGTTGTTGCCATGCCTGATTGTTGGGGTAAGCAAGCATGCCTAATAACATTATGAATAATGAGGCTGCGGCAAGCACGTAAGGGGTTTGTAATTGATGGGTCAGGTGTTGACTTGCCTGATTAAAGACGAAGGCTATCATGCCATAAGCAGTAAGAGTTCCGACGATGAAGCTAAAAATAGCGGTGTGCTTCGATGTTTTTTTTCTCGATAAGTAGTAGAGTAATAAAGGGACCATGGGAAGAATACAGGGGCTAAAGGCAGTTATCAGGCCGAGACCAAATAACTTAGCGCCTAGAACCTTCCATGAAGGCGTACTTTTCCACGATAGAGTTGTGGTGGAGGGGGCATAACAGGTTTGCTGGGTAGAGCAACCTTGATAATGAATGTTGACGTTAGAAGGCAGGTGGTCGGTGACAAGATCAAGTTGAACAAGGTGAGAAGATAACGCATATTTACGGAGTATGTTTCCTGGGTTAATCCCGGTAATTTCTACTCCTTCAGGGTGAATTTCATAACCTTTTTTAGCTGTTAAGGTGATGGTTAATTCTTGATGGTGCCGGGTTGACTCAAGGGTAATAAAATCTTTGCTTTCTATGGCAAGGCTTAAAGAGGGAAGGCAAGCAATGAATAAGCTAAGGGCGAAGGATTTCATTAAGGCTCAGTTTTTGGCGTGTTTGTTTGTCGACACGTTTGACAATGATTGCTGCGTACAGATGGGCTTTAGACTGATGGTCGGGGAGGCTTCCTGGGACGACAACGGACCCTTGCGGTACCCGACCATAATAAATTTTATCCTTCTCTCTATCATAGATTTTAGTGCTTTGGCTTAGGGTGACGCCTGTTGCTAAAACTGACCCTTCTTCGATGATAACCCCTTCAACTACTTCACAACGTGCACCAATAAAACAATCATCTTCAATAATCGTGGGGGCGGCTTGAATGGGTTCAAGAACACCCCCAATGCCTGCACCCCCTGATATATGAACATTCTTACCAATTTGGGCGCATGAGCCTACGGTTGCCCACGTGTCAATCATGCACCCACTATCTATATAGGCGCCAATGTTAACAAAAGAAGGCATGAGAACTGTTTTGGGTCCGATATAAGCGCCTTTTCTTACGTAAGAGCCTGGCACGGCTCGAAGTTGTTCTTGGCTAAAGTTCTTCGCATCATAGCTTAAAAACTTAGCGGGGATTTTATCAAAATAATGGGTTTGGGTGTCGATTAGCAGTTGGTTCTTTTGGCTTTTAAAATACAAAAGTATTGCTTTTTTAATCCAGTCATGGGTTACCCAGGTGTCATTGACTTTTTCACACACACGCAGTTTACCTGAATTCAGGCTTTGCAAGGTTGACTCGACAGCTGATAGTGTTTCTGTTGAGAGGTCGCTCTTTTGGTCGTAGGTTTGTTCGATTAATGATTGTAAATGAGTATATGAATGCATGTTCAGCCTTAAGGATTTCAGTATATTGTACCTTGAGTCTTATTTAAGTTCAATCTGTGTTTTTGAATCAGAGTGTTGTTATGAATATATCTTTGTTTATGAATAATCCACTTATTTCTTGAGACCTGTTTTTGATTAGTGTACTCTTCATCATTACGACGGGGTGTAGCGCAGCCTGGTAGCGCGCCTGCTTTGGGTGCAGGATGTCGGGGGTTCAAATCCCTCCACCCCGAATGCGCCCGTAGCTCAACTGGATAGAGCATCGGCCTTCTAAGCCGAGGGTTGCAGGTTCGAGTCCTGCCGGGCGCGTTGTTACGTGTATGAGTGATAGGTTATCTTCGTTTTGAGGGGCTTCAGGTCCTGCGACTGATTGGGGGTAGAGAGGGTTTTGCTTTTATTGGGTCTTCTTCTTTCTGACTGCCCATCAATTTGGCTTTTGTAATGAGCCTTCTTCTGTTGTCATTATAATCTTTCGAAAATTTTAATTCAGTTCCTGACGGGTTTCCTAAGGATAACTGCCTGGCTTCAAGTGAGATGATTTGACTGTCTTCTAAACGATGTTTAAGGTATTTTTTGGTGCCCCCTGCAGCTGATATTTCCCGGGTGAGGTTGTTTTTGTAGCTGTCAACATAGTCCCTGTAAACAGTGCTCATGATTTCTGTGTTGTTGAGTAGTTTTGTTAGTTCGTTAGGGTCTTGTTTTTCAAGTGTTTCATCTAATGTTTCTATGTTGATTTTACTGAGTTTTTGCAAAACAGGTATTTGACGTCGTAAGAAGGTAATTAAAAAGTTGGATCGTGCTGTTTTATATTTGAATGCATAGCTTTTAAGCAGTTCTATTTTTAATTCTTTAGGCAATTTTTGGTACCTTTCTTGGTTAATTTTATAGCCTAATTGATCATCTTCTTTATAGATGCCTTGGGCGATTAATATATCATTGATACTGATGTCTTCTAAATCTGTTATTAAGTATTTCTCTTTCAATGCTTCTATATTCGTCAACAATTCTATTGTATCAAAGAAATGTTGCATTTTTCGGCAAAATAAAGAAACTTCTATGGCGTCAGGACGATTTTCTGATTGAATGGATGCCATGCGACTTAAAAATAACTCAATGGTTTTGCTCATAACTTCTTTGCTAAGTTCACGATGCCCTAGGGATTTGGGTAGTTCGGTTAGGTGATAATCTCCCTTGATGTTTAGGCCAAGGCTATTATTGCTTGCATCGGCAAGCTCGACGAGCCTAAGACCTTTTCGCTTTTCTGATGGGTTTTCAATCCCTAAAAAACTTGCATAAACGGCCGCCAGAGGAAAAATATCGCTTTTACTGTGGGTTTCTCCTTCGGTTAAAGTTTCTGGGGCCATGTAGTGGAGGGTTCCTAGTCGTTGGTTGGTTGTTCCGACGCGACTTGCAGACCCATAATCAACAAAGTGAGCAGAGTAGGTTGTATCATCGAATATAATGTTATCCGGTTTAATATCTCCGTGTGAGTATAGGGAGCTTTCATCGTTTAATTTGTTGCTTAAACTCACTAGCTGATCGGCAAGTTCTGCCATGATTTTCCATTTTAAACTGCATGCTAGTTGTTGCCGTTCTTGTTTTATGTTGGGAGAGTTTGCGGACTGCTGAGTAAACATGGGTTTGCTTCGAAAATGAGGCATGATTGAAATAAGTGTGCTATATCCATCATAAGCAACTCCATAAAGGCCTTTTTTTCCGGATGTTTTTTGCAATAATTGATTTTCCTGTTGAGCAGATTTAATGGTTTCTTGGAGTGTTGATTGATGCTTATTTATTTCATCCATATCATCTTCTGGAGAATCTATTTTGATGGTTAATATTTTAAGTTTTCTTTTTGGGTTAATGGGAGGGTTTTCTTTTGATGTTGGAGGGAATGTGATGCTTTTGAGTGTTAATGGGGGTAGGAGATCCTTGGGTTTTGGAGGAGATGGGAACGCTTGAGTTCTTAGCTGGGATAGGTTGGTTTTTTGGGGAATGGCTGGTAATGTGATTGTCTGAATTTTGACGGCTATGTTGTCATCATAATTGATGTTTTCTGCCCTTCCATCTTGCCAAGAGCATTGAACCATTTCTATGACTTTACCATGAGATCCTTTCCCCAAAACTTTACTCTCAATATAAGTTTTACCATTTACTTCAATGACAAGGTTTTTAGCTATTTCTGTTTTGATGAAATTAATTTGGTTTTCTGGTTTTGCCATATAAATCCTTATTCTTCTTGAGTAATTATAGTCAAAAAATAGATATTTTGTTGAAAAACAAGTTATGTCATAATTACATTGATGGTTTGGGTGTTGTTTTCTTGTTTGTAGGATTGCTAATGGAATAAGTTTTCGTTAGAATGGCAGTGTTTTATTACCTTTAACTCTTGAGGTGATCTTAGCATGGCGAACGTAGCTCAGTTGGTAGAGCTCCTGATTGTGGTTCAGGCGGTCGTGGGTTCGAAACCCATCGTTCGCCCATTTCTTGAATAGGCTTGATTGATGTACATAAGACTTATCATCGTGTTGATCATGACATTGCCTGCTTTTTCTTTTGCAGCAAATGGGCACCCTTCTTCACAGGTCATTGTCAACTGGTCTTTAAAAAAATCTGTACCCAAGCGCTTGAGCTCTAAAAAAGTTGAGCAAGATATCAATTTTTTGATCCATGTGCTAGACAGGGCGTATGTGGGCAAACAATACTTGCCATCTGGAAATTATTATTCTTTACTGTCAAGGCTTTCAGCAATCAAAGGCGAGGATTCTAGAGAGCATTTAAAAGATACTATTGATGAGGTCTTTTTGACCGTTCCTGATGGACACTTAAAGGCAATGACCTATGCTTCATCAAAAAAACGTGCTGAGAAATATCGCCTGATACAGCACAAGAAGACATCTAATATTAAGCACTGGAATATAAAGTCTTACTCCAGGAGGGGGCAGAAGGTTTTATATGTTACGATTAAGTTGTTTCCAGATGCGAAATCAAAAGCTTGGAAAAGCCTTCTTGCTAAGTTAGCGGTGATGTTGCCGCAGACAAATATTGTCATCATGGATTTAAGAGATAGTCCTGGGGGCAATTCTTTAGCCTCTCAAAAATTGGTGGAAGCGTTGACGGGGCGTAAGGGTAAAAGTGCGATTGTTAAGGAAGTGCATGTTCAATCTCCATGGGCGCTTGGAATTATGATTAATTTATTGACTCACAATGCATGGAATTTAAAGTTATCCAAAAAGCCTGTATCAAATTATTTAAAGGAGCACATTTCCCAAGCTAAACAACTTTATCAAGAAAGTATGCGGACGAGCTTGGTTCAACCCTGGGGGGTGATTGAGGATTCGGTTCATATGCGCTCTAAGTTGACAGTTGCTCCGAAAGCTTTTCAGGGGCCTATTGCTGTTCTGCAGGGTCCGTTATGTCGTTCGGCTTGTGAGCTTTTTGTAAAAACTATGGGGATGTTTCCTAATACGATTAGTTTGGGGCAACCTACATCGGGTATATTGCACTTTGGAAATGCAGGGCCTATTCTTTTACCTAACAGTAAGATTATGGTTATGGTGCCTACGGTGTATTTAGAGCTATATGATCGAGAGTTTGTTGAAGGCAGGGGTGTTAAACCTGGTATTACTTTGCCAGTTAATAAAGATGCTTATCAATATGTTCTGCATAGATTAGAGTGGTTGAGGGCTAAGTTTAGTCAAGTGACGTAGAGGCTTGTTTTTGTTGGAAGAGGGCCATTGCTTCTTGGCTACATTGTTCCAGTGCTTTTTGAAGGGTTTCATCGGATAGATTGTTGATGGGTTCTCCATAGTAAATGAGGATATAGGTAAAGGGTTTTGGGATAATATGTGAGTCCCATGTGGGTAATCGCCATGATTTTTTTACTATAGAGCACGTTGGGATGACCGGAACATTGAGTGCCTTGGTTAGAGCTCCGAGACCTGCCTGGATTTTTCTTGCAGGCCCAAGAGGGCCGTCAGGGGTAATAACAAGTCTTATGTTTTTGGCAGATTTTTTTAATGCTAAGAGGTTGCGGATAGACCTTAATTTGTGGTGTCTTGCAGACCCCCTGATAAATGTTTTATAGCCAAAGTATTTTAAGTAGGTGCATAAAGCATCTCCATCTTTACTGGAGCTGATTAAAGCTTGGTCTACCTGCTTTAGATCAGCAATTGCACATGAGAGGATATGTTCATGCCAACCAATCATGATAAGTTCTTTGGGTAGTTTTCCATCAATGCTTGAGTGCGTTAGGTGGTCTATTTTACAAGTATAGCGATGAAGATGAGATAATAAAGCTACTGTTTTTATTAAACAATTGAAGGCTGCTTTTTTGATATAGTTAAGTAATTTAGCTGTCATGGTATTCGAGCGAGATAAGTTTGAGTTTGCGCTGTCTATTGTAATGTAATACATACCCGCGTGCAATGATTTCATCGCCGGTATGAAACTTCTGCTTGGATTGGACGCCTGATGTCCATTGGCAGTGTAAAAGATCATGTGAGCTTAAGTTACTTCGACTGGTTATGCAGTTTTCTTTTGAGCCCATTAAAACGATAAGTTTTTCTGTGGTTTTAGCAATGATCATGCCTTGTATTTTAAATAGTACACCCATGTTTGTCTCCCTTCAGTCATACCCTTAGAGTACATAGTGAGAACATAGATTGCAAGCACGAATGATGAAAGATACCATTTTTTCAAGAAAAACAGAGGTTAGAGTTCGTTGGTTATGGAGCTATTCTGCTTGTATTAATAACTGTCAATAGTTTGACCATTCGTGACCATTTCTACAACCCTCTGTTATTAAGTAGATTCTTCAGCACCTGTGCGTTTTCTCACGTTTGAAAGAACCGTTGCGTTAGTTGATTTATTTGCGGCAGTTAGTGTGTCTGTAACATCATTTTGATGAGGACGAACCTTTGTGTTAATGCAAGGACATGTTGATTGGTTATTTAATCAATGCCTTTGGTTTGTTCAGCATAAGGCAGGTTTATTACAGGGGTAAAATGTTATTTGAATAACTGAGTGTATGTTTCTTCATGGGGGATTGATAAACGTTTGTCAAATTTTTTGTTTTGAAGAAACGGAGATTAGAGGTGGGGAGTGTTTTTAATAAAATAGATGGTTTAATTATTAATTTTTATTAATTTTTTTGTTTTAAAAGGGTTTTGATTCGAAGGGGTTTCTATAAATGTCTGATTTTATACAGATTGAATGATTGTTGAGTGGAATATTATTGCCATTTAGTATTGACGAATGGATCTCGAATTGATAGCCTCTACTGATTATTATATTTGCGAGAGTGGCGGAATTGGTAGACGCGCTGGACTTAGAATCCAGTCTGGCAACGGGTGAGAGTTCGAGTCTCTCCTCTCGCATTGAATTTAATGGATAGGTGAAATATGACAACCCATGTAAAAGATAGTTTGCCCATGAAGGTTAATGTTGACCAAAAGGGCTTAGAATGTAGCGTTAATGTAAAAATTGCGGCAGATTTTGTGGATCAACAATTTAACAGTAAGGTTAATCAATTAACTCAAACAAGGCGCCATGGTTTTCGCCCTGGTAAAGTTCCTGCAAGTATTATTATTGAAAGTTATCGCCCTGAGATCCTTCAGGAGATTACAGTAGATTTGACTCAGAAATCTTTTGAGCAGGCACTCAAGCAGCACGATTTGGACATGGCTGATCAGCCAGATATGGATATTAAGCCAGTTGATTTGGGTTCCGGTTTGACTTACACGGCTAAGTTTGAGTGTTTGCCGAAAGTAGAGTTAAAGGATCTGAGTGACATAAAGTTGATTAACCCTGTCAGTGAGGTTTCGGATAAAGAGGTTAAAGAGGCTTATAAGGAAGCCATTGATAAACACCCTGACTGGAAGAAAGTTGATCGAGCTGCCAAGAAAGGTGATCAGGTAACCATTGATTTTGATGGTAAGGTAGGCGGAGAATCTTTTGAAGGAGGTTCAGCAAAGGGGCATTCTTTTAGGTTGGGTCATAAACAAATGTTGGATGATTTTGAAGCTCCTTTGGTCGGCAAGAAGAAAGGAGATAAAGTCAAAGCAAAAGTCACTTTTCCTGAGGATTATCACGCAGAAGATATGCGTGGTAAAAAGGCTGTCTTTGAGATTAGTTTGTCAGGCGTTGAAGAGGCGAAAGCACCTAAAATCAATCAAGATCTTTTTAAGAAAATGGGTTCTCAAGCAGAGACTGAAGAAGATTATTGCCAAGAATTACGAGGGGTTAAAGAGAAGGAGCTTAGGTATCAGTTACAAAGGCTTAGAAAGCATTATGCAGAAGAGGCTTTAAACAAAGCACACCAATTTGATTTGCCCAAATCCATGTGTGAAAGTGAAGAGACAAGGTTGAAAAAGCTGCCTGAAGCTAAAGATTATGATGCAAAGAAATTACAATCAAAATCCAGCGACAATGTTAAAATTTCTCTAATATTTAAGGCTATTGTTAACAAGTATAACATTGTGTTAGATCAAGCTCGCTTTGATGGGTATTTGAGAGACTTGGCTGTCAGTTATCTTGACGTGGATATGTTTGTCAATTGGTATAAAGAGGATAAAGGGAGAGTTCAACATGCACAGGCAGCTGTCATGGAGGCTCAAATTATAGACAAAGTTTTTGAAGCAGCTAAACTTAAGGAGAGTAAACTTACGGTTGAGAAGCTTGAGAAGCTACTAGATTCATTGGAGTAAATAATATGGATGATATTCGTCAAACATTGGTGCCTATGGTAATAGAGAGCTCTTCTCGAGGAGAGAGGGCTTATGATATTTATTCAAGACTGCTAAAAGAAAGGATTATATTTTTAGTGGGACCTATTGAAGAGCATATGGCCAACTTAATTGTTGCTCAACTATTGTTTTTAGAGTCAGAAGATCCGTCCAAAGAAATTTCATTGTATATCAACTCTCCGGGAGGAGTGGTTTCAGCCGGTATGGCGATTTATGATACCATGCAATTTATCAAGCCAGACGTTGTCACTTTGTGCATTGGGCAGGCAGCGAGTGCAGCAGCTTTGCTTTTGTGTTCAGGGGCTTCTAACAAGCGATTTGCTTTGCCGCATGCAACCGTGATGATTCATCAGGTTTTAGGGGGGTATCAAGGGCAGGCATCTGACATTGAAATTCATGCCAAAGAAACCATGCGTATTCGTGATATTACCAACAAAGTTATTTCTCATCATTCCGGGCACCCTATCGAAAAGATCATGACGGATACAAACCGAGATAACTTTATGTCCGCTAAGCAGGCGAAGTCCTACGGACTAATTGATAAGATTATTAATCATCGAGATGATGTCTAATAGTTGCTTTTTTGTGGTTTTTTTAGTAAAGTAATGGAAATAATTTATCAAAAGAGGTGTGAGTGACTAGTTCTACCGTTCATCATCGTTGTTCGTTTTGTGGTAAATCTCAGGATGAGGTTAAAAAGCTGATCGCAGGTCCAAGTGTATATATTTGTAACGAATGTGTTGATTTGTGCCAAGATATCCTTGTCAAGGAGAAAACTACAGACTTAGCCAAATCTAGTTTGGATAGTGAGGCTTTGCCAAAACCAAAAGAAATTAAAGCCTGGCTGGATGAATATGTTATTGGCCAAATGGATGCTAAAAAGTCTTTAGCCGTAGCTGTGTATAATCATTACAAGCGATTGAGCATGAAAAAAGACGGTGCGGAAGTCGTTAAAAGCAATATCTTGATGATTGGTCCTACGGGTTGCGGTAAGACCTTGTTAGCACAATCTCTGGCGAAGATGCTTAAGGTTCCTTTTGCTATTGTGGATGCCACAACATTAACCGAAGCGGGTTATGTGGGTGAGGATGTTGAGAGTATCATTCAGAAATTATTGCAAAACTGTGAATATAAAGTAGATGAGGCAGAAAGAGGCATTGTATACATCGATGAAATAGATAAAATTACTCGAAAAAGTGATAGTCCATCCATTACCAGAGATGTTTCGGGTGAAGGTGTTCAGCAAGCTTTATTAAAATTAATTGAGGGGACAACTGTTGCCGTTCCTCCGCAAGGAGGGCGTAAGCATCCTCAGCAAGAATCCATTCAAGTGGATACTCGCAATATTTTATTCATATGTGCAGGAGCTTTTTCAGGTCTGGATAAAGTAATTTCTTCTCGTACGTCTAAAGGGGGTATAGGTTTTTCAGCAACCATCAAGGAGGTTTCTGAAAATCCCCTGGTGAGCAATATGTTGCATCAAGTAGAACCTCAGGACCTTAATCGTTATGGGATCATTCCGGAATTTATTGGAAGGTTACCGGTGATTGCTATTTTAGATGCTTTGGATGCAGGTATTTTGGTTCGTATTATGACAGTTCCTAAAAACGCTTTGGTTAAACAATATCAGAAGTTGTTTGATTCTGAGAATGTAGAGCTTGAATTCACTAAAGATGCTCTGCAGGAAATCGCTGATCGTGCAATGGCTTTGGGAACAGGTGCGAGAGGGTTGAGGTCTTTAACTGAAAAGATTTTAATGAATACAATGTTTCAAATGCCATCCATGAAAAATCTAAAAAAAGTTATTATTGATCGAAAAGTTGTTTTACATAAATCTGAACCTTTAATGGTATTTCATCAGTCTCGTAAGAGAAGTGGTTCTTAACGGAGCTTGTAAACTTATGTCCGCATCTATTAAGAATTTTTTACTTATGCCGATCAGGGATCTTGTGTTATTTCCCAGCGTGGTTGTTCCTGTGTTTGTGGGGCGTGATCGATCTATTGAAGCTGTGAATATAGCGGTTGAAGACGATACGCTTATTTTTGTCTCAACCCAGAAAGATATTTCTGTGGATGCTCCTAAGTTAAAAGACATGTACCTTCATGGTTGTCTTTGTCGTGTTGTACAAATACTCAAGATGGCGGATGGTACGGTAAAGATTTTGATAGAAGGGGTCAAGCGAGGCAAAATTGTTAGTTATGCCCATGATAAATTATTCAGTACGGTAGAGGTTGAAGAAGTTGAAGATATCCCTTTATCTAAACAGCAAGAAGGTGTTTATCGAAAATCCATGGAATCAAAACTACTCAAATATTCAAGGGTTAGTGATGTCATCACCGATGATGTGGTTCATTCTCTTAGAAACGTTGATTCTCTGGGGACGTTGGCAGACTTAGTTACGGTACACATGCCAATTAGTATAGAAAGTAAGCAGACAGTTTTGGCGGCAGCATCGATTGAAGAGCGTGTCGAACAAGTTTTAGCCTTGATTGATGCTGAAATTGAATGGTTGAAAATTGATCAACGAATTCAGTCTCGTGTTAAGGAGAGAATTGCTAATGACCAAAAAGATTATGTTCGTAAGGAAAAGTTGAAGGCTTTAAAAGATGAGCTAGGTGAAGGGGGAGGGGATCCATTTGAAGGTGAATTCAATCAACTTGTTCATAAAATTAAGTCTGCAAAAATGCCCAAGGAAGCAAATGAGAAGGTCATGGGGGAACTCAATAAGCTTAAATATATGTCGTTTATGTCGGCTGAAGCTTCGGTAATTCGTAATTATATAGACAATATGCTAGAAATTCCCTGGAAAAAAATGACCAAATTAAAGAATGATTTGAATCATGCGAGTAATATTCTGGACCAAGATCATTATGGTTTAGAAAAGGTCAAGGAGCGGATTTTAGAAGCACTGGCCGTTCAATCTCGAGTGAATAAGGTTCGAGGTAGTATTTTATGTTTGGTGGGCCCTCCTGGCGTTGGAAAAACTTCTTTAGGGAAATCTATTGCGGACTCAATGGGGCGACAATTTGTTCGAATATCCTTAGGGGGTGTGAGAGACGAAGCTGAAATCCGTGGGCACAGAAAAACCTATATAGGGGCTATGCCTGGGCGTATTATTAAAGCGTTGAAAAAAGCTAAAAGCATGAACCCTTTAATTATGCTTGATGAACTTGATAAGATGGGAATGGATTACCGAGGAGATCCGGCAGCAGCCCTGTTGGAAGTACTTGATCCAAGCCAAAATGATTCTTTTGTCGATAATTATGTTGAGGTTCCTTGTGATATGTCCAATGTGATGTTTATGACAACGGCCAATTCACTGGATATTCCAGATGCCTTGGTAGATAGGATGGAAATCATCCCTGTCTCGGGGTATACGGAGGATGAAAAACTCAATATCGCCCGTAAGCATCTTTTATTGAAAGTGATGCAACAAAACGGGTTGGAGAAAAATGAGTTGAGTCTTAGTGATAGAGTTTTAGTTCATATTATTCGGCATTATACTCGAGAAGCAGGGGTTCGAGAGTTAGAGCGATGTTTGGACAAGATTTCAAGAAAAATTGTTCGCAAGATAATGACCCCCAATGAGACTCAAGTAAAACAACCTAAGGCACTGTCAATTAAAGCTGTTGAAGACCTTTTGGGTGTGGAAAAACATGATGTTGGTTTAATGCATAAAAAACATCAGATTGGAGTCGTTCAAGGCCTTAGCTGGACCCCTTCGGGAGGAGATTTATTAACGATAGAATCGTTGATTATGCCGGGCAAAGGAGACCTGGTTTTTACAGGGTCTTTGGGTGATGTTATGCAAGAATCCATTCAAGCTTCCATGTCTTTAATTCGACAAAGAACATCTAAAATTAAACTTGTTAAGGATTATTACTCAAAGAATGATTTTCATATTCATGTTCCCGAGGGAGCTACTCCAAAAGATGGACCCAGTGCAGGGGTTAGTGTTTGTACGGCGATTATATCTTCAGTGACCAAAATTTCTGTGAGAAAAGACGTTGCCATGACAGGTGAAATAACCCTTAGAGGTGAAGTCTTACCTATCGGAGGGCTCAAAGAAAAATTATTAGCTGCCGTAAGAGGGGGGATTCATACAGTGATTATTCCTCATGAAAATGCCAAAGATATTAAAGAGATTGATAAACAAGCATTGGGAGATCTTAATATTGTTTGTGTTAAAACAATTGAAGAGGTCTTTGAACATGCGTTAACTAAAAGGCTTCCACTATGATAAAAATTTTTCGAACATTGTTTCTTATTGTCTTGTTGATTGTTCCTCATGTTGCTTATTCTTGGGGGCTAGAGGGACATCGTGTGATTGCTAAGATTGCAACGGACCATTTGACAGATCAAACAAAAAATGGAGTGCAGTCTCTTTTGGGTTTTAAAAACCTTGCCATGATTAGTAATTTAGCCGATGAGTCATATCGAGGTCGCTACCCCCATACGGCTAAGTGGCATTACTGTAATGATGATAAGGATACCTCGTTAACCTGGAAGAAAGGAGATAAAGTTAAAAATATATCGCATGCTATTCAGTATGAAACCAGTGTCTTAAAGGACCCTAACTCTTCAAAAGAAGATAAGAAAGTAGCACTGATTTGGTTGGTTCACCTAGTAGGGGATGCGCATCAGCCTTTTCATGCAGGTCATGAGCATGATCGTGGAGGCAATTTGTGTTATGTTAGGTGGTATAATAAGATTGCCAGCCTTCATCAGATTTGGGATACTAAATTGATTGAATCGCTCAAGTTAAGCTACAGTGAATATGCAGATTGGATTGAGGAAAGATTAGATACAAGAGATATAGACGCTTATAATGATAGTGATGTTTCTCATTGGTTGCATGAGTCTAAACTCATTCTTGAATCTTTGTACCCGAAAAAGAAAAATGGTTGTGATTATTGTACATTCAGTAAGAAAACAAAGTTGTCTAATAAACAAAAAAAGAACCTACCTTTTGTTACGATCTCTTATCGAACAAAAGTTCAAGATTCTTTAGATAATCAATTACACTTAGCAGGAAGGCGATTAGCAGTGGTTCTTAATGGTATAGACTTTTAATAGGAGTTAAGATGATAGCATTTTTGGAAAAGATAAATTTAATAGGTAATTTTATGATGCAATATAAAAAGTTGCTGATGTTTTTATGGGTGGTTGCTTTTAACTTAACGTTGTACCCATTGGCTATGGGGAGCGCCTACGCATGGATTGCTGATAATCTTGGGGCGCTTATGTGCATTTTTAATATACCTAATGCTTATTTTGGTATGAAGTTGATAGAGAAAAAAAATAACTTTCTTTTTTTTAAGTGGCCTGAAAAAGAAAGTTTAATAAGATCAATCATCATCACAGTTGTATTTTCCTTGGCAACCCTTCTCTTAAAAGTTGTTTGTTTTCCTCTGATGGTTTTGATTAATACTGGAGCTATTGATTATTCTATTTTAGCCATTTACTGCTTAATCAGTGTGCCTATTCAAGAAATGTGTGTTCGTGGTGTTTTACAGAGTGTTTGGTATGATTTTATGGACTCGTGTTGGGGATGTTACACATGGATACAAAATATATGTAGTAACAAGACTGTGTTTGATTTATCCAAGGTTATGACCAATGCTTGTTTCTTTATGTTTCATTTGCATAAGGGCTTGGCTTTTTCCTTGGCTTCGTTTGTTTTGGGACTGTATTGGTCAGAAATGTCTCTGTTTAATTCATCCACAGGCATGCCCGACCCAACCGCAGTTAATCTGGTTTACCCAACATTATCACACATGGTTGTTGGCGGGTTTGCTTTCCTCTTATCATTTGAGGTGTGGTCTACTCAATTACTTGCAGCAGGTTCATTGCCCGCAGGCCTTTTTGTTCTGGGTATAGCCGGTTGGTTGATGTTTGGTGATCGATCTCAGCGATTGGGTGGGGCATTGACTACGATGTATCATCATGGGTTGAATGCCATGAAGAATCCTTCGTTGGTTTTAAGTTCATTGATGAAAGTTTTTAACTATGTATCTGATGTCGTTAAAGACCCTAAGAAAGAGTGGAATTCATTGATCAATCCTGTTGGTAATAGAGGTGATAAAGTTGATACAACTAAACTATATCCTGTTGATGCAGTGGTTATGACAGTCAGTGATAAGAATGTTAAGAGAGTAAACCCTCAACCAGGAGGACAGTATTATGGGAAATAATCTTAGAACAATGCGTCATCAAAGTAGTCCCTCGACTAAGATCGTTGGTAATAAAGCTGGCATCCTGAAACAAGTTGAGGAACTGAGAAAAGAAGTATTCTTTCTAAAAGATAGGTATAAGCAGCTGAAAGAACATAGCTCAAAGCAAGCGTTTTTTTCAGGGGCTTATATTATTATGGCTTTGTTTTTAGTTTGCTTAATTAAATTAGTGAGTGAGACTCATTTCTCTAATCTATACATGTCGGTTTATAGTTTGATTTTGACAATATTTTTTAGTTTGGCTGCCTATCTTATAGCTTATTCAACAGGCCATTCATGGAAAGATGCTATCTATGCTAATCGATCTAAAGGGGATGAACTACCCAAACTGTTAAGTTGGTTGATGACTTATATCAACCCAGTGCATAGTCAATTGACAAGCTCTGCGTCAATTAAGTTGTGTCTGAATTATCTAAATAAGTACAGTTTTTTTAGATCTTTGAGAGACTCAATGATTTCTTTCATAGAAAAAACAAAGATAATTTTATATGCTATGTCTGCATGTGATTATGTTGATGTTGCTATAAAAACCGCACCGATAATACTAACTATGTTTTTGGTAAAGTGGTATTTTCTTGGATTCCCTTTACTGGTTTTTGATCAGAATTTTATGTTTGTTGCTTTCTATTTATTTATTAATGTTCCATTACAAGAACTGGTTGCTAGAGGTTTTATTCAAAACGTTTTGCAAAAATTATTTCATGAGTTTTATTGGTTTCATTTTCAAAGTGAACATGATAATCCTAACAAACAACCTTCAAATTTAGTGGCTGCATTGGCTATTTTGGTCGCAAATTTAATTTTTACAGTTGCACATTTGCATTTAGGTTTTATTTTTTCAACCTGTAGTATGCTATGTGGTTTTGTCTGGGGTTATGTTTACTTTCGCCAACAAAATTTAATCGCTCCGATTGTCTCACATTTTTTCGTGGGTTTGGGGTTGTGTTTACTGCAGTTAGGTAAGCTAAGTGATACCATTACTCATTTGGCAGTGATGCATAATCAACTGGTTTTGTTCTTTTCTCATCCGATCACTATGATGGTTGTGTTAGCAGGCTTAAGTGCCGCAGGGATGCACCAATTGAATAAAATGCGTGTATCAATATTTGAGTTTAAATCAGAAAAAACATGTGTAGGGGATCTTTTTCCTCATGTTTATAGTGATTTCCAGCTAAAGAAAGAAGAGATTAAGAAGAAATTGAATGAATTTAGTCAGGACATTGATAGTAATCTCCAGCAAAAAAAAGAAGGCATTAGGACGGCCTTGAATGGATTGAAACGAAGTGTCAGCGAGGAACGACTCCAAACCCAAACGATTGATGTCTAGAAACCCTACAAAAGAACTTAGACTTGCTTCATTGAGGAAGATGTTTTTACCGTATAAATTCATCGTTGCTAAAGCTATTATTTCACTTCTTATTTCTTCTTTTTGCGCTTTGATGATTCCTTGGGCTTTACGATATTATATTGATCATGGCATAGCCAATCAATTGCTGATGCAGCAATCCTCTACCACCCTTACCTTTATCTTGGTGGCGGCTGGTTATTCAGTGAGTTCAGCTTATAGATATTATCAAGTGACCTGGTTAGGGGAACGAGTTGCGATGGATTTGCGCGAACGTTTATTTGATCACGTATTGCAACTGCCAAAATCATTTCATGATAAAGTTCATAGTGGGAATTTATTGTCACAAATTTTAGCGGATACAGCTGTTCTAGAAACCGTTTTTAGCAGTAGTTTATCATTAATATCCAGAAATAGTATTTTGTTTGTCGGTTGCCTTACCATGATGGCGATAACCTCCTGGCAATTAGCTTTGTTTTTCTTTTGTTTGGCACCTTTTATGATTATTCCTCTGATTTGGGTAGGAAGAAATTATAGAAAATATTCTAGGGTTGTCCAAGATAAATTGGCATTAAGTCATGAATTAGCTTCTGAAGTACTTTCTAATGTTGAATATATTCAAGCCAGTCAGCAACAGAAAAATCAAAGTCAACGTTTTCACTCTTGTCTGAATGAAACGTTTAAAGCTGCAAGCACACGCATTGCAACCAGGGCTTGGTTAACTGCCATGCTAGTATTTTTAATGGCTTTATTAATCGTTGGTGTATTATCTTTTGGTGCGTATCTCATTCACCACTCTCATCAGGGCATGAGTTACGGCATGTTGGTCCAGTTTTTGGTCTATGCTTTGTTGATGGCTGTTTCAACAGCAAGTGTTTCAGAATCTTGGGGCGAGGTGCTTAAAGCTCTAGGTGCTTTGGATCGAATCGATGAAACCTTACAAGAGAAAGTTGAAACCAGTCATGATGGTCAGCTTGATCTTCCAAAATCCATACGCATAGACTTTAAAGGTGTATGTTTTACTTATCCCTCTGGCGAGAGAGAGCAAGTGCTATCCGATGTCAATTTTGATATTCAGCCAGGATCTTTTGTGGCCTTTGTTGGCCCATCGGGTGCAGGAAAATCTACTATCTTTAAGCTTCTTTTAAAACTATACCAAGCCCAACAAGGTGGCATTTATATCAATGGAGCTGAACTATCTGAATATAAGCTGGAATCACTGAGGCACAATATTGTTTATGTTCCTCAAGAACCGGTTTTATTCTCGGCAAGCCTTCGAGATAATATCACCATGATGATGAGTGTCGATGATCATTCTGTGGAAGAAGCTTGTCAACATGCCCGTCTAAATGAAGTGATTGCGGAGCTTCCAGAAGGGTTGAATACCTTTTTAGGGGAAAGGGGTTTACGTTTGTCAACAGGGCAGCGCCAAAGGGTAGGGTTGGCTCGGGCCTTTTTGAAAAAAGGCTCTTTAATCCTTCTTGATGAACCTACCAGTTCTATTGATAGTATTAATGAGGCGGCTGTTTCAGAGGCTATGAAGTTGTTTTCGGACCAAGGAGCGACGTGTTTTGTGATTGCACACCGTCTTTATACTATTGAACATGCTGATACAATCATTCTATTAGATGAGGGCAAGGTTGTGGATAAAGGCAGTCATGCTTCTTTATTACAATCATCTGAATTGTATCAGGAGCTAGCAAGGCAACTGGATAATTAGCGCCAATGTCTTCTGGCTAGGTTGTAGTCTATCTGTAAGTCATGGATTGGTTCAAAAAAACAGGCCCGAAGGCCTGTTTTTAAAGATTAGGATGATATACTAATCAAAGCAGCTGTTGGTTTGTTTGCATGATTTCGAAAAAAACCCTTTCGGTTTCCTCTTCTTCGCCTTCCCCTTCTTCTTCCGCTTCTTCGCAGCATATTGTTTAGCCTCTTCCGTGGTGTCAGGTTTCACTTGCGAATAGCCACTTTGGATTTGAGAAGAAAAGTCGTTAGTAAAGTTATCTGCTGATGCACAAATTGATAAAGAACCTACAAGTAATGCTGCACTGAGATTACGAATAAGTGTGTTAATGGATCGATCCATTCCAATACTCCGTTAATTTAAGATATAATTTTATCATTGATGAAAATATTTATAATTGACATAGATGTTTTTTAACCATTTACTCTTTTGTTCTTATTTTTAGTACCTTGTATGTATTTTGGGTTGGTTCTAGGGTCTGTAAAAAGGTTGAAGGGTTTTAAGATTCTTCGGATTTATTTCTGGTTTTATGTTGTTTTTGATGGATTATTTGCTATTTATAACATTAATAATGACCTGGTATCAGGTTATGGGTTATAATGTATAGGTAGATATGACAAAAGGAGGCCAGATGAATATTACTTTTACAGCCCATCACTGTGACTCTTCTCAACCTTTAGAGTCTTATGCAGCTGAAAAATTTGAGAAAATATTAAAGCATTCAGATTATAAGGTTGTTGATGCTAAAGTCACTTTTTCAGTAGACAACCTCAATAAAATTGCGCAAGCATCCCTTTCTCTTCCCCAAAAAAGACGTGTTTTTGCAACAACCTCATCCACCGATATGTATGCAAGTATTGATAAATTGGTAGCGAAGATTGATGCTCAAGTGAGGCGAATTCATAGCAAGGGTGCCAAACATCGAGATCACGGGGATAGTTAATTCCAGTGTTCTCCAAAATACACATTGCGCGCATCTTTATTGTTGACAATATCTTTAGAATTGCCTTCAGCAATCATTTTTCCTTGGTGCATAATGTAGGCGCGATCACACATGTTTAGAGTTTCGTGGACATTGTGGTCGATAATTAGGATGCCGAGGTTATAGCGTTTACTAAGATTTATAATCAGGTTTTTGATAGAGTTAATTGATTTGGGATCAACCCCTGCAAACGGTTCGTCTAACAAGATAAACTTAGGTTTTAACGTCATTAGTCTGGCAATCTCAAGTCGGCGTTTTTCTCCACCCGATAGAGACTTAGCTGTGTGTTGTGCCAGTAAACTCAAGTCAAATTGTTTCAGAAAATGATCGGCTGTCTCATGATGGTTTTCTTTGCTTTTATAGCTTTTATTGTTTTCAATGTAGGTAAGTATGTTTTCGTACACCGTCATGTTAGTGAAGATAGAGGTTTCTTGAGGAAGATAGCCTAAGCCCATTTGTACTCTTTTGGAAAGAGGTAAGCCATTAAGTTTAGTGTCATCTAAGTATACAGAGCCTTGGTCAGGTTGAATCAGGCCAGCAACGGAGTAAAATGTTGATGTTTTACCCGCTCCGTTAGGGCCTAATAAGCCAACAATTTCATTTGAACTAATAGAAAAGCTCACATGATCAATGATGAGTCGACCTTTAATTTCTTTGACCAGGTCTTTAGCAATGAGTGTTGAATTCATGATTACTTTTTCCTCCTTTTCTTACTAGGGGGAGAGGGTTTTTTCCAGATAATTAATTTATCACCTAAGACAAGTTGAGAGCTTTTTAAAGCATTCCAATAGATGATGTGACTGGCTTGAGTATTGTATTTGCTAGCTATCGAAGACAAATTGTCGCCATTTTTGATTTTATGTATCACGAATTTGTGTGAGTTTTTATAATTTCCAGTGATAGTTGATTTAAAAGATGCTGAAAATTCAGGTGCTTTTTTAAGTTTCTTATTGAAATGGGAGGGTATAAATAATATTTGTGAAGGTTGGATTATAGATGTCGATAATTTATTAGCGGTTTTTATGTTGTTGATTGAGGTTTTATAATGTTGTGCAATGGATGATAAAGACTCGCCATTGGATGTGGTGTGTTGGACCCACACAGGTTTGCGTCTGTGTAAGTAATCTATGGAGTTCTTCTGCAAAAACCGCATGGTACACTCAGTATGTTTGTGAGGTATGTGAAGATGTTTAGTAACTTTAGGGTTTGTTATCCAGCGCTTGAGTCCGCGATTAAGGGGGTGTGGGTCAAAATGACAATAGGAATGGATTTCTTTTAAGTGGATGGGGTACTTGGTTTTTATTGAGGTGAAGGGTATGCTGTAGGTAATGTTGGGTAATTTATGACCGTAGGCTTTAGGTGAGCTAACAATCGCTTTGATGGCGAGAAGTTTGTAGATATAGTTTTGAGTTTCTCTAGGAAGTTTGCGAAAGGTATAATAATGATCACTAATAGTATCGAGGTCGTAGGACCGTTTAACACGACCCAACCCGGCATCGTAAGAAGCAATCGCTAGGTTCCATTTATTCTGGGTGTTTCTGTAAAGCCAAGTTAAGTAGGCCAGTGCCCCTGAAGTAGAGTCTACAATATCCCGTCTGCCGTCATACCACCAGTCAATGGGAACTTGCTGAGCTGATGCGGTGCCCGGCATCATTTGCCACAGTCCAGAGGCACCTACATGAGATCTGGCTAAGGGGTTAAATGCACTTTCAATGGCGGGAATAAGGGCGATTTCGGTGGGCAAGCCATGGTTGATACATTCTTGAGTTATATGGGCTAGGTAGGGTTTAGATTGTTGGAATATGGTCTCTAAATTTTCAGGGTGTTTGCGATACCATTTAATTAAAGTTTTAACTTCAGGAATATGTGTTCCGCTGTCTAATTGAAAGTTATCGCGTATGATTGGCCAGATGCTGTCAGTAGGTTGATAATTAACGTCATTTTCATGGGTAATGAAACCTAATCCATAGCATTGACTGCTGCAAAACAGCGTGAAGAAAAACAGTGTTAAATATTTTTTAAGGGACATGATGGCGAGATCATAGCATGATCCATGTTGAATTTCTATCCTTATCCCAGCTGAAGTGTGCAGTAAAAAACTACGGGGCTGAATAGCCTGTCTTTTTAAATATAACGGCCTGTGATTACTTTAATTACGAGGCTTTAATATAAAAGTACAAACACGTCTTAACGTAGCCCATTATATCAAAGGTTTAAAGTTGGATGTTAGCTAGAGCACTACATTTAATTAAGAGCGTTTTGGAGATTTTCTTCCTTCGTTGAATGTTCGTTCACTCCTATTTTCCTCTTTCCGAAATTCATCAATATCGTGATCTTTTTTCATATTGTCAATACGTGCACGAACTCCACGAGAAGGGTTTTTAGTTTTCAGGTCTTTCTTTTCTGCTATTTTATCTAACTGTTTTGTTACATTACCCTCATAGTTTATTGGAGAAATTCCCCTAATTTTTTGACGAGATAATTTGTATGACGCTCTTCTGAGTTTTTCCTCCTTCTTATTATGGGGTGTGTTTTCATCTTGTGTGGGCATAACTATCTCCTGTTTGTGGTATTACTTATTATAGTATATTATTCGTATATTGCTGTTTATTTTGTTATTTTTTTTGTTTTTAAGGGTTAAACTGGTCTTTTAGGGCTCTCATGTGTTTAAAGGCTTGAATAGGTTGATTGATATGATCGCCGGTCTGTTTCGTTAAGTGTTCTTGAATATGATGATTGTTTGCTCTTAGGAAGGGGTTGATTTTCTTTTCGATGGCTAGGGTGCTCGGCAAGGTGCATTCATTGAGCTCAGTTTTATTTTTGACTAAAATATAATGTTCGTGGAGGTCTCGGTTATTGGGCTCAAGGGTTAGGGCAAATTTAAGATTATCCAGCGTATATTCATGACCGCAATAAATCAATAGCTCATCGTTAAGCAGGGCTATTTTTTCGAGAGAATGATAAAGTTGTTCCGCAGTGCCATCAAAAATGCGGCCACATCCTCCAGAAAACAGGGTATCTCCTGTCAATAAATATTGGTTATCTATGATGTAACAAAGGTGTTCATCGGTGTGCCCAGGTGTGGCGATAGCCTGAAGTAACAGTTCATGTTCAGTGTGAAGGTAGCTGCCAAGGTCAAGTGATTGTTGGTCTTTTAAGGTTATATCACAGGGTATTTTTGAACATTCGGGTCCTATAATGGGGCCTTTTAGATAGGGTTTGAGGTTATGGATGCCGTTGGTGTGATCCCAGTGTCGATGAGTGATGAGTAGTGCGCTTAAGTTGTTTTTTGTTTGTTCTAGCCATTGAATAACAGGCTTCTCATCGCCAGGATCTACAATAATACATTGAGAGTTATGAGATAACGTCCAGATATAGTTGTCTCTTAATGCACTCAAGGGAGTAATATTGAGAGGTGTCTTAGACATATTAGATACTCATTTTTAAAGTTGGCAAATGCTAGTATAAAACACTATTGATTTTTTTCCAATGTATGTATACTTGCATATAAAATTGGGTGTAAGTTAATGAAGGCAAGTGAACAGATACGTTTGACTGATATGGAAAAATGGTTTCATGAGGGTCAAGGTCAATGTTTACATAATGAAGAATCGCAGTGGGTGGATGCGTATTTAAAGCGTAAGCGACCTCAGATATGCTTGCAGGTGGGAGGGGCTCCCTTTGACTGTAATAAGCATGTCAAGTATACCCACATGTTACACTTAGATCGAAGAATGGAGTTTTTTTGTTTGTTGGGGCATTCGGTGTGTGCCGATTTTTTTGAATTGCCTTTTGCGGATGAGTCTTTTAATGTGATACTCTGCCCCCATGTGCATGAGATCCTCGAGAACTCAGAGCGATTTTTTGATGAAATTATCAGGGTGCTCAAACCTGGGGGCTCACTGGTGGTGATGGGTATTAATCCAAAAAGTTTGTGGAGCTTTCAAAATATTATGGTTAGGGAAAACTTGTTTCCGTGGATGTATCATCATTGGGGTTGTCAGAAGGTAATTAATTTACTTCGTGATAGGGTGTTAAGGGTTGAGGATATAGACTATAAACATTTTAAGTTGTATTCCGATTCAAAGATTTTGAATTATTTGCAGTTTCAATTAATTGATACCGTGTTAAGTGATCATGCCAGTCAGCTTGGGGCTTTATATTTTCTAGAGCTAACCAAAGAAGCGTACACATTAAATGTTGGGGTCCCCAGTGCAGTATAATGTAGTTGTTTATACGGATGGCGCTTGTTCCGGCAACCCTGGACGAGGAGGTTGGGGTTGTGTGTTATTTTACAATGATCGCTGTAAAGAGCTTTGTGGGGGAGAAGATGACACCACGAATAATAGAATGGAGCTGATGGCTACTATTAAGGCTTTAGAGGCTCTTAAGATGACATGTAAGGTTAAACTTTATACCGATTCTACTTACGTGCAAAAGGGTATCACCGATTGGATTTATAAATGGAAGAAAAATAATTGGAAAAAATCAGATAAAAAGCCGGTTGTTAATGTGGATTTGTGGCAAAGACTTGATAAGTTGAGAGATAACCAAGAGGTTGAATGGCTTTGGGTCAAGGGGCATTCAGGACACCAGTGGAATGATCGGGCAGATGCTTTGGCGCAAATGGGTGTGCGCGGGAAGGAGTTGAAGTAATGACTGATGATAATAGCAGAATTGTTATTGCAGATACGGAAACAACGGGCTTTGATCCTAAGAATCATCGCATTGTTGAAATAGGTTGTGCGTTATTGAGTGGGCGCGAATGGAGTGGCGAGAGTCATCAATGGTATATTAACCCTTGCCGATCTGTGAGTGATTCGATTAAGGTCCATGGTCTAAGCAATGACTTTTTAGCTGATAAACCTAAGTTTGATCAGGTATGTTCAGAGTTTTTGGAGGTGGTGAAGGGGACAAAGCTGGTCATGCATAACGCTTCCTTTGATGTGAGTTTTTTGAATATGGAGTTGGGGCGATGTGGCTTGGGAGCTATTACGGATTATTGTGAGGTGATTGATACATTGGCCTTGGCGCGCAAACGTTTTCCTATGCAAAAAAACTCACTGGATGCTTTGTGTTCTAGGTTTGGTGTAGATAATTCTAATCGAGAGCTGCATGGGGCGTTGAAAGACTCTGTGTTGTTGTTAAATGTTTATTTAGCGCTGACACGAAAACAGAACCCTTTGTTTAATTCTCAAGCCAAACAGGAAGAGGAAGAGGTGGAGGGTTATGCTCAGGTTCCTGACACTAAGGTCATCTATGCAAATGACCTAGAAATTCAGTCACATAGGAAGTTTTTTGAGAATAATGCTAAGAAGTTGGTTGATTAATGTTGACATTGCCTTTGATTTGTTTGAAAATCCCTTGCTTAAGGAGGGGTTCCTGAGCGGTCAAAAGGACCAGACTGTAAATCTGGCGGCTATGCCTTCGCAGGTTCGAATCCTGCCCCCTCCAGCTGCGGGCGTAGTTCAATGGTAGAACCTCAGCCTTCCAAGCTGATGGTGTGGGTTCGATCCCCATCGCCCGCTAAGCTTTTGCCCACATGGCTCAGGGGTAGAGCACTTCCTTGGTAAGGAAGAGGTCACCGGTTCAAATCCGGTTGTGGGCTGTAGGTTTATTATGGTTAGTGTTAACAGAGTGAGGTGTAAGTAATGAGTAAAAGTGAATTTGTAAGAGAAAAGGCGCATAAGAATGTGGGAACCATCGGTCATGTTGATCATGGTAAAACAACCTTGACAGCGGCGATAACGAAGTATTTTTATGTGGGTGATAATGCACCTGACATATCACAAATTGATAAGGCTCCAGAAGAAAGAGAAAGGGGTATTA
>DASCQC010000005.1:0-87135 GCA_036012865.1 Gammaproteobacteria bacterium
AAAAAGATCAAAAAACCATCTCGATTCAGACCCTTTATTGGCAATGTTAGTTAGTATTTCTTCATAGTTATTCAAATCATTTAGCTGGTTTTGTATATTAGCTCGTTGCTTTTCATTGGATGCTAACATCATTTCTACAGTAAACTTTTTCTTATAACCTCTTACCGCTTTTAACCCTTCTTTATGCTCAAAGAATTTTTGCAACTCAAGCCCTGCTTTACAGGTATTATCCAGCCCTATGGTATGACCACTAATCACTGGCATCATCACATACAGCTTACCTTCATCTACATAAATATAATCTATTGTTTCTTTCATTTTGCTTCCTCTTGTTCAATGAGAGCAACTGCTTTTATACTAAACAAATATTTTAGTATTTTCAAGTTTTTTTATTGACATAACTATAGATATCAAGCGCCCCTTTTACCCATTTCGACTGGGGGTATCCGTTGGATAGATCCTTAGCTTACAGAACCCGATTGAGACCTATTAAAAAACCCAACACCTGATTCTGCAACCTCACTCAAAATACTGACCCGACTCCAGTTTCCCCCAGGGCCAATGACTTTATTTATTTAGCCAGATTAAAGAAGCCATGCGCCCGGTTACCTGACCATCCCTTCGGTAGGAGTAAAATCGATGCTCATCACCATAAGTACAATAATTACCACCAAACACATCATCAACACCGATCAACCTTAATTCAACTCTAGCTAGCTGGTATAAATCAACAGCATAACGATGATCATCCTGTAAATCAAAGCACTCTTTATAACCCGGATTAACATGAAGAAATTGATCCACATGGTCTTTTGGCAAGGTGTAGTACTCTTGACTGATTGCTGGCCCCAGCCAAGCGAGAATCTCATTGGGTGGGCACGGAGCTCTCTTGACTGCCTTGGAAATAATATTCTTAAGCAAACCCCTCCAACCAGCATGCACCGCTGCAACCCACGTTCCCTTGCGATCTGTCAATAACACCGGCAAACAGTCTGCTGTCAAAACAGCACAGACCTGATTTGACTCACTGGTATAACTAGCATCCGCCGGATCCGTTCCAACGTTGCCTACTGCAACCACTCTATCCGTGTGATTCTGATTTAGCCAACACACAGATAACTGATCAATCTGATGACAAAGATCCTGCCTATTTAATCTAACACTCTCAGGGTTATCCTTGACATGAGCACCCAAATTAAACGATTGATACAACCCAGAACTACACCCCCCTAAACGGGTCGTTGAACAACTTTTTACTCTAGGGTGGGCTGGCCAATCTGGTAAAATCAAGCCGGCATCCATTCTGACAATCTCCTCAACCCTTATTAATAAGCGGGGTCCAACTCTCCGACCAGCGGATGAACCTCTTCAATCATTTTAGCCAATTCATTGATATTTTTAAAAACAATAGCTGGCTTTGAAGTTAAAAGCTCCTGCTCATTCATATTGCCACACGTCACACCTATGCCTTGGCAACCAAAAGCATTCGCCGCATCAAGATCAAATGTAGTATCCCCTACCATTAAAATATTATTCGCCGTGATATTTTGCCGCGCTGATAAAACCCGTAACATCATAGGGTCTGGCTTCTCTACATACTGATCTGCACATAAACAATCTAAAAAGTACGTACGCAACCCCATGGCATTCACTTCAGGTAAAAAAGAAAATGATGGTTTATTGGTCACAATAGCCAAACCAATCCCATGATCAATCAACGTGTGCAAAGACTCCTTGACGCCGTCAAAAACATTAACTTTATCGGGTCTGTAATAGCCATAGAACTGCTTCCAAAAGACCTCCCTCTTAGGTATCTTAAAACCCGAACCCATGGACTCACGCAAACGCGCCCAAATATCATCATGACCGAGCCCTATATTTTGCCGTATTGCATTTTTATCAGGGATTGGCATGTCATAATATTCACAGGTTTTTTGAAACGCTTGAATAACCTCATCCAATGAGTTAATTAAGGTACCGTCCCAATCGAACGCAATTAATTTAATTTTTTTTAACTCTAAACTCATACTTAGTTGACTCCTAATTTCAAAAGTATACCTGACATCTTTGAAATACACAAATCTTAACAAAGACATCGGCTTATTTTTTCCATAAAAATGAAATATTCAAAGCCAAGTCTTCAAAATTACACGAACAATGAATAAAATCGGAACATACGGCCATCTTTCAAAAAACCTTATGGGTTAACCTTTCCCCCTCTTAAAAAGGCATTCACTATCGCTGAATGGCTTAGGTATTATTGAATAAATAAATGAGAATTTTACAGTCTATACTAACCCTCTATCAACAAGCCCCTTTCCTTCAGAATGCTGCTTACACTCTTATCTAACGGAGCGGTAAAACTTGAATAAGAAGACTCTTGCGGCAGCACTATCTTAAGAGACCTTGCATGAAGAAAGTAAAAAGATTGAGGGGATGATGAATAATATTTCTTATCGCCTAACAGTGGGTATCCTATGTGATTAGCATGCACTCGAATTTGATGAGTTCTTCCAGTATCAATTCGAACCTCCATCAAAGAAGATTCTGAAGATTTCTTGAGAACTCGAAAATAACTCACAGCCTCTTTACCTTGATCTGAAATGATAGCATACGCTTGATTATTTTTTTTCAAAATCGGAAACGAAACCTTATGCCAACCTTGCTTACGCCAAATCCCATCGACCAAAGCCCAATACCTTTTTTTCACAGCCCCTTTTAAAAACTGCCCAGAGACCCATCTAGCAGAAGCCACGTTTTTGGCCAGCACAAGAACACCTGAAGTGTCTTTATCCAAACGGTGTGTTAAATGCCAAGAAACACCTGGGTATATCTCTGATAAATAATCCTGCAAACAAACAGGTGATTTAGAGCCTTTTTGACAAACGACACCTTGGGGTTTATTTAATACCAAAACATTATCATCTTGATAAAGAACAGAGTTAGCTATTAAAGTCAACAAGGCCTGATTTAAAACTACTTCATTGTCCTTAGAGTCCGCAGACCAAATGGGGTACCGAAGAATATCCCCCTCCTGCAATCGGTATTCTTGCTTGACTTTAGAGTCATTAACCCTCACAGCTCCTTTGCGAATTGATCTATAAATGAGCCCCTTAGGAATACTCCGATTAAATGCCATTAAAGCATTATCAACACGCTGACCTTGTCTATCCAGACCAACTTTGTAAAAAATATGATTATTTTCCATTATTTCCTAAAGATAATAATTGCCATTAACCTAAGGTAATGGTATCATACTTTTCGTAAAAAGTTACACAAAATAGTACGCGTTAAACGCAATTTAGGTGGTACCAGTATATTTGAAGCTTTTAGAGAGAGCATGAAAAAGCAGTTTTTAGCCATTAGAAGGCCATAGGTACCAAACGATAGACAGTGTGGTTGAGACCACAAAACATGAAGGAATGAATAATGTCAAACTTATATATTGATGCACTTTACCCAAAATACCCAAGGGTTGCATTAACAAACAAACAAAACAAATTGGAAGAAATCGATCTAGAACAAACTTCTCCTACATCCATTGGCAGCATCTATGCTGTAAAGATAAGTAGTGTAGAACCCAGTCTAGATGCTGCATTTGTAAAATTTGATCACAATCAACGACACGGGTTCTTGCCGTTTAAAGAAATTGATGTCACTTCACTGAGTCGTTATAAAAAAGGCGACCCCATAGACCCCAAAAAAACTGGTGACCTTATCAAGGTTGGCGACCCACTATTAGTTCAAATAAAAAAAGAGGAACGAGACCAAAAAGGTGCCGCAGTTTCAACCTTTATATCACTGGCTGGATCTTACCTTGTGGCACTTCCAAACAACCCCCAAAGCGTTGGAGTCTCTACGAGAGTTGACAACCATGAAAGGCAAAACTTGCGCGACCTTATTGAGAAAATCCGGGGCACTGACACTTGCGGGCTTATCATTCGAACAGCCGGTGTAGGCAAAAGCCTAGAAGAACTACAATGGGACTATGAAACACTGATAGCTCATTGGAATAAAATCAAAGACGCTGCTAAAAACTCCACAGCACCTAGACTGATACACCAAGAAAGCGACCCCGTACTGAGAGCTGCTAGAGATTATCTAACCCCTAATATTGATAAAATTATAACCAACGATAGCACCACGTATGACCGGCTAGCCAACTATATTCAAATGATACGACCTGAATTCATTGAGCGTCTAGAAATGCACACCAGCCAAATCCCGCTGTTCACCCATTATTCTCATATTGAAGAATCCATATCTAAACTGTTTGAGCGAATAGTTCCTTTACCCAATGGAGGTGAAATAACCATTGATCCAACTGAAGCACTCACCGCCATAGATGTTAACTCAAAACGAGCCACCCATGGCTCAGACATCGAGCAAACAGCGTTAGAAACCAACCTTCAAGCAGCTGAAATTGCCTGTCGAGAAATAAGGTTACGCAAGATATCAGGTATTATTGCAATTGACTTTATTGATATGAATGAAGACTCTCATAAGAAAAAAGTTGAAAATATTATTGAAAAACTAGCAAAAATAGATCGTGCCCGTGTAAGGTATGAAAGTATAAGCCCTCTAACTGGCGTTATGAGCCTCTCTAGACAGAGAATTGGAACCCCCATTCATGAGTCACACCTTAGAAAATGCACCAGCTGCGAAGGAAAAGGTGTTAGCCTCAGTATTGAAGGGTCTGGCATCAAAATTCTACGAAAGATATATGAAAACGCCTCATCAGGTCAAGGCCAATTAATACTTGTTCAAGCTTCCACAGATACTGCTAACTATTTACTGAATGAACTTCGAAATGAAATCACCTTTACAGAAAATAAATGCCAAGTTAAAATTATTATCGTCGCAAACAATCATTTCGAAAATCACAAATTCACGCTTAAACGCTTCAGACTATCTGAATCTGATAGCCCAACAAGCTATGACCTTAATCAAGATCAACCTGAAAAGATTGACCACATCCCTGAGTGGCATAGAACTCAAAACACAACCCCTGCTGTAAGCTCTCGCTATCAAAGCCAACCCCCACAAAAATCTCAAACCAAACATAAAAGTCTCTGGAAACGTATTTTAGATTCCTTCGGCACAGAAGAAAAACCAGCCAAACCGCCAAGTAAAAGGTCTAACTACAACCATAGAAACAGAGAAAATCGTAGAAATTACAACCAGAAAAACCTTAATACTAATCAGAAAAATAAAACCCCAACATCTGATGAAAAAGAGAATCAGCCCTACCGCAGCAACTCCTCATCTAAAACCAGGAATTATCGCAGCACTAACCGATCACCCAGAAGGTCACTAAGATCACCCACACACAATAAAAAGAACCACAAAGAGGAAATAAACAGCTAACAAGACAACCGTTGTAAAGTCATGTCATGAGAGTAAAGTCCATGACATGACTTAAGTCTAAAGAATAGATTCGTTTGACTGAATGACATCATTGATTGATATCATTGATTAATAAGCCTAAAGTAAGCCCTTAGACTGATCATGAATGTCTCATCCAATGAATGATACTTTCGCCTTTTTCAGAGAGACCCTGAATGCGCACCTGTCTATTTCTACTAGAATGAACATGGGTCAATTCAACATGCAAATCAGCCTTCGGAAAATAACCTAAACTATTCTCTGGCCATTCGATGCAAATAACAGCATAGTCATCCCACACATCAAGAACACCTAACGACTCTAAGTCTAAGACTGACTCTGTGCGATATAAATCCATGTGCAAAGCTCTGCCCTCATTTAACTCATACTCTTCAACCATACTAAATGTGGGGCTTGTGACAGGAGAACTCACACCCATATAACTCATCAGAAACTGTATAAAAGTGGTTTTTCCAGAGCCCAAAACACCTGAAACATGAATACACACAGGTGTTTTTTTCAGCAAACACGAGGCACATTCATCTGCCAGCTTCTTCACATCACTTAAATCAGCCTTATCATTGATTAACAAGTTCATTTAAAACCTTTGGAATTATCTTAACAACATCGTTTGCCATCAAACCATACGACAAATGAACGGCCAAATCTTCCCCCGCCTTTGAATGCAAAGTAACCGCCATGGCAACCCCATCATTGACCGATTTAAGTTGAGATATTGAACTTACCACCATACCTGCTAACACATCACCCATGCCAGCAGTCGACATAGCAGAGTGTCCGTAACAACAAACACTCATGATTGTATCGCTTGGATAAGATATCAATGTCCCCGCTCCCTTCAATACCACACAAGCAGAGTATTGCGTGGTTAGTTTTCTGGCCACTTTTTGACGATTCTTTTGAACAAAAGACGCATCTTCACCCATTAACATACCGGCTTCCCCCGCGTGAGGTGTGATAATGGTAGGGGTTGTTAAATCAGGCTTCTTCTTCGCCAACCAATACAAAGCATCTGCATCCAAAACAAGCGGCTTGCCATGACAACATGCAACCACTTGATCAAACACCCCCTCACCCCACTGGGTCCGCCCTAATCCTGGGCCTATCAAAACTGTATCCGCCCAAGAAATAATCTCACTTAACGACATTTGAGCCTCTGAACAGACAACGATATCAGGACAATACACAGGAACCTGTTTGACATGCTCCTCTAACGTCCATAACTTAACATAACCTGCCCCCATTTTTAATGCTGATTCAGCAGACAAAATAGCTGCCCCCAACAAACCTTCATACCCCCCAATAACAACCACTTTGCCACATGATCCCTTGTGAGAAGTAGGCCTTCGCCTAAAATTTCCCCAAGGCAAATCATCCACCTTAAGCTCTCTTAATTCATAAGGGACAGAAGTAACCTTCTCTCCTAAGTCATTGACCACTACCTTGCCAACATAATCCAACCCTTGACCAACAATAAACCCAGTTTTTTTAGCCATCAGTGTTACGGTCATATCTGCCACTAAAGCACAGCCTAGCGGCAACCCTGTCCTCGAGCATAAGCCCGATGGAATATCAATCGCAACAACAGGCACATGGGCCTGATTAATGGCCTGAATCCATGACGTAGACAAAACCCCCATGAGGCGCGTTCCACCAATGCCAAACCCCCCATCAATGATGACATCATAACTATCCCAAAACTTTTGATTATCTGATAAATCTACCCAGTTGAGCTTAAGAATATCCTCACTCATCATAGGTATATCTTGACGGTTAATATTCTCGACAAATTCTGCACATTCAACTTTTAGTCCATGGGCTAAAGCATGTTTGATGAAGACACAAGCATCACCTGCATTATTACCTTTACCTAATAAAACCAATATGACTCTAGCCTGAGGATACTCCACAATAAAAGCATCCCATATCGCTTTGCCTGCACCAATCATGAGGCTGTCTAAATCAAGACTTTGAGACTCAATCTCTCTTATGGAATCCACTGAATAGTAATGCATTACTCTCACCTCTGGGTTTTAAACAAAACCTCTCGATAATGTTTTAGCTCTTTAATTGATTCATAAATATCATCAACCGCTCGGTGATTGTTTTTTTTCTCAACAGATTCAACCTCGGGGTACCATCGCTCAGATATAATTTTTAATGCACTAACATCTAACATACGATAATGGAAAAAACGATGAACCTCTGGCATATGAACTTTAAGAAAATCACGATCTGTATGAATAGAATTACCACACAAAATTGCCTCACCTTCAGGCATGTGTGCTGCCAAAAATTGCAAGACCTCTTGGGCAACACTATCAACAGTCTCGCTACTTTTTCTAGACTCCTCCGTTAAACCCGTTTTTCCATGCTGTTCAACACACCATGAATTCATATGGGATAAAACACTATCCGGTTGATGAATAACTTTACAAGGCCCTTCAATGGATTCAGATAAAGAATCATCTGTTAACACTAAAGCCAATTCTAGAATCATATCTCTACTTGAATCTAACCCGGTCATTTCAAGATCTAACCAAGCAAATGTATACATATTACGCCTTCCTTTCACATGAATTAACAATTATAATGACTAGTATACCTAATTTTAAAAATAATGTTAGCCCAGTCCATAGAAAGTTGATTCGCTCTCTGGCATAATACATCAACATTTAACTGTGATAGATATGACAATGACTCAATCAATTCAAGATAGACTTGAAGAATTTCAAGCTGATAAGATAATTATGATCAACGTGGAAAAACTAACCACTGTAACCAGCAACATTATTATTTGTTCAGCCAACTCTACAACTCATGCACACGCGCTATTAAGAGAAGTTAAAGACCTGTGTAAGACCGGTTCAATCAAGTATACCGTAGAAGGAGACGACACCTTTGAATGGATTATTGTGGATCTTGGCTATATAATGGTTCATATCATGCTGCCAGAACTCCGAGATTTCTATCATTTAGAAAGCCTATGGGACATCCATATTGATGAGTAATTTTAGATCGCGACAAGTTGACATTTATAGCATAGGCAACCCTCTAGCCCAATGGGTTAGTGATGGAATAAAACACTATCAACAACAAAGTAAAAAGTGGATAAACATTCAACACACTCACCTCATGAAATGTCATGAATCACCCACCCATCAATGGAACAAACTACAACCCAAATTAAACCCTCGTCATGCATGGATCGCCCTAGATGTTACTGGGAAACAACAAGACTCTGTAAAATTTAAACACAGTATTCACAAAATTCTTGAACAACAATCCATCAGTTTCATCATTGGTGGAGCCTATGGGCTTGCTGAAGCATGTATTGAAAAGTCCACACATGTTTGGTCATTATCTAACTTAACCTTTTCTCATACACTGGTTCCTATTCTTCTTGTCGAGCAAACCTATCGAGCCATGAGCATGATCCACCAACACCCTTATCACAAATCATGAGAACCATCTATCAACAAACATGTTGCCTAATTAAAAAATTATACTTAGCCAGCCTAGTACTCATGTTCTTTTTGTGGAGTATTTGTTTTTATTATCAAATCTACAAACACCCAACATACTTTCATGCCTCTCAAAAAAATAGATTTAAAATCCATACCATTCAACCCAAAAGGGGCAGTATTTTAGACAGGCATGGTAAAACATTGGCGTATAACCTACCCAGCTATAATGTTATTCTAGATCGCACTAACCTATCATCCAAAAACACCACTAAAATCATTGAAAATCTCGATTTATCCTTAAACCAGCTAGCGATTATAAAAAGAAAATTAAAATGGTCACCCCATCATCAACCTGTGTTAATTCAACCCAACATCTCTAAAACTGAAGCTTTAGAAATTCTAATCAAACAACCCTCCGTTCTATCTGTTCAAGCTCAACCTAAAAGGTCCTACCCCTTTGGGTCATACACTTCAACCATCCTCGGGTATTTAGCCAATGATGAAAACAGCTCACCCTACCAACCACTCAAGGGGCAATCCGGCATCGAAAAATTTTATGATAAAGAGCTTAAAGGCCGCCCTGGCTATCTTCACATTGAAACAAATGCCAAAGGAACTCAAAGAAAAACCATTAATCAAACCCCATCAATCGGTGGAAACCAATTAATCTTAACCCTTGATCTTGATCTGCAAAAAACTGCTGTTAATGTTCTTAAACCCTACAAAGGAGCCGTTGTAGCACTGGCGCCTTACACCGGAGATATTCTCGCCATGGTATCATCTCCAACTTATAATGCGAACGAATTCATCGACCCTAACATCTCAATATATGAACTCCTAAACAATCCCAACAAACCTTTATTTAATAGAGCCATTAAAGGGCAATTTCCACTCGCATCCACCATCAAACCCTTTTTATCGTTATATGCCCTAGACCAAGAAATTATCAGCCCAGAACATACCATCCATGATGTTGGCTTTTTCCAGGTCAATTCAAAATCACGTAAGTTTAAAGACTGGAAAGCTTCAGGTCATGGCAAAGTTAACCTTTATAAAGCCATTGTCGTTTCTTGTGACACTTTTTTTTATGAATTATCCCTCAAGCTAGGAATCAAAGGCATTCAAACAGCGCTGTCTCCCTTCGGTTTTGGAGAGCCTACCCACGTAGACCTACCTCACGAAAAGAAAGGCTTCATTCCAAGCAAAGCGTGGAAAATGAAAAAATATAATCAACCCTGGTACCTCGGTGATACCATCATCTCCGGCATTGGTCAAGGTGCTGTCCTTTCAACACCCTTACAATTAGCTGCGGCAACGGCAACCTTAGCAACAAGAGGAAAACATTATCAACCTCGTCTGGTCAAATCTATTTTAACTCAAAACACCCAAATCAAACACATGCCCATCCACCTTCTTAATACCGTTCAATACAAAGAGTCTACTTGGGATGCTGTTATCAAAGCAATGAAGGGCGTCGTTACAGACCCGATTGGAACCGGCCATAGGTTTGGATCTCCTTCGTATTCAGTTGCAGCAAAAACAGGAACCGCTCAAGTAATCAGCCAACAAAAGATTAACCCCAAGAGCCAATCTAATTTGCACGATCACTCTTTATTTATAGCATTCGCACCCATCAACCAACCAGAAATTGCCATCGCTGTTATCCTTGAAAACAACCCCAACGCCCCAACCGTTGCAAGACAAGTATTGGATCAATTTTTCAAGCTATCAAAAACTCATAATGACAACTCACTCAACAAAAGCGACATGACATCATGATGATATCAACTAGCAAAGATCAATTAATTGGGTTTAAAACCGTTAAAGTTCATGATAAAAAATTATCCAAAGGATTGGATTGGATGCTAATTGGATATTTGATGATAATTTCCATGTTAAGCTTACTACTTATGCTATCTAGCGACCAAGGCTCTTGGGTCTTTTTTCAACGTCAAATAATTAGACTCTGTATTGGGTGGACTGCCTTCATTTTAATCAGTTTAACGCCCCCAAGATACTTCAAAATCGCTGCCTGGCCAAGTTACATTATTTCTATTATATTACTGTTGATGATCCTCGTGATCGGTCACACAGGGAAAGGTGCTCAGCGCTGGATTAATCTAGGGTTTATTAAGTGCGAACCTTCCGAATTATTAAAAGTTACCTTACCCCTTTTGCTTTCCTATACCCTGGTACAATTCCCTTCTCCACTAACCTTCAAAAACTTTAGCATCGCCTCCATGATTATTGGCCTACCAGTATTATTAATTCTTAAGCAACCCGACTTAGGAACTGGGCTCATTATCACCTTTTCAAGCTTGGGAGTTCTTGGGTTATATGGCATTAGAAAACAAGTCATTATTTCATTAATTTGCCTGGGAACATTGTTCCTACCTATCAGCTGGTATGGGTTACACGATTATCAGCAACAGCGTATTCTGACCTTAATTCAACCGAACAAAGATGTGCAAGGTAAAGGTTATCATATTCATCAATCTAAGATAGCCATCGGTTCAGGTGGTCTCTATGGTAAAGGCTTTATGAAAGGAAGCCAGGCACACCTTGGTTTTTTACCCGAGCATCATACCGATTTCATTTTTGCTCTGTTAGCAGAAGAATTTGGATTCTTTGGGTGCACAATGTATCTAGGTATTGTATGCTTGCTGTTTAGGAGGCTTAAAAACATGGTTTTGAGCATTAAAGACTACCAACATTTACTACATGGCACCGCTATTATGGTCTTGCTTTTCATCAGCCATTTCATTAATATCGCCATGGTTTGCGGCTTCTTGCCCGTCGTTGGTGTGCCTCTACCATTAATGAGTTATGGAGGAACGTCCTCACTCATCACCCTAGTAAATCTCGGCATTTTGATGGCCTACTATAGACACCGTAACGTATGAGGAAAACATGTTAACACTACTTGTAATAGCCCTATCTGCCCTAATCCCTGATTTCACTAATGCACAGTCATTAGACCCTACTCATAACAATGAAGTTAACTCCTTTTTGAAAAAAACCAGTCAGGATCTACACATTCCCTATGATAATCTCTCAAAACATTTTAACCACCTAAATATCAACGATAAAATCATCAACCATATCCATGCTCCTTTTGAATCAAAACCGTGGCATTTGTATAAAAAACTAGTGGTCACCAATAAACGAATTGATAAAGGACTAAAGTTCTATAAAAAGTATCATAAAGAAATTCATGAAAGTGCTAAAAAGCATCAAATCCCAGTACATATTTTACTAGGCATTATAGGCATTGAAAGTAATTTTACAGAGAACCTCGGCCAGTACAACGCCTTGCAAGCATTAGCAACATTGAGCTTTTCAAATAACTCCCGTCAAAAGTTTTTCAGGTCTGAACTGAAAGCTCTTTTTAAAATGGAGAATCTTTATCATTTTAATATTGATAACTTTCCAAGCTCCTATGCTGGTGCACTTGGTATGATACAATTTATGCCTAGTAGCTACTTAGAGTATGCCAAATCACAACATAATTACATGAGTCCAGATATCTTTTATAACGTCTCTGATTCAGTCTTAAGCATCGGTAATTTCCTAAAAAACAAATGTCATTGGCAGACAGATGGTCTGGTCGCTGCTAGGTGGAGGCCAAACCAACAGCATGATAAAAAAATATTAAACTATAAATTTGGAACCTATTCTATGGACAGCCTAAAAAAAGATAACATTACAATACCAAAACATCTAAGAAAAGGAGCTATTGATGTAGCCATTATGAATGGCTCTCCCTCCCAAGAGTTCTGGGTATTGTACCCTAATGCCAATCACTTCAAATGTTACAATAACAGCATACAATATGTGATAGCAACCAACCTTTTAGGTAAAGCTATTATGCTTAGCAGAAACCACTCCTGAAGCCATGATAGAAACTTTTAATCAGGCGGTTAAACTGCATCAAGAAGGGCAATTACAAGAAGCTCTGAAACAATATCTTGAACTGATTAAACAGGACCCTAATCATGGAGATCTACACCACCTAACAGGAATATGTCTAGCACAAATGCAGCAATATAACCAAGCACTTGATCACCTTAAAATTGCTGCTGAACGCCACCCTGATTCTTCAGAAATAGTATCTAATTTAGGCAATGTCTATAAGAAACTTAACCAACCAACCGAGGCAATTAAGTCCTACAAAGAAAGTTTGACGCTTAAACCTAACAATGCATCAACACATAACAACCTTGGCAGCCTTTATCTACTCCAAAAGCGCCCCAATGAAGCTAAAGACCACCTTAATCAAGCAATCATACAAAATTATGGCCTAGCTGATGCGCATTATAATCTAGGCCTAGTTTTCACTGAAGAAAGCAATTACCCCGATGCTGAAAAAAGCTTCCAAATTGCCTTAAAAATGGATCCTTTGCATTATGCTGCCCATAAGATGCTAGCACAAATCTATCATCATAATGACCAAGTCACCAAAGCCATTCCTCTCTATCAATCCTTTTTGGAAAAACATGATGATATTGATGCCAAGCATGCCTTAGCCTCTTGTTATTTAGCCCACAACAATGAAGGTAAAGCCTTAGAACTCTTTAGAGAGGTTTTGATACGCGAACCCAAACACCCTGAACTTCATCATAATTTAGCCAGTTTCTTTCTAACGCAACATAATTATACCGAAGCCATTAAACACTGGCACACACACCTGTCCATTCATATGGATGACCTTAATACACTTTATAATCTTGGCGTTTGTTACCTGTATACTGGAAAGTACTCGGAGTCTGATAATTACTTTCAATCAGCTTTAAAGATTGACCCAAAACACTACAATACGCTCATTAATTTAGGAGCACTCAACCTTCAACAACAAAACCATAAAACAGCCATACAATACTACAAATCAGCGCTAAAAATTAATAACAACGACCCATCCATTCAATTTATCATTAAAGCCTTAGAAAAAAACAAAAAACCTAGCAAAATGCCCGAAGAATACATCAAGAACCTTTTCAATCAGTACGCCAACTACTATGATAAACACCTTACTCAGGTACTGGACTACCAAATACCCAAAAGAATGGAACTCATCCTCAATGAAATCATTAACCCAAGCCATCAACCCAAGGTTCTTGATTTAGGGTGTGGAACAGGCTTAATGGGACCTCTGTTAAAACAATATGCTGGCGAGCTTATTGGCATTGATATCTCTCCCAACATGATTGATAAAGCTACCGATACCAAGTCCTATGACCAATTGCATACCCTGGATGTTTTAGAATTCTTAGATACTCAACAAGGTTTTGATTGTATCATAGCCGCCGAACTTCTGCCCTATGTCTATGACATTAAAAAGTTATTAGAATCTATCTATGCCTCTTTAAATAATTCAGGCAAACTTGTCCTCACCACAGAAACGCACACCGAAAAATCTCTTATCAAACTTTCAACATCTGCACGCTATCAATACAATATTGTGCTACTAGAACAAGCTATCATGGAAATGGGGTTTTCTATTATCACAAGTGACCCAATCAACCTTAGAAAACAACACAGCTCTTCAGTAAAGGGGCAAATAATTGTATCTATTAAATAAGTTGACAGCCTATACTACTTTCCTAAAACTAACGCGGGATCACCATCGTAACGACCTGTACAAGGATAAGCTTCATAAAATTGTTCATCACCTAGAAGGCTCTTTGATCTCGATAATCCATCATCACCCACAATGTTCTTTGATCTCGATATTTCTTCATTATTAGGCTTCTTGAAAGCTTGTTTAGCGACAGGTTTATAGTTATAGTCTGACAGTTTCTGCTTGATTTTAGAATGACACCTGTATTCATGATACATTCCGACAAATATCACCAGTAGGCTAGCTACAGCCAAAACAGCGCTAATAACATTGATAGATAAAACCAGCTTAAACAACCCTGGAATTGAGCTTAGGATAGCATTATGCTCAGGGGCATAAGTTATCGCTGCAATGAGAACTAAAGTAGCAACAAATATAAGTAGTAACTGAAGAAATATCTTTTGATACTTTTTACCAATACATGACAAACTTCTTAGTTTACGATTCATCTTTTTAAGCCAGTTTCTTTGAAATAATGTCGCATTACTCCAAAAAACACTTAACTTATCTCTTGAAAAGCTTGTATCCAAATACCCAAAATGCAATGAACTAAAGGTTTCATAAAAGCTTGACCCAGCTAATTGATATAATGGAAGAGTGACCTTATTGGGTAGGTTTTCTAAGTTAGTTTGTACAAAAGTTCTTAGCTTTTCATCCTTTTTCTGCATGGATTCGATAAATCCACAATAATTATTATATGATTTTATACAGGGTTGTAAGGCCTCAGCTACTTTATGATTAACACCACACAAAGCCTCGTTTCCTTTGGCATATAATTGCCTGATTAAATCATCATTACTTTTTTGAGTAAGTACCGAATTATCCTTTAACTTAAAGAAGACTAACCCATAAGTTTTCAAAGCCTCTTTCAGTTCACTACGATACTGCGAGCGATGCCTTTCAAGAACTTTAACTGCATCGAATACCTCTGCAGCATCTGCTATAGAAGCATCGTTTGAACCTGACGAACCAACATAATCTATAGCCTGGCGTAAATGTGCCATAAACGAGCCTTCTGTAGACTTAATATGCCAATATGTCATAACCTCTGCATATAACTCTGTCAAATGAATGACGTCTTGTTCAGTTTGACAAGCAGTCACTGTTTTTAAAATTCCAGCATTGAAAAAGCTTTCCGATATAAATTTATCACCGATTTGATATATTTCGTTAGGAAAAGCATGCTCATTATCATAATAGTTCTTAATCTCTAGAAACGTACTATAAGCCTTCGAAAACAAGGCTTCATCACTTGTTGACTTAATGGTCGTAATATTATTTTCAATTTCAGTCAAAGCCTCCTGATAGTTTTTATAATTTCTCTCTATACTATTCAGGTTGATGGCCTCTACAGATTTTTTAACTGAAATATTACTGTCTACGGTTCTAGCCGAAGGAGTACGCTTACCATCTCGTAAACGCACAATTTTATCTAAGCGATCAAGTGTTTTGTACCTGCGAGACTCATAGACACATGAGCTAATATAATGATAGAAGGTTGTGATGAGCAAACACCCCGCAGCAACCACACCCAAATAAAATAAACCTGGCGTAGCCTTATAAAACGTTACAAATACCGTTGAATAACTTAACCCAAACACCCCCATGCAAAAACATAAAGAAATCAATCCTAGTATATTGGATATCCAAGAATATTTGCTAGCGATTCGCTTCGATTCAATGTAAACATTTAAGTTGTAGAAAAAATTTAATGATTCATGAGATGTACAATTTTCATAAAAGTCTTCTAAGGAAGTTCCAGATTTACCAACAGCATCAAATTCCTCAAGCCTTTTGAGAACATCAGGGTGCAAAATTGCCCTATGAAATGCTTTTACATTATCTTTTATTCTTGAAGAATCGGAATTTTCTTTAGATCCCAAAGAATCATTAAGATAAGATTCTTTTAGATTATGAAAAAGTTTGGCCACCACATGACGTATCCCGTTATGAACGGCAAAATGTTTATTTAATAATTCATTGGCCAACTCTACCTGCTCTTGTAACAGGCTAGCTTTTGTTTCAAAAGCAACAAAATCTTGCTCATTTGCTGAATTAAAGACTTTTGCATAAAAACTCTTAAATGACGCTCCACGCTGATGAACTGTGGTTTGATAGTGACTGTACGCTTGTGAAACTTCCTTTAAAGCCAAAACTGGATCACGACTATCAATGGAGCTGTAAAGTGATGCCAAAGGGAACATAGACCCATTAATTGTAGCTATCATGCCATACCGTTTCACAAGAAGGTTATTTAAGTTGTTATTTAATTCTGCTATATTTATATTACACTCTTCTAATCGATTCTCTACAAAACTTCCCATACCGTGTTCATCATATTTAGTGATGATGTTCATCAAACTTTCTAAATAATTCACCAATGAATCTTCATTTTTAAACTGAATAAAGGCATAATCTAAAAACACAGAAATAAGCATGGTTAATTGTTCAACATCATTATGTTGCGTAGAACTTATAAGCTTTGCAAAGTTATTATGATCAAGTAAGTTAGCCATGTACTCTTTACATAGTTCAGCAATATCATCGTCCTTATTATCTTGTTTTTTCAGTTTTTTAAGCTGTTTATAAAACTGATTAAAATCAGAAGAAACTTGAAATAAAACAGAGTTTTTATCTGATTGTTTGACTATTTGCTCTGCATGGAAGGGGGAAAGTTCTGACATTTGAAGTATATAGCTAGTATATCGACCTATTGTTAGCATTAATACGTGAATATCTTCTTGTAGCATGTTCAAGCCCTCCGCTGGCAAAATAAAAAACCCCATCTAAATTATAAACATTACTCAACCTACATTCAATGCTATATTGACTCAAATTATAGTACAATCGATATATTGATTCATCACATCTACTTTAATAATTTTGACAACCACTCGCTGCCCCACAGAAAATGACTTATCACCAACCTTACTCGACAACGTTGACTTGTAAGCATCGTATTGAAAATAACCTTTCCCAAGAGTACTTACATGCACCATTCCATCAATAAATATATTATCCAATGAAACAAACAGCCCATAATTAATAACAGTCGTAATGACCGCATCAAAAGTTGACCCAATATGAGATTTGAGCCAGCGGCACTTGAGCCAAGCCAACACATCTCTGCTTGCTTCTTCGGCTTCTCTCTCGCGAAAAGAGCAATGAGCTCCCAGCCACCCCAAGTTAACATCCCCGCACCCTTGATGATTAACAAGAGATTTAATTAACCTGTGCACCACTAAATCAGGGTATCGGCGGATAGGTGATGTAAAGTGCAAATAATCCTGGTAACCCAAGCCAAAATGCCCTGTTTTTTCATCCGGAGCATAATAAGCTTGAGGCATTGCTCTTAACATCATGATTTCCCCCACAGAGGTATCGCTAGCATGTCTCAGGTCAGTCAATGCCTTGAAATAGTCTTTGGTCGTTTTGATGTGCCTTGGAAACTTTACCCCTAGTCTTTTAAAATAGGCCATAACCGGTTCTAAGCGATCTTCATCAGGAATCGCATGAACCCGGTACAGTGTGGCTTGTTTTTTGGTTTTTACCCATGTTGCAATGCATTGGTTAGACAACAACATTAACTCTTCAATCATGCGATGAGATGTCAATCGCTTCAACGGCTTAAAGCCTGAAATCAGACCCTTTTGATCAAAAATTAATTGTGACTCGCTAATATTAAAATCCATAGCCCCTCGATCATTTCTTACCTTTAATAAGGCATCGAAGCAGGACCTTAAACCCGACAAAGGCTCTACAAACCACGAGGGTGCCTGTTGAGTTCCCTCTAAATAGTCTGAAACCACTTGATACGTCATTCTTGCCGAGATGTTAACCACAACCTCCTTGACATCAAAATGCATCACCTCTCCTTGGTGATCTAACACAACCTCAACACCCAGAGCCAACCTATCTTGATGTGCCTTGAGTGAACATAAACCATTCGATAACTTCTCAGGCAACATAGGAATAACATAGCCCGGAAAATAAACAGAAGTAGCTCTTAGCTGTGCCTCTTTATCCAATGCCGTTCCTGATTGAACATAATGACCAACATCTGCTATTGCTACACGCACACACCAACCACCTTCAGATAATTCCTCAACATAAACAGCATCATCGTAATCTTTAGCATCCGCACCATCTATGGTAATTAAATGAAATTCTCGCCAATCCACTCTACCCTTGATACACTCTTCATCAACAAAAGTGCCTATCTTCGCTAATTCAGACAACACTTCAGTCGGCCATTTGCATCGTAACCCATGTTTATCAATGGCCATACGAACTTCTGAATAATCATCAAAAGCCTGACCTAACCTCTCAACAACACGAGCTGAAAAATGATTCCTTCTAGAGGGGTATTTAATAATTTCGACACGCACCAACTCTCCATCCTCAAGATCAAAGCCACCTTTGATCAAGACTGATTGGTTAATAGACTTGCATTGAGAATGAACGTAAACATACCCTCCTTTTCTATAAATAGTCCCGATAAAGCTCTTTGTTCCTCTTTTAATAATATCAACAACAGAACATGTATGGATACCCCCAATTTTCATTGGCAATACTCTCACCAATAATTCATCTCCTACCATAATATTAATCAGGTCATAACTTTTAAGATGAAGCCGATCGTAGACAGGGTCATCAGAAATTAGTTGCGCCTCTTTATTCTTAGACCTATGAACAATGCCCTTGATCAAATCCAGATTTCCAGCCAAAGCATACCCCTGATCATTACATTCTAATTGACCATCTCTGACCATTGCTTGTAGTCTTTTCATCAAAGCATCGTTCATTGATTTCTTAGAAAAATCAGCCAAATCAAGTATGCTTTTCCAAGACAACCGTTGATTCTTTTTTTGAAACAACCCTAACAGATCCTCTCTGCTTAAAATGGGGTCCACGTACCTCGTCTTTTCTCGACGATTAAACTCATCTTTTTGCGTCATTATTCTCAATCCATTTGCATCCTGGAGTGATGTAATTTAACATGTACACTTACATCAATCGAAAAGGATGACCTATGATAAACCATTTTAGCAACATGCTTAGTAACAAGCCAATTGCTGCCGCCTTTATCTTTGAACAAGAAGTTGTTCCGTGCCAAGGAAGCAACCTGCTCTCAATACTATGGAAAGCTGCAAAAAAAGTTAACACCATCACCGATGACACAACTTCAATTGAAGCTCACGACTACGAGCATAATCGAAAAGTAATTTTTATTCAAATTAAAAATTTCGAAAATTTAGAACCATTTAAAGCGGGTGGCCACTTAGCCGACCTCACCAGCAAACAATCTGAAGAAATCGAGATCTTTTTACCCAGAGAAAATACTCATAACCCTTTTGTTAAACAATTTATCTTAGGTTTTGACCTGGGTCGATACCGTTTTAACAAATACCGAACAACCGTGATACAAAAGCACGCTCACTCTCTGCAACATTGCCACTGGATTCACCCTGAAAGCGAAAGGATCAAACAGCTCCATCAAACAACAACTGCTATCACTGAAGGGGTTAACCTTTGTCGATCATTGGTCAATGAACCCAGTAATCACTTAACCCCCGCTATCTTTTCTCAACATATCAGCTCTTTAAGTGAGCTAGGCATTAAAACCACCATTCTGGATGAAAAAGCCTTGAAGAAGCTTAATATGAATGCTCTTTTGGGCGTAGGAATGGGCTCCAGCGAACCTTCTTATCTAGCCATCATGGAGTGGAGTGGGCACCCCAATCAAGACGAGGCTCCTTGTGCGTTTGTTGGAAAAGGCGTTTGCTTTGACACTGGTGGCATTTCTCTCAAGCCCCCTAAAAACATGGACGAAATGAAATTTGATATGGGCGGCGCTGGTTGTGTCACTGGGCTCATGAAAACACTGGCACTAAGAAAGGCCAAAGTCAATGCGGTAGGCGTTGTCGCATTAGTAGAAAACATGCCCGATGGCAAAGCTCAAAAACCCGGAGACGTTATCACATCTATGTCCGGAAAAACCATTGAAATCATGAATACTGATGCGGAAGGAAGGCTCATACTTGCTGATGCCTTATGGTACACCCAAGAAAATTTTAAACCCAAGTTCATCATTGATCTTGCGACATTAACAGGAGCAATCCTTATCAGCCTAGGTCACGAACACGCAGGGGTTTTCACCAACACAACCTCACTGTATGAGCAACTTAGCAAAGCTGGAACCAGCACCGATGAAAAAGTTTGGCGACTCCCATTACACCAAGCTTACAATAAAACTATTGACTCTAACATCGCTGATATTAAAAACCTAGGAGATGGCCTAGCAGGATCAATCACAGCTGCCGAGTTCTTGCAACGATTTATTCAAGAAGGTATAACCTGGGCACATATCGACATAGCCGGAACAGCCTGGGAATACAAAGGAAAACCTGGCACCCCTAAAGGTGGATCAGGGTATGGTGTCCGATTACTCAATCAACTGATTGAAGAACACTACGAATCAACTTAAGGTCATAGAAGCGTTAACTTTTTCTTGAATATCATTCAAACACTTGAGGACAGGCAACTCTCTTCTTGCTGAAGTTTTTGACTCTTCTCCGCTTATTATAATGTCAATAAAATGCTGACACTCTCTTGTTAAAGGCAAGGATTCGTCTAGAGAAATTAACTGTTTGGCCTTAAAATCAAAGGGGATCAATGAATCTTGATTGTGAGGAATCCAGGATATCTTATCATCAATCAACTTGGCATCATCAAAAACTAAAACACCCTTAGAACCATACAAAATACACTCATGACGCTTATAGGGGTGCGCCCATGAAACAACTATTTCTGCCTTAATATTTGAGCCTACTTGCAAAACTATTACCCCATGGTCACATCGACCGCTGTGATCGTGCTCTGAAAAACTTACACTCTCAACCACTAGAGGCTGGTGATATAAACCATTAAGCACAGAGATATCATGAACAGCAAGATCCCAGAAAACATTTTCAAAAGATCTAATAACCCCATTCGCTAAACGCGTACACTGAACTAATCTTGACTCTCCAAACTCATCTGAATTAATAAAATCTTTAACCTTATCAAAGGCCGGGTGATAACAAAGCAAATGACCCACCATCAGGTGAAGGTTCTTTATCTTTGCAAGCTGAATGAGTCGAGTAGCATCAGCGTAGTTTAATACCATTGGTTTTTCGGTTAAGACATGTTTGTTAGCCATCAGACACTGTTCAATAATGACCGCATGTGTTTGAGCGGGCGTTGAAATAATAACCCCATCAATATCATCCTCAGCCAACATATCCTCTACGGACAGAGCTAAAACATCATACTCCTTTGCCAATCTCGACGAATCCTCTAAATGCTCTGAACAAATAACTGCCAGATGGCCTAGCTGATGAACTGTACGAATATGATTTTGCCCCCAACGCCCAACGCCGATCACTGCTATCTTCACCACAACTACCCCTCCACTCCTTGGAATTGAAAAGTATAATATTTAAATTCCATTGTGTACCCCATTGGATCAAAAATAATCAAATTAAAAAACGATGACTCAGCATCCAGAGCCTTGGCCGGTTCTTTCAAAATCTCCACATCATGACTTAGACATCGTTCATACAAAACATCCAACTGATATCGCTCATTAACCACAACAGGAACTTGATGACTCACTTTAGACTGCAGGGTATCCTGCATAGATAAACACTCAAAAACTATCAACTGTCCAAACAAATCACATTCAAAACATTGATCTTGCTGCCTCACAATACGACCCCCCAAAACATCTCTAACAAAACGCTGTGACTGAGCTAAATCCTTAGTAAGCAGCTTAGTGTATAAATAATCCACTTGGTATTCTCCTAACCTTGCCGAAGAGAGGACTTGAACCTCCACAGAGAATAATCTCTACGAGCACCTGAAGCTCGCGTGTCTACCAATTTCACCACTTCGGCTCCTAATCTAAGATCATTTTCTTGGAATATAATAATTCTATATCCAATAATTTTCAACTAATCATTTATATCAACCTAAATTACACCCCCCATTCAAGAATATGTTGATGAGTCTTGACTTATATTCAAATTGAATCTATCATCACCCTTAGCTGGGGCTATAGCTCAGCTGGGAGAGCGCTTGCGTGGCACGCAAGAGGTCGGCGGTTCGATCCCGCCTAGCTCCATTCCAGGTCCCCATCGTCTAGATGGCCTAGGACACTGCCCTTTCACGGCGGCAACAGGGGTTCGAATCCCCTTGGGGACGCCACCTACTATATTATAGGTGGCTGACTTTTAACCAGCTTGAACAAAAACCATACCATTGAATAATTTATTTAAATATGTTAATATTAATCAGCAATAAAACAGGTCGGATCCATGCTAGACAATATCATTTCTCATGCAGATATTAATACATTCATTAATTTTATAAAAATTCATTCCTTGGCCCCTATTATTTTTATCTCAAGTTTAATCTCAGCATTTATCATCAATAAGCTCATCAACAAACTATTCATTGGTTACATTAAACAACGAAAACACAATCACCCCACCCTGGATAAAGCCCTCGTTCAATCTTTAGCTGCGCCTATATCTCTTGGAATTTACCTGAACGCCATTCTCTTTTCTGCAACGTGGATATTTAAACATTACAAAACAGATGTTACCGCCATCACTAAATTTGCATCACCGCTAGTCATTATGCTACTTTCCACCTGGTTTTTAATCAGGCTTACCAACTCTTACGAACAATGTTACCTTCATGATAAAAAGAGCAAAGGTGCTACCGTCGACAGAACACTGGTTCATGCTGTTTCACAATTAATTAAGTTTACTCTATTTATCAGCGCCTCCCTTGTGATTTTAGATTACTTTAAAGTGGGCATATCAGGTCTATTAACCTTTGGTGGAATTGGTGGTATTGCCGTCGGTTTATCTGCTAAAGATCTGTTAGCTAACTTCTTTGGAAGCCTTGTAATCTATCTTGATCGTCCCTTTCAAATTGGAGACTGGGTTCGATCTCCCGATAGAAACATTGAAGGAACTGTGATCCATATAGGCTGGAGAGTCACTGTCGTCAGCACATTCGAAAAAAGGCCCCTATATATTCCTAATGCAACATTTACCAGTATCATAGTAGAAAACCCTTCTCGTATGAGTAATCGTCGTATTAAAGAACTTATTGGGATCCGCTATGAGGATATCCCTGAAGCCAGAGAGATTCTAAAAAACATACGATCCATGCTTGCCTCACATGAAGACATTGATCAAAAACAAACTCAAATGGTTTTCCTTGATCATTTTTGTAAATCCTCGGTCAATATCTTAGTGTATACGTTTACGAAAACAACCAATTGGAAAGAATACCTACGAATCAAAGAAGATGTCTTACTCAAAATCAGTGACATTATTGAACACAAAGGGGCCTCCATTGCCTACCCAACGTCAGTTATTCATTTTAGTCCCAACATCGATGGAGAGGAACCTCCATTACCCATTGACAAATAAACCTGCAAAACCATGCGACCCAACACAGGTTATAATAAATCTAGCTATTATAATATAATATATTGCAACCTATAGCTTTTTATCTATAAAATTACCGCCCAATATAAGCATAATTTGTAGATATGTACTATAATTATTCAGAACAGTCAGATGAGTGATCAAAATGAATGTATTTCTATTACTTTTTGTCAAAGCCATCATCCTTATAGCAGGCGGTATTTTTTTGCTTTATGCCCTGTTAAAAAGAATAACCAATATCAGTAACAAAAATATATTTTTCATATTATTGTGCTACTTGAGCTTGAGCTTAATCATTTTTTCATTGTATTTGGAGCATGCGCCTCTAGAAAATACATATTTACTTCAAATGAACTATATTCACACCCTGACGACATTCGCTTGTTGCTATACATTGATTAAGTTTTTACATTATTTTATCTGGACTGGTAAATTAATCAAAAAAGCACAACTTATTCCTAAAATAATGACTAAGATTTTTCATACATTACTTTATATCATAACACTCGTCATATCTGTCCATTTTATTTTTAACCAATCTATATTTCCCTATCTTGCTGTATCCGGTGCAACAGCAGCTTTTATAGGTTACCTGGCTCGTGATGCAGTAGCTCAAATCCTAGGAGGATTATCCATCAACCTGGCTAAAAATATTAATAAAAATGAATGGATCCGTATTGGTACTGATGGGCCATTAGGAAAGATCATTGAAATGGATTGGCGATCAGTAACCTTAAGACAGCTAACCGGAGTATTGCTAATCATACCCAACACTGTATTAACAAGTTCAAAAATATACAACTATTCAGCAAGGCCTAAACTCATTACTGCCATCTCTAAACTAAGCTTCCCCGGATATATCAATTCACAAGACGTAATTATCACTCTCAAAGAAACCTTCAATGATTTAAAATATAATATAAATCACTGCACATACTATATTCATAGAAAGCAAGATAACTATATAATAAAAATCAGTTATCCCTCTACAATCAATTCGGTAAGAAATGACAAATCTAATTTTATTGAGACATTATCTTACAACCTTCATCAAAAAGGCATTCTATTGGACGGATATTATGATATAAAACAACAACAAAAATCAAAAAAACCATCCGATAAAATTTACACAACACAGCTACAAAAGACAGTTATCTTTCAACACATCAATAAGACTGCTGCTAACAAAATTATCAAAACAACCAGAATCAAGCACCTTCCACCTAAATCCATTGTATTCAACCCTAACGAAATGACCCATGAATTGCTGGTTCTTTTAAAGGGACACATCACAATTTCATATCGAAACAAGTATAACAAAATATTGCATGAAAAAACCTTCAGTCAAGGTGAGGTTTTAGGATTACATAGTTTGATTAATAAAACTCCTGAAATTGCAAAATTCATTTCAGATGAAGAGTCAGTTGTTGCTATTCTTGAAAACAAAGCACTTGAAATAATAAAAAAAGATCGGAAGACGATGAATACCCTCAAGTCAATGCTACAAGATCAAGAAAAAATACATAGCAAATAAACGACTACCGTTCAACCGCATCCATTGTTTTCATAACCTTTTCATCATACCAATTAAAAAGAGTATGTGAGAATTTATCAGGGTTCGACTCTTGAATAAAATGCATGCCTTCACCTAAGTCAGCCAAGGTTACATGATTAATGGTATCTTTACACCATTGAACTGTTTCCATGGTTGTCATGTAACCTGGAAAAGCATACATCATCAGTTTTGGAACCGGTGAGTTAATAATAAAAGAAGTATAATTGGCAATCACTTCATTGGCAGGAGATTGCTTATTGCCCAAAGGAACTTCTTGCAAATAGTGCTCAAAAACCCTCCTCTCATAAGGCGTTGAAAATGCCTGTTGGTAAGTATTCATGACTTCTGTCGAAAGCTCCCCAAGAATAGCTTGTGGCATAAAGATCTTGATAAGCTCATTTTCAACTGATATAGCGTCATACGTTGAAGAGTTTTTAAAATAACTTGCAAATTGCTGCACAGGTAAAGACAAAGTATTCCAATCGCTTGAAGGACGAACATGTGATTCAAAAAAAGCCATCCCTGATATCTTACCAGGAAAACGTCGTGCATAATCAAACCCAATAATAGATCCCCAGCCATGCATAACAAGCGTAATGTTATCTAAATTAAGAGCCTGAATAAAACCATCAATGTATTCAATATGATTGTCTATACCAAAATGTATATTAGGTTTATCTGATTGCCCCATACCTATCAAGTCTGGAGCTAAACACCTGGCATAGGGAATAAAGGGTGGAACAATATTCCTCCATAAAAAAGATGACGTAGGCATTCCGTGCAAAAACAACACTGCACTATCACCCTCACCAGCATCTAGATAATGAATCTTAGAACCCAAAACATCTATAAAACGGGATTGTATACGTTTGTCCATAAACTATCTCCTAATTTAACTTTGCCAAACCTTCCAGGTAACGGGAAGCTATTGAAAACACTGAAAACCCGTTATTACTGGAGCTTTTAATCTCATTTACAATATTAAACCATTCATTAAGATTAACTGAGTACTTTTTCAGCCATGTCTTAAATACAGGGTGATGCTTATCAATCACGACATCAGAGGACTCAACTTTCTTATAAAACTGCAAGCACATTGCCATCATTGACTTGTCTATATCACCCTCCAATGAAGACCTCTGAATAAGATCCCATCGATTTTGATCAACTCTGTCCAGTAATTTTTCTCTTAAATTATTGATATGAAGCTTAGTATATATAAAATTAAATAAAGCTATTAATTTCTCTAAATCCTGAAGTTTTAATTCATCCGCCACTTTTAATACGTTAAGATAGACATAGATGTACCTCATTAAAACCAATCTCTTAATGGCTGGAAGATCCAACGAAGTCGCTCTTAAAACACCAATCAGCTTACTAACACTCTTTCTTTGAAACTTGGTTAATATCATTTCAACATTCATGATTATTTTAGAAACGTCAACTGAACTTTCCTGGCTATCTGATAAGAATCTATCATGTTTCAAAAGCCATCTTACAGACATTTTCAGCATGGATGAAACGGCTATTAGTAATTCTTTATAAATAGCATTGGATACATTGTTTCTAGCTTTCTCAATGCATTCAAAGCAAACTTCAACTTGAAACATTTCTCTTGCAATACTGAAGGCTTTGATAACATCAATAACATCACGATTGAGCTCTTCAGATATACGCTGTACAAAGGTAATCCCACCTTCATTCACAACCCTATTACTTAAATCTGTAGCAATTAATTGTCGCTTTAATCGATGATTTTGTAACTCGGTAGAATATTTTTCGCAGATGTGCTTAGGAAATAAAGAGAACAACATTGACTGCGCCAATGGCATCTCAGGAATATTTGAATTTAAAATATCCTTTTGTAGCTTATTTTTAACATGGCACAATAAAATTGACATCTCAGGGCGATAAAGTCCTTCGCCCATTTTGACTCTAGCCCTTAACTCTTCATTAGTAGGTAAAAACTCAATACTTCGATCTAAGTTACCATAAGACTCTTGCTGCTCTATCAATCGTCTAAAAACACCCATTCGTCGTTTTGATAACCGCAAAGATAAACTCAAGATTATGTTTTGTAATTGATTGTTTTTAAGCACAAGCGCACAAACATTATCCGATAACTTTTGCAATAACTTATTGCGATCATTGAAGGTCATTTTTTTCTTGTCTAGCAAATCATCTAAAAGAATTTTTAAATTAACCTCATGGTCAGAGCAATCAACACCTGCAGAATTATCAATAAAATCAGTATTAATCCTGACTCCATTAGCAGCTGCTTCAATACGAGCCAATTGAGTAAAACCTAAATTTCCACCCTCACCAATAATTTTAACTCGTAACTGGTCTCCATCAACTCTACATATAATATTATGATTATCACCAACATCTTGATGAGATTCACTGGAGGCTTTCACATAAGTTCCAATCCCTCCGTTCCATAAAAGATCACACGGAGCTTTCAAAATTGCCTGAATTAATTCATTGGGCGTTAGTTTATGCGCAACTATCCCCAGTGACTTTCTAACTTGAGAAGAGATAGGAATCGATTTAACACATCGAGAAAACACTCCGCCACCTTGAGATATAAGCTCTGAATTATAATCAGTCCACTGAGATTTTTTACCGTTGAAAAGTCTTTTTCTTTCCTGATAAGAAGAACCTATATCTGGATCAGGATCAAGAAAGATATGCTTATGATTGAACGCCGCTACTAATTTTGCAGAACGGGCTAACAACAACCCATTTCCAAAGACATCACCCCCCATATCACCAATTCCAACCATGGTATAGGGCTGATCCACAGATTTACCTATCTCGGTAAAATGCCATTTGACAGATTCCCAGGCGCCTCTGGCTGTAATGCCTAATTTCTTATGATCGTAACCGTAACAACCTCCTGAAGCGAAAGCATCTCCTAACCAAAAGTCGTTTTGATTCGCAATCTCGTTAGCTTCATCAGAAAAAGTTGATGTGCCCTTATCAGCTGCCACAACAAAATAAGTATCATCATCATCATACGAGGTAACCTCAGGCTTTTTGACAACAACACCGTTCTTCATGTTGTCAACCATGCTCAAAAGGCTTGAAATAAATAAGCGATAACATTCTAAAACTTCGACTTTAGGGTCAGTGCCGTGCAATTGCTTACAAACAAAGCCACCCTTGGCTCCCGCTGGAACAATTAATGCATTTTTAACTTCCTGCGCGGTCATTAAGTCATGAACCTCTGTTCGGTAATCATCGTATCGATCTGACCATCTTAACCCCCCCCGGGCAACCGATGACATGCGTAAATGCACCCCTTCAAAACGTTTGGAATAGACAAAGATATCCATATAAGGCCGCGGTTTTTTTGCCAGCGGGATGGTTGATATTGCCATTTTCAAACACAATGTCTCGGCATTCTTCACTCGATAATTAGTTCGAACTGTCCCTGAAATTAATTCAATGTAACTACGAAGTATTTTATCCTCATTCAAGTTCTGAATCGTAGATAAATTCTCAAATAAACGGTTGTGATGTTCTAATAAAATTCTCGCTGAAACTTTACGACGTGAACCAAATTTTAACTTAAAATAACCTATCAATTCTTGGGTCAATAAGTAGTGTTTGTTCAAACACTCTGCAATGGATGTGTGGGTTAGAGTAAACCCTAACTGCTTGAGATAACAAGCATAAGCACGTAATAGATTGACCTCCCGAATATTTAACTGAGCTGTAAAAATAAGGTAGTTGAAAGAATCATTATCAACATCCCCTGACAAAACCAGCTTTAAAGCCTGATAAAAATTATCTTCACAGTCCTCTAAATCTAATTTAATCTCTTCTCTGGGCATAGCCAAAATTTTTGATATATGTACCGAAGTGCCGTTAATATTTTCTTGAACACATTGTTCATTCAATAACTCAAAACCCATATACTCTAATATAGGGACAATTTTAGAAAGCGTAATGGTTCGATCATTAGCCTCAAAAATCATTAAACTGTATGAGGAGTTCTTGGAACGATTAATTCTCAACTGCAAGCAATTGGTTTCTATCGCTTTGATAATGTATGGCAAATCACGACTGGCTTGCAGGGGCGAGTAAATTTGGTGATATGCTGCAGAAAAACAACCTGAATATTTAGAATATCGACCCGCTAAAATGGCATCATATTGCTTGCCAAGCTGGTCCGTGAAATTGTCCGTCCACGGCTCTGTTAATAATTCTATTTTCTCTTGTAGTTTAGAGACATCATAACTGATAAGACTCTCAGGATTTGTCCTAAAAATAAAATGAATTCGTGCTAAAATAGACTCTGAAAAAACAGGGGTAGAATAAACCTCATTGGAATTAAACGCATTTAATAATAATGATTGAATCTTCAACCTTACTTTTGTACTAAACCTATCTCTAGGAATATAGAGCATACAAGAAACAAAGCGATTGAGAACATCATTGCGACAAAAAAGTCTAATTTGTGGGCGATCTCGAATATCTAAAATATTGTTTGAAAGATCATATAAATGATTAAAATCAGCCTGGAAAAGCTCTTCCCTTGGCAACCGCTTTAAAATATATAGGAGTGATTTATTTGAAAAACGAGACCTGTATTGCGTCTGTCGAACAATTTCCATAACTTTTTTACGAATAAGCGGTATTTTGGTAGGGTCGCTATCATAAGCATCCGAGGTCATTAAACCAATAAATCGGTCCTCACCCACAAAACCACCTTTAGCATCAAACCGTTTGACCACAAACATATCCGTGTAAGTAGAGCGATGAACCGTAGAAAACGTATTGGTTTTAGTAAAATAAAACAATGAATTCAAGATGCTTTTTTCAGGCAATATTTTAGGGTACTTTGATAATGATTTTTTAGAAGATGTACTCGGGTTGGATCTTAATACGCCTAAACTGGATGTCGATGATAACACTAAATGGGATCGAGATTGAGGGGATAAGTCGTATCGACGATACCCAAGAAAAGTAAAATATTCCATCATCCAATTGATGAACTCAATAGCTTCCTCGTATTCTCCCTCAGCAAATTTATCTCTAATAGCCCCCCAAGAATCCCCCACCCCTTGAAGGTGCTTTTGCATCTTAGACCAATCCTTCACTGCTCGATAGACATCTTTTAGAACACCTTCCATCGACTTCATTAACAGGGACTGTTCAGACCGAGACAAACAAACACCTAACTCAAACCACATGTATGATTCACAACGCGAAGAAGCGTGATCAAATTCTGTGAGGTAGCCTTCAGCATCTCGCAACACTCCATACCCAGCCAAGTTATGTAAAACTTTGATCGGATAATCATGCTGTTGAATAACATTTCGAATCGAGTCCACTAAAAAAGGAACGTCTTCACACACGATCCTAACGGCTGTGGTAGAAATATAATCACTATTGTCATAGTATTTGCTCGGATGTATTTTAATAATAGATTGACGAGGTTTACGTTGGAAAGCTAAATCCCAATGCCAATTGGCTGCCTGAACAACCCCCTCCAATATGGGAACTTGCAATAAATCACCTGACATTGCAGACAAATAACAACGTAAGAATTTTTTATGAGAAGCCCCTTGGCATTCTTTCCAATTAACTTGTTGTAAAATATTATCAACCAGCATTTCACGAGTAATTAACATGTACCATAACACCGCTTAAAATTAACAAGTAATTTTAGCATACCATTCCCTATAAAAACAAACTCTATCCTTAATACTTAGTATATTTTTTCTGACAAGTTCTTAAGTAGAATCCATCATCATTATTTGATATTTTCCAAACAATCATTTATAGTATTAAAAAAACAGGTACAAATCAAATGAGACTATTACTTGTAGAAGATGACCCATCTCTTGGAAAAGCTCTTGAGAAGGGCCTCAAACAGATGCAGTTTACTGTTGACTGGGTAACCGATGGAATTCTTGCTGAAAACGCTCTTACCGTTGAGCACTTTGACCTTGTGATCTTAGACCTAGGTCTACCCAAAAAATCTGGGACAGAAGTTTTAGAATCACTGAGAGCACAAAAAAACTCGACACCCGTACTCATACTCAGCGCCAGAGATGGCATACACGATCGCATTGAAAGCCTGAACTTAGGGGCTAACTACTATATGCAAAAACCTTTCGACCTTGACGAGCTTAAAGCGACTATTCATGCCATACATCGAACAACCAATCGACGCACGAACACCCAAATTACACTTGGGCCGTTAAAACTAGATCCCTCGAGCCATCAAGCCTCATTGAATGATGTCGTGATCAACCTATCAAGAAGAGAGTTTACACTCCTGCATAAACTGATTGAAATCCCCAATCGTGTCCTTTCAAGAGAATATATTAATCAAATCCTTTATGGGTGGAGCGATGACATCGATAGTAACACCATTGAAGTCCATATTCACAACCTCAGAAAAAAGCTCAAAGACAACATTCAAATACAAACCATTCGTGGAGTAGGCTACCGAACAAAAGCCATTGAATGCAATGACTAAATCAATCCAACGATACCTTATCATTAGCGTATTAGCCACCATACTATTGGTCTGTGGTCTCTCTGTCATTATTACATTAAGCATCAAGCACGACGAAGTAAAACCTCACCTGGATGCTCAACTTGCCTACGCAGCACTGACTCTAGACACCTTGGCTAATCTAGATAGCATTACCCATCACTCCAAAATAGAAAACCTACAAAACACCATCAACTCCATCCCCCAGAGGATTGAAGACATCAACTATTCTGGAACCAGTGACTCTTCCCTGATAAACAGTCACATCAAAAGCATTCAATTTCAAATTATTAAACACGGAAAACTGATTTTACACTCACCTGGGTCTCCAACTGAAACTTTGGACATGGCCTCTGGCTATGGCTACTATATAGACGCCAACACCCATTGGAGAGTCTTCACACTTGACGAACCCTCGAAAAGCCTCAAAATCACGGTATTACAACCCCATGACTTAAGATTATATTATGAAACAAGGGTTGCCTACACTTCTGTATTAGTCATCACCTTTGCTTGTGCTCTATTAATGATAACGATCATCTTCTTCGTCAATCGCAGTGTCTCTTACCTTCAAAAAATTGCCCATGAAATCAAAAACAGAGATCCGAATAACCTCAAGCCCATTGAAACAACAAATGTTCCTCAAGAAATTCTCTCCATGATTGATGATTTAAATCGACTTCTTCATCAACTCAAACTAGCACTTGATCGTGAAAAGTCCTTCGCAGGCAATGCTGCCCATGAGCTACGAACACCTCTAACCACCTTGAAAATACAAGCACAATTAGCATTATCTAGCACAAAAGACAATAATATTATTGAAATACTGAATGACATTGTTTCCAGCATTGATCAACAAACTCACGTTGTATCTCAGCTATTGACACTAAGTCGAATGATGCCAGAATCACTCTCAAACCATCAATCAAAAATCAATATTAATTGTATGATCCAACAACAAATACTCGCCATCTCGAAGAAAAGGCAAGAGAATGAGTGCAACATCATACACAATGAAATTGATGATTTATTCTATCTGGGTCATGAAAAAGCTATCGAAACAGCCCTTCGGAACATCTTAGACAACGCCATTACCTATTGCCCTAAAGGATCAACCATAACAATAGATACCCACCATGACGATGACGCCATCTATATTAGCATTCAAGATAATGGCCCTGGTATTACGGATGAATTCAAGCCCAAAGTAATGGAAAGATTTTTCAGAGTACTTGGAACAAATACTTCAGGAACCGGCCTTGGGCTACACATTGTCAAACAGATTGTTGAGTTCCATCATGGGAAAATTGATTTATTAGATAATTATCCACAAGGGCTGAATGTTGTGCTCTCTTTTCCTAAAAGTAAAGGGCAATTAAAGGATCAGTAACTCCAGACAGAACAAAAATAAAGTATTAAAAATCAATCAAAAGAAATTAGTGGAAGCCCCTATTTTTTTTCGTTATACTGTAAAAGGTTGTTTTATAGGTTATCTTTCAAGTTAACCACAATCTCTGTGGATAAGGTTGTGGATAAGCCGTTAACAAAGAACCAAAGGCCCCTTAACAATACATTTTTCTACAAAATGTAAACATTGTAAACATGGATACAAATGACTGATTTAAATAGTTTTTTTAAACTCATTGATAATCATAAACTTAGTGACGCAGGGCTAGTGGTTAACTGCAAACATAACCGAACGCAAACACTGCTCAACCATCACTACAACCTAACCTATCAAAAGGCATCAGACGCCTGGCAATCGCCAAGTATCAGCACCTTCAAGCGCACAGCCATTCATCTGATACAATCTACGCTAGGCAAACACTATGTATCGACGCATTCATCTTTACTGAAATGGATTAAAGCCAACAACGATTGGTCCAACCCCAAAAAATCCATTCAAAATTGGAAGCTGTATCAAAGCTGTGTTCGCAACCACATCTTGCAGGATAGTTTACACCACGCCCCAGAACAACAATGGCAAGATCTCTTTGAAAACATTCATGTGTTTCAATCACAATTATCGAATGAAAATGCCTTTTGCGACCTGACTATAACCCCCACACTTTCTGATTATTCTCCATCAACCGCACCCCATCAACACCTTCACATTGGCACAACACAAGGCATTCATCCTTCCTGGATTTCAACACTGAAATCACAAAAAATTTATGCCCAACACAACGTACCCACCACCAATAAATACTACTTCACACCCCCTCCCTTCGACCTTTTAGCAGAGCAAATTCTATCTTTTGACTCCTCTAAGACCTGGGCTATTATTACGCAGAAACCCCATCAAATCGCTCAACAATTATCTCGACACTTAACACGAAAAACCCTCGATAAACACTGCTCTACATCAGACCCTCAACCCCTCAGTCAACACCCCATTATTCAACTTGCGCTGCAATGGCTTAAACAAGATGAAACCAGAATTTCTACCGATCAATTCCAACAATACCTAACCCACCAACCCCTTAGCCAACGACTAAACCTATCATCATCCTTTTCTTTAGAAGGTCGATATATTGACATAGCCAACATTAATGACAAAGGCATGCTGGCTTGGGTAAAATGGATCAACCTTAATCAACACAACTATGATTTTAACGAGTGGTCAACAATTTTAACCGACTTACTAACCCAGCTGAAGTGGCCCCTGAACGCCCAACACACTTCATCTGGTTACCAAGTCATTCAACAGTGGTTGATGATCATGGAAACCTTAAGCCTGGAAATTTCACCCAAAACCCCTCAAAACATCTTTGTTCAATGCCTAGAATCTCTTTGCAATCACACTTATTTTCAAGCGCAACATCACGAACAAAACATTTGCATTCTTACTCCGGAAGAAGCCATAGGAGTGCCTTTTGACAAAATCAGCTTACTTGAATATCAACCTGTCTTTGAAAACCTTACTCACCTCCCCCCTTCTAGCCTTCCTATTGAGCCTCTTAGCACCAAACAACTCATTGAACAGTTATCCTTGCAAACACCCCTGTTAATGATTCACCCATCCAGTCTAGATGAGTGCACCCCTCAACCCCTCAATACTCACCCTCACCCCAACCAACAGACTCTCGATACAGAATCATTGATTGAACAACCCATTCCTCTTACAACACCAAAGAAAGCTTCAAGCCAACTCATTAAAGACCAAGCTCACTGCCCATTTAGAGCCTTTGCTGTCCACAGGCTTCATGCCAAAAGCCCTAACCCCACACCTTTACACCTATCGCCACAACAACGAGGAACCATCCTCCATCACATCGTTGAATCCCTCACCCTACAACCCAACCAACCCATTGAAAAGTGCATCGAAAAATCCATTAACACCTATGTATCAGACAACCTGAAGTACAGCATCGGTCATAACCTACTTGAACTTGAAAAGATACGGTTCAAAAATATTATTGAAGAATGGAAAAACCATCCCACGTTACCGAGCTCATTAGGTGCTCGATGTGAAATGCCTTTGCACGGAAACATGAACTCTCTTCATTTCTCACTGAGACTAGATAGAGTCGACTTAATTGATCCTTATAGCTATCGAATTATCGACTATAAAACAGGCACGATCAACCTTCATGAATGGCTTGATTCTAGGCTACTTGAACCTCAACTACCCCTTTATGCCTTACTCTATCCTAAGGCTAAAGAAATTGGCATTATCACCCTTAAATCTAATCGCATCAGGTACAAAGGCATTTCTTTTCTAGCCGATGAAATAGAACTCATCGGCCACAGATCATCCAACCCCTATCAACTGACATCCCAAGAACTCATCAGAGGTTGGAGAACCAAGATCAACACCTTGATAGAAGAGTTTGAAAATGGCCTGGCTACTGTGACCCCTCACCCTAAAAGCAACCTGTGTCAATATTGTCATTTGACCAGCTTATGTCGTATTCATGATCAAAGGAACCATTGTTATGAACCCTGATCAACATTTAAGAACTCAAGCCCTTGACCCAAAAAAATCATTCATCATTAGAGCGCCTGCTGGCTCAGGAAAAACCAGCCTGCTGATTGAGAGATTTCTCCACCTGCTTAATGGCCACGTCAACCACCCCAGTGAAATTTTTGCCCTAACATTCACCCTGAAATCCTGTGAAGAAATGAAAGAACGTATTCTTTCAGCCCTTAACTCACCCAGCCCCCTTACTGACAGTATTTTAGCGATTGATAAACAACTCAACTGGAACCTAAAAGACAACCCACACCTGCTTAATATCATGACGATTGACGCATTAGCCAATCAAATCCATCAAACCTCTAACTCTGACTTAGCCCACGCCCACATCAGCCCGAATGCATCCAGACTGTACCAAGAAGCGTGCGAATACTTTCTCTATGAAACATCCCATCAAGATTCCATCCATCAGTTAATAAGAGGGCTTGAATATGACAGTCAAAAGCTGATCACCCTGCTGATAACCTTGCTGGAAAAACGTGAACAATGGATCCCCTACCTATCTAACCCTGATGATATTATTCTGATTCTCAGTCAACACATTCACTCCATACAAGACGACCTTCTGGCCCGCTGCATTCAATGTATTCCCAAAAGCAAATTAACAACCTGGTCTTCTTTGCTCACCACATTAGTCACCCAAACATCTCGCCACGATGTATCCGTCGAACAACTTTTGCATGACCAAAATTTTGAAGCCTGGGCCGCTCTTGCGAATTGGCTATTAACAGCAAAAGGAACATTTAAAAAACGCTTAACCAAAAACGAAGGGTTTTTACCTGAACATAAAGCATTAAAAGATGTGGCGAAAGAATGGATAACACTCTCTCAAGAATGCCAACTTGAGCAACCTTTAAAGTCGCTGCAAGCGGCCCCCAGCAATGCTGAGCTCCAAGACTGCGAACAATTCTATCAAGCCTTGTCGAAGGTACTTCCAGAACTCTGTGCACACTTGCATCTAACCATGCAAAAATATCAGTCCATTGACTTCATTGAAATGAACCTTCGAAGCACTTTAATTTTATCGGAGCACAACCATGAGTCCTATCAGCTCGACAATAGAATTCAACACATGCTCATTGATGAATATCAAGACACCTCTAATACACATGCTAACCTTATCTCTCATATTATTAGTGTCTGGGACAAACAAAAAACTCTGTTTATCGTTGGCGACCCCATGCAATCTATTTACCGCTTTCGCCAAGCCGATGTTCGACTTTATCTAAAAGCCTTCGAACAAGGCCTAGAAAAATTTCCTTTAACCCCCATTACCTTAACCAGCAACTTTCGTTCATCTGCTTGTATCGTTGAGTTCAACAATCATATTTTTGACAACCTATTCCCTCACGTCATTGATTATAATTCAGCCGCTGTCCCGTTTTCACTTGCCCATCCGCAAAAACATGACCCTGGAACCTTAAACATCCATCAATACGAGGATGAGAATTTAGGTAATGTTATTGCTTCCTGGATAAAAAAAGCACCTTTAACAGGCAGCATTGCTATTCTTGCGCGCACAAGGTCTCAGTTATCTGAAATTTCCGACGCATTTGTTCGATTAAAAATTGAATACCAAGGCATTGAGTTAAGCCCTCTTTTGGGTCAACCCATTATTCGAGACCTCATTACTCTCGACCAATCTCTTAACAATTTATCCAACCGCACAGCATGGCTTGCTTTACTAAGATCTCCTTGCATTGGTCTTGTATGGAAAGACATTAACTCTATCAGTCAGGTAAACAGCGAATGTATTTTTAATGATCTTCTTGAGTGTGACTGCCTAAGCACTGACGGGAAATCGCGGGTTAACTTTCTACTCAACACCCTTCAACCTCTGTTAGCCATCCCTTCCCAATACAATCGCTACGAACTTTTATTAGAAGCCTCTGCCAGCCTGCAACTAGAACGAATGTACCCCCGATCACAACAAGCTTTTGCTAGCAAATTTTTTGAAGTGTGCCAACAACTTCATGATCAACAGGCATGGGGTGATCTTGAGCATAGCCTAGCCAATACCTGGGGTAGCTTTGAAATTGATACCAACCTCCACCTGATGACTGTCCATAAATCCAAAGGATTGGAGTTCGATACCGTTTTAATTACTCATCTCAATAAAGCTACTCAGAAAGATTCAACGCCATTAATGTTCTGGGATGATTACCATACCGACAAAGGTCTCTTACCCTTGATTTTTCCCGGCCACATTGGTCATCAAAATGCTGAATTCATGAAAACACTTTCAAAAACCAAACTCAAAGCTGAAAACAAACGATTACTGTATGTTGCCCTGACTAGAAGCAAACATAACCTCCACCTTTGGATGCACCAAGACACCTCATCCGAGAGTAACACGTGGGCAGCTTGGATAAAAAATGCCTTAACGACTTTTCCTCAAGAGAAGATTCATGACCACTATCACCCAACCCTAGAGATAGGGACAAAACATCCATCAGACCCTCAACTAATGACTGTCCGAAGGAAAAATATCCCCCCAACAGAATCTGTGGAGATACCTGAACAAGAACATGAAGAACTGCCCTCACGATCAGGTCAATTCTTTGGAACATTAGTGCATGAAGTCTTTCAGTTTACAAAGTTTTCACCCAACAAGGCCACAGCTGAATTACTCACCGAAAACATTCACCAACGCATTTCACAGCTCAACTTAACAGAAGCAGATACAGGCAAATGGAATCAACTGCGCCAATCCTTGGTCAACGACCCCTTTTTACCTTGGTTATTTGAATCTGAAAACTGCATGGTTGAAATACCGCTTACCTACGCCACTGAACAGGGCTTTAAAAACATCCGGATTGATCGACTCATCATCGACAATGACAATGCATGGATTATCGACATTAAAACAAAAAACATCAAAAATAGCAGCAACCTAGCAGACATAACCTACCAACAGTACAAAGACCAACTAGAACACTATGCCAACATCATTCAATCTCTAAACACACCCTACAAGAACATTTACTGCACCATTTACTACCCCATGATTGCTCAATGTGTTGTTTGGAAAGCACACTCCGAAAACCCTCAAATCTTACCCCCGAAAATGTTACAATCAACAAGCTTAGCCTAAGGCAACCTTGAACACATCAGTCAGGTTATCTCTTTTTTTCTGAAACAATCTTCACACATTGAATGATTAACCGCCAACACTCAAGCTAATCTAAAGTCGGGTTAAATACTTTGGATGCAATAATTAGCACAACCATATCAAAGATTATAATAGGGATTAAATACTCTATAATAGAACCGAAGCCAAGACCTTTTAGCATAATACCTTTGGTAATTCTATTAAAATGTGTCAAAGGCAATACTGAACCTATCCACTGAGCCCACACAGGCATTCCTTTAAACGGAAAGATAAACCCTGAAAGCAAAATAGAAGGTAACATAAAAAAGACACTTGACGTAACGGCTTGAAGCTCATTTTTTGAAATCGTAGAAAATAACATGCCCATCGACAAATTGGATACAATAAAAGGAAGGCAACAGAACAATAAAAGACTTAAACTACCTAAAAAGGGAATGGATAAAAAATAGGCAACAGCCACAATAACCATAACTTGTATGTAACCAATCACGATAAACGGAGCTATTTTACCTGTAATCACTTCAAAAGGCCTAAGGGGTGTTGCCAATAAAACTTCTAAACTACCTATCTCTCGCTCTTTTACCAAGCTAACTGTAGTCATCATACACAATGAAAACACAAGAATCACACCCAGAAGCCCTGGAACAATATAATTCCGAGAAATGGCCCTGGGGTTAAAATATTCGTGGGAGACTAATTCAAAAGTAGGTTTAACGGGGTGGCTTTGCAACGCGAGCGCACTTAATTGAACCATGGCTGCTTGTGCACCACGTGTCGCGACAGGGTCCGTTGCATCTGACAGCAACAGCACTTTGGGAGATTGATGAGTCGCTATCTTTTTAGAAAACCCGCGGGGTATATTCACGACAAAAGTAGCCTTACCTGTGTGAAGGTCTTTGATAGCAGACTCCATCCCCTTCTGATACATATGAATATCAAAATAGTGAGTGTTATTCATACCATAAACAAGCTGCCTTGACATTTGAGATTGATCTTGATCAAGGACATACGTAGGCAAATGAGTTGGGTTTGTGTTAATGGCATAAGAAAATAACAACACCTCCATCAACGGTATTAAAATGGTCATGGCAATCACGGCTGGATCTCGGCAGATCTGTAATGTCTCTTTCATCACAACGGCTAAAAAACGTGACCAAGAACCTTTGATACTATCTAACATAATGAATAAACACATCCTCCACACTGACAGGAATTTTTTTGCACCGACAACCCTCCTTCATCAAATTCTTGGCTGTGTTTTCAAGCACATTCGAATCCAATGAAGATAGATGCAAAGAATTTCCAAAAAGGGTAACTTGAAAATCCAACTGATCCAATTCATTCTTAAGACCGACCAAATCATCTGCCTCTACCATCCAGGTATGCAACCTAGACTTTTTGATGATTTCTTGTTGAGTCCCTTGACTAATAAGACTTCCATTCGAAATATAAGCTAATCGAGTACACCGTTCTGCTTCATCCATATAATGCGTACTAACCAAAGCAGACTTACCCTCTCTAGCCATGGCATGAATGATATCCCAAAACTCACGTCTAGCCTTAGGATCAACACCCGCTGTCGGTTCATCTAATAAAAGCAAATCTGGGTCATTAACCATAGCAGCTGCAAGCGAAAGCCTTTGTTTCCAGCCCCCTGAAAGTTGACCTGCCAAACGATTTTGATAATTTCCTAAATGATAAATTTCAATAAGGTCATCAACGCGCTTCGAGGGCACCGCATATAATTTAGCAATAAATAGTAAATTCTCTCGTAACGAGAGGTCTTTGTAATAACAAAAATGTTGTGGCATGTAGCCTACACGGATACAAATTTTATCAGATTGAGTCATGATATCATAACCCAAACAACTTCCCTCGCCTTCATCTGGGGTTAGCAAACCACAAAGCATTCGAATCGTGGTAGTTTTTCCGCAGCCATTGGGACCTAAAAAACCAAACACCTCTCCTTTTTTTACTTCAAGCGACAATTGATTCACGGCTGTAAAGTCACCAAATTTCTTAACTAGATTTTTGACATCAATAATAAACATTATGCTTTAGGTACTTGAATGGTGACAGCTTGACCTGAGTGCAAACGATCGTCCTGGTCATAGACAAGAACAGCTTTGACCTTATAAGTATAAGGAGAACGTGCTTGCTGATCAAATAGAATAGGCGGAGTAAACTCTGGCTTAGTAGAAATATATGTAATTTTCGCCTGATGATGATGCTTAGAAAAAGGCACAATTATCTGTACTTCATCACCCTTCTTGATTCGGTTAACAACCCCTTCTTCCAAATAAAATATAACGTGTTGTTTGGAGGGTGCTACAATTGATATGACCGGTTGATTGGGAGCAACCCTTTCATGATTTTCGAAAAAGACATTTTCTATCTGTCCATCAAAAGGAGCGATAATGGTCAACTGATTATAAGACCAATTAAGTGATTGAAGCTCGAGTTTGGCTGCGTTGATTTTATGTTGTAAAGCTTTCAAAAGGTTTTCTCTTTGACCTTTTTTTCCTAAAGCGTAGTCAAGCTCACTCATTTTGACAGATTGCAAAGCCACTGATTTGGCTTGCTTTGCTTTATCTAAAGAAGATTGAGCAATGTGATTTTGTTGTTTTAGCTTAGACACGCGTTGTAATTCTGCATCGGCAAAGGCCAAATTGGCGATAGCGATTTGTTTTTTAGCAAGGAGTATGTCGAGGTTTTCGGTTCGCAAACCGGTTTTAATGTTAGCCAATTCAGACTCCATAGAAGCCATGAGTGATTGCTTAGCCTGGATTTTTAATTGCAGGTCTTTCGCAGATAATCGAGCTATTTGTTGGCCTTTCTTAAAAAAAGCCCCCTCATCTCGATGAGAAATCATGGTTGAATAAACCGGGACTGAGAGTTTAACCGATGAATCTTCAATATAACCATTATAGTGTATGCTTGATTTGCAACCAGATAATAAGGCAAAAACGAGCAAAGAAAAAGCGTAAATCCTTGTATGCAACAATGAATGTCTCCTTAATGAGATAAATATTGAATGACCTATAAAATCATAGCAGAAATCAGGAGAATCTTCTAGAGACATAATCTTATAGAGACTTGTCATGAGGCAATGAAAAATAATAGACTTGTAACTTTAAAAGAACATGATAGACGTGAGCCAAACTCAAATAAAAGTCCAAACAACAGAATAGGCTTACAACAAAAACAAAAAAAACACACAAAACAGATGAAATCCTACGATACAAATAGCGTATATCTCACACACTCAATATCAATGCCTTACAATAAAACCGCTCAACTAGAGAATAAAACCACCCTATTAATAAACACTATATTAATACATAACATATAGATAACAAGACTAACATCAAAATATAACCAATAAATTACAACAATGCTTATCTTAACCAATAGAAAATACTTGCATTAGACATCTGAATCATACTAACGTGAGAAATGGGTATAAAGGAGACGGGCATATGTCCCACATAGAAGAAGTGATTCAAAAAGCGATTGATTCCAGTGACCTTGAAATGATTTTATTTTTATTTATCACTGAAGTTAAATTTACAAAGGCAATGGATCAATTAGAATGTTCCAATCCAGCATTCACGTACTCCGACTTTACAAAACAACTAAATAGCAATATAGATCTAAGAAACAGAGACCATCTACCTCCTTTTTACGACAAGGATACAAGTGCATATACACACAACGCACACAACAACAGAATTTTCTCTGAAGATGTAGGATTAGACCTCAAGAGCATAGAAAGAATTGATCCGAATGTTGGTATTGCTATGCTAAAGAAATTTGCACCTAATAATGCGACAATCAGACATATTGCTCTTTTTTTAGTTGGCGAAGAGGAAGATCAGAAAAGAGCCGCCAGTGAAGATAATCAATATTTCCACACCCTCAAAAATCTGCTAGCCCTTATAAATCAAAGCTTTTGTGATGAATATAAACGTCACAAAACCATGACAGCATCTATTCGTCAACAAATCATCCAATACATGATATCAGGCGGGGTTGAGGTTTGTAACATATTCGAGAAGATTACAATGCTCGATTTACTTAAAGAAATCGACACAAAAACGGATCAGATTAACGAGCTCCTTGCTACCGATGGTTTTGATATTGAAAGTAAAACAACGATAAGAATTAAACTAACTAATATTAATACCAATATACAAGGTATTAGCAAGAATGATCTGGAAATGATGGAAACGAATAGAAATAACATCAAAAGCATCTATGCTGAAACACAAATAGCATATGAACAAGGACAACTAGATGAGAAATGTAAAAAACTTATCACAATGATCAATACATCTACAGTTCAGTGCGCTTTTAGAGATCAACTGTTCGATGATGAGGGCAATAACTTAACTAAATCACTAACCCAAACAACGAAATCTCTACAGCAAGCTATAGCTATAAATAATCCTGAATCTGGCGATGAAGAGATGAAGGTGGATGTAGAAGAAAAATACACAGAACTAAAAAATAAATTTACCACTTGGCAGGAAGCTGAAAGCAAATATATACCACCTTTAATGACAAGATTTTTTAACTACTTTTCTACACCACCAGAAACCACAAACCAACAACAACCATATAGATCTCCAGTAAAACTTGAACAAAAGGAAGGCCATAAACCCCTGTTATCTCAAAGGGAATTCAAGCTTTATAGTACTAGCATTGGATTATATAAATTTGAAGAAAACGGTCAAATTATAGCAGGTCGAGATCAAGTGCTACAACTTAAAGAGAGCTCGGCAAAAATAGTCCAAGACAAACTGCAGAACTTATCAGAGTTAAGTAAGAATACAGAGAGTATTGAAAATCAATTGAGTGAAAAGATTAAAGAAGCTAAAGATTATGCCGATCTTGAAAGTGCGAACGAAAAGATTAAACAACTTAATACCGAGATTGTTTCAATTGAAAAAAAACAAAAAGTCAGATTGAATGAAGGGCAAGATAAAGTACGTGCTACAATCAAGTCCGTTTGGAGCAAACATGATGATAATAATAAAAGTTGTGACGCAATACTTATGATTCAAAACGACACAACACAGCGTTTAGAAACATTAGGAAAAACCATGCAGGGTGATATAAACCCTCAACAATTATTACATGGTTTAGTAGGTACCGCTAAACAAGATAGCGCTAAAGAAAATGCCAACACAGCTGCTAGCGGTGATGTAAGCGAGTATATTGCATTGGCAAGCAAGTTTAAAGAGGGAGAATCATCTCTATATACTTATTTTACCTTGAGATCCTACATAGATGATGAATTTCACAAATGGTTAAAGACACATTCAACAGGAAAAGAAGAGGCCCAAGGGATATTACCAGAACAACTTAATATTATTGAAGAAGCCATCAAAACTCTTGTTGACACCGTTAGTCTAATTAACAAATTTTATAAAGATCAGCCACCATTCAACCCATTCAACCTATTTGGTGGGATGTGGAGCAGTCAGCTGTCATTCACCATAGCAGCTGCGAGAGAAAGTATTGGTGTCAAACAGCAAGCTTTATCATTGTTAAGATCAGAAAACATGGGAAATGGTAACCAAGATAATGCGAGAAGTCTCCAAACTCCAGCTGTAGCATTGTTAAACTCAGAAAACATGGAAAATAGCAACCAAGACAATCTTATCATATACTTCTTCACTGCACTCTCAAACTTTAAAAATCATGCATCATCGAATGTAGAAATATTGTTTACCTGCAAAGGTCATAAACTTTCTTTTAATCAAAAAGATTTGTGTGATAAAATAAACAAAAATATCGATAAGATTACTGAACTATTTCGTATAAGTAGTGCGGATAATCCTCAGGTAAAAAAAGAAGAGACAGAAAAACAAATGATAGTAAGCCTGAAAGATCATATCGCAAAAAGTCAGACCGAAAATATCGCAATAATAACTCATACTAGCTGCTCTGTGGGTCAAGATCAAAGAGCGGCATTGACGAGTATAGGGCAATTGAAGAGAACACTTGAGCCTATCATAAAAACTAGAAGAACAAAAACTTTAGCAAGTAAATACCAAATAGGTTTGCAAGCTCCAGACCAAAGTAAAGAACTGACCAATGAAAATATAAAAGAGCTGAAGGAACTAATAGAATTGGTGCCGAAAGCTGAGGGCGCTGTCCTAAGATTAATAAATTCTGACAAAACAAGATTCAAGTCTGTCAATACTGCAGCTAAAATTGTCGATGATTACACGAATGAGCAGAATGAGAATTTTGCACCAAATTAATGCTAGGTAACTATTCGGAGATCTATTATGCATAAGGAACCAAGTTCACATGAAAAGCTAGGGAAAAAACTTGGCATAGCTATCGAATCAGCAAGCATCCCGCTGACAGAAAAAGAAATACAAAGAATAGTCAATTTATTAGATGAGCATAAATATATTAAGCTGTATGATACTGTTCAAGAGACATACAATAACCATTGCATATTCATACAATCTCAATCCATCCCATTGTTGGCGCCAAGAACAGCTAAAAAGATAGATTTTATCACTAAAATTTTCGGTTCAGATCGGATACCTTATTTCCAGTATTTAATAGCAAGAATGGACGCTGTAAAAAATGAAAACATTGCTCAGTTAATTGATAATATCTTTGGTGTAGACGATATTTCCAAATATACGTCAAATTGCGTTAGTACTCAAGTACTAGAAATACCTAAAAACGATGACTTTTTTACCTATGGAAGACTCTTGGTTGATGTTGATATAAATTCACTATCTACCTGGATAAGTAACATAGCCAATGATCTTAGAACTAACGATCAATTAAAGGTTCATTTAAAAGAATATTTTAAACAACTTAAAATATCATACGACTGCAACGATCCTGATTTCTTGAATGATTATATTCAGGACAAGAAATTCAATGAAGATCAAACTACTCCGACGATTCAAGAATTACCAAAAAAGCTTATAGAACATCACAAAAGAAAACTAGAAGAAGTTTGTACAGGAATACTGCACATAGACGCTAACCAACCACGAGACAAATCAGAACTCATTGCCCTTAAAAATGAAAATGATAAAATGCACTCCTTCGTATCCAAACTTAACTTAATATTTATGCAATTGCTTACTACGAAGTATACGGCTGCATTTACATCGAATGGGAGTTATTTTTATATTAATAAAACAACCTTCGAAAAACTTAATCTAAAACAACATCAAGCACCTGTGCATAAACCTGAAGAAAGCCAAGATGCATATCCAATCAGCTTGGACGAGTTTTGTAAACTCATCAGTGCATACCATGAATACCGACAAACTGATGAAGCAATATTAAACCAAACTGTAGATATCGCTCAAGTATTTAAACAAGAAAACTGGGAAGCTGCACAAAAAACACTAGCAACGAGTGTAAACCTGATTAGAAAGCAACTATCCAACAATAAAAATACAGTGTTCTCTTATAAGAAGCATGAAGATGATTACAATAAACTCAAGACGACTCTAGAAGAAAAGTATCCTACCGATGAAAATAAAAGCAATAATACAAATGCTTATAATCTATTAGAATCGGTCCAAACATCTGCCCGAAAATTGTTCTCTCCAGATCGTTCAAGCAAGACAAAAAAATCTGAATTTACAGTAAGAGAAATTATACAATCAATCGGGGATTACGTGCCAAGTTATAATCAAAAGGTAATGCCACAGGACTTATTAAGCCAGAAGATCCAAAAAAAATATGAAGAGGAACTGAACCATTTAGTAGATAATCATTGGTGGACAATATTTTCTAAAAATGCCGATAAAAAATTGGTGAAAGAAAAAAAAACTAAATTAGAGGACCTAGAGAAAGCAATACAAAAACACCATACAAACATAGACCAAGAGTTTATTCAACCCCTACAAGAACACTATCAACTAAGGATAGCTAAAACAAAAATACTCTCTTCTTACCGTGGTAATATGTTTGAACTTAAAGAAGATTTGAATTGGTTAAAAACTGAACTAGAAGAAGAAATCATAAATGAGTATCTATCTAACACCACACAAACCTTAGAAGAACATAAGATTAAAAAGGCTGTTAAAAAAGCACTAGATTCAAAAAATATCTACACCTTTGATCAGCAATCTGTTGATGGCATCACAGCTTTATTCAAAAACAAAATCACAACAAAGAAAATAATTATTGCGGAAATTTTGAAAGTTCAGGATGATATTTTTTCGAGTATGCGAGAATCTATTCCTAGCTTTTATAAACAATTTGTCGATGATCCATTTCAAATTCATTCAATAAATAAACTCTACTGTAAAGATGAAATATACCTTAAAAACGTAAAAGGCCAATTGGATGAGTTCCAAACATTGATCGCGACTGTTATTAAAGATTATTTTAATCTTGATATATTTACAACCACAGAGCAGATTGATAAACAAAAGCAACTCGATTACGAAGATATCAAATTAAAACTACAAGAAAAATTAAAAGACAACACCGATTCAGACAAAAAAATCGTTGAATTCAACGAAAAATGTCAAAAAACATACCAAGATTTAAGCTCAGAACACAAACAATATATTGATAAAAATGGGGGGGAGGACTGTATCAGATCTTTCTTGTTTAGAATACGAGAAATTCACCTCCAACAAGTCAGTAATAGTAACATATTTAAACAGTTGCAAAAATATTGTATGACTCAACTAAAGAAAAGTGATGTACACCCCGGAAAATATTCAAATATGCAAGTAATAAAACGATTAGAAAAAAGTTATGACAATGCACGAATATCAGAAGAGTATGTAGATACTACTCTACAATCACACCTTGAAACATATATTAATATTCATTCCTACCAATACTACCAAGTGAATGCGCAACCCACACAAACACCCCAACCAACACAATCAAACATCCAAAACATGGAGGAATCACCCGTGAAGCCAACGAACACTAATTCAGGTAGCGGTTCAAATATAACCGCATCAAATATCCAACAACAAACAGCACAAAAAACTGAAGTCAGCTATGTAGCTGTAATCATGGAGGCTATTTTTGATATCATTATCGTAGCTCTAACATTCATATTCTTGTTACCTATAACTCCCTTCATTGCTCTAGCATCAACATCGATAGGACTTAATATCTGGACACAACTAAACCCTAGTAGCAAAGCCATGAATAAACCCAAATCGTCCAATGAATTTGAAGAACGAACCCAAAAAACATGGGAACAAGCCTCTGACTATAAAGCTTTTTTTATAGAAAAAATCGGCGCAATAATAGATTTAGTCATCGATCTTAAAAAGTTACCTTGTAATAATAAATATCCTCTATCCTACTTAATACGTAGCTTTCACACCGAAAATTCTAATAAAGACATAGATTATGATATAATTGATAAAACATTACGGAAAATCACCGGAGGTTTAAGCGATGCTGCTCGAAAAGATAGGGAACATTCAAGTTCAACAACTTTAGAACTCCTGGGGAACCCCACAATAGACAGGCTTGAATCAACTATTAATTCATATATTGTCTGCCAATTTATCAAGACATTTCTTAAAATTCCTGGTCAAGATTCGAGTATCAAAGACGAAGAAGATATCTCTCCGTATTTAAAAGAGAATCCTCTTAATTTGCTTACAGATAGTATTAATAACAACGGTGATGATGGATTGAATTTGGAGGCTATTCTCGCAGGTGATGATTCTGACCCCAAATATGTCATTGATACCGTCAAAAATATAGTAACTAATTTAAAATGTGTCAAAGAGAACCAAAGTCAAAATCCTAAAACTCACAATAATTTGGTTGATATGGCATGAAAAAAATGAGATGGTTATAGGTATGAGACACACGTACAAATTGACTGCAGTCATTTCGTTGATGGTAGCACTAAACCCCATAGGATTGGCTGAAGACCTTAACCTTCTCATCCTCCGTAATATAGATGAAACAGCATTACCCTCAGCCCACCCTAACTGGCAAGTTGCCGAACAATTTAAAGGCTATGAAACCATTTCATCAGAACCTATCAATTGGCAACCTTATCAAAAACTTAAAAACAAATACTCTATTCTTGCCACACATACTTGGCCTATCAATGATGATGAACAAACCATTGGGTTTAAAACTTATGACCAAGACAGCGTCATTATGGGAGAAATCACCATAAAAAAAGAACGGTTTTACGAAACAAAACTAAACATCATCGAGCTCAACCATCGAAACTACTTTTCAATGAACCAATCAAGACGAGTATCTTTAAATCAAATCAACTATTTTGACCATGCAAGGTTTGGTGTTATCGTCCAAATCACACCTGAGATTAAAACAAGGAGCACAAATGCAAGCGTATCTTGATCTAATGCAAAATATCTTAGACAACGGAATCGATCGAATGGACCGAACAGGCGTGGGAACTAAAAGTATTTTCGGTCATGACTTACACTTCGATCTATCAACATTCCCCTTAATTACGACCAAAAAAATGCACTTAAAGTCTATTGTTAATGAACTTTTATGGTTTCTAGATGGGTCTACGAATGTTCAACCTCTTAACGAGATGGGTGTTACCATATGGGACGAATGGGCTAATGAAGATGGTGAGCTTGGGCCTGTTTATGGCAAACAATGGCGTTCATGGAAAACCCCTGATGGCCGAACCATAGATCAAATCAGCAATGTCATTCGTGATATTAAAGCCAACCCGTTTTCTAGGCGTCATATTGTGAGTGCCTGGAATGTCAGTGACCTTGATAAAATGGCCCTACCCCCTTGTCATGTTATGTTTCAATTCTATGTCGACAATGACAAAGGACTTTCTTGTAAACTAATACAACGTTCATGCGATATCTTTTTAGGCGTACCCTTTAATATAGCCTCATACAGTCTTCTTACCTATATGATAGCGCAACAATGTGACTTAGTGCCCAAGAAATTTATTTGGTCAGGTGGGGACATTCATCTTTACAACAATCACATTAAACCTGCTCAAGAACAACTTTCAAGAAAACCTTACGCTTTACCTACCTTAGAGATTGCACAACGTCCTAAAGATATCTTTAGTTACACTGAGAAAGATTTCATCATCAAGGATTATCAATATCACCCTAGAATCCAGGCCCCTATTGCAGTATAAATTTACTTTAGAACCTGACTTAACCAGCCTTGTTGTGATGTTGTACGAATGGGAATATTGAGTTTACTGTATCGAGACAGAACCTTGGGATGAGGAATCACTGGGTTACCCTCACCCACCGATACCCATGCAACCTTAGGTTGAAGTCGCTTTAGAAACTCTTCTGAAGAAGAAGTTAAACTCCCATGATGCGGAACTTGTAATAAGGTAACAGGGCTCAGTTGATCAAGAAGTGAATTTTCAGCGTTATATTCAATATCTCCTGTTAATAATGCAGACTGACTTTTGGATTGAATCAACAGGACACAAGAATTATTATTCCTTTTCCTCCAAGCTGTCTTAGGGTGTATGATTTGAAACCTAACACCATCCCACTCCCAGGAACTGCCTGCCTGACATTGGGATGATGCAATGGGCGTATCTTTAGGAACCCCTGAAAGAACCCATTGAGGGCGGTATACTTGTAAAACCTCTTTCAATCCGCCTATATGATCTTGATCCGGATGGGATAAAATCCAGGCATCCACTGTCTTGATCCCTAAATGTTTCATTGAACTTACCACATGGTCTCCCAAAGAGTATTTTCCAAACTTAGGACCTAAGTCATACAATAAACAATGGCGCTGGGTTTGAACCACTACACTCAAGCCATGGCCAACATCAAGCATTGTGATTCTGGCCTGCCCGTATGAAACCCCCTCTAAAAATAGACACACCAAACTCAACAATGCCCCAAGTATCAACCACTGAAAACACATCAATCTATTCCATGCATAGGTAATGATAGCACCTTGTACATAAACCAATTGAAACAACGAAAGCTCCGCCACATAAACAAAGAACCCGTGTTGATTCATCAAAACCATCACACTGACACTGAGTCTTATCAATTCATTCAACCATACCCCCAGATAACTCACATCTATAAAAAAACCCACAATCGTCCATAACAGTAATCCTGGAAAAATAAGAATGGAGTACAACGGAATCATAAATGTATTCATCGCAATCGAATGAATCGAAAAATAACCTGATAGATAAGAACTCATAGGCGCCATCAAGGTGCATAATTTGAGAGATTGATAAAAAGAACTTAAAAAATATCGTGTGGATTTTAACCTTAATAAAATTTCAACAGCAATAATGGATAGCCAAAAACCACAATCCATCACATACCAAGGCTCCATCATGATTAAAGCAGCAATGGCCATATAAAATATATCCCTTCTATTCACAGGCATTGCTAATATCACCAAGGCACTTGCAAGGTATATCATCGCATAACTTCGACTGGTTGAAGCTGACCACCCAGTTAATAATCCGTAACACCACAACACGATCAACGTCCATGCATTTGCCCATCTTAAACTACTCAATGGCCGAACACCGAACCAACGAAATACACTTTTAGCAAAGCTATTGCTTAACCAACCAACAACCCCTAAATGCAACCCTGAAACGGCCATTAAATGTGACGTTCCTGCCGCTTGAAAAGTCTGTTTGTGTTGCTTAGTAAGAACGGAAGTATCGCCCAACAACAAGGCCCTCATGACCCCCTCATAAGAATAACTTTTAACACGTTGAATGACACTGTATCTCACACGGTCTATCAGCCCATTACTGGCATGGCATTGCAAATCACGACTCCTGACCGTTGCCAAAATTTTGCGCTGAAAATGGGTTGAAACTTTACTATTAGGCTGTGAACGTTGATGAAACCTTAGTGTGTATCGATGTATTTCACAAAGGTCGTTCAAATCTGCGTGGGCCTTGCTAATAACAGCAATTTTAAAGGAGGTAGCACGCCCATTAATGGACACTGAATCAAGCACCAGGTATTCGTTAAAATGTTGAATGACTTGACCTTGGATCACAGGATGAGAATCAAGTTGCCGACGTTCAACATTATAAGCAAGTGAAACATAACAGCCATAGAGAACCCAACAAACGATCCATAACCTTTCCAATAAACGTTTAACCCACAGCATTAATAGGATGATACACGTTAAGTTCCAATACAGATGAAAAGATATCGTTAGACCCAAGTAAACACCCAGGAGCGAAGCTATTGTCACAGCTAACATGTGACTTAGGTTAAATGATTAAATCAGAGCAGCAATACGGGGTTGTAAGAACGTCTATACTTTCTTTTCTAGTGTCTTAATTTCTTTATCCAGCCATTGCTTCAATCCTTTTTTAAATTTAGCATCTTTGATCGCTACTTCCTTATCTCGTTTAAATTTCCTCTCATTGATGGCTTCTTTTAAATGCTTATCAGTTAAATCCAATGCCTTACTTATACGTTTCTTTTTCTCAATTTTACGATCATCACGGAAGATTCTGGACAATAAAACAACCATTGCCATAGCCATGGGTACAAAAATCCAAAGAGACTGCAACAAAGACAGTTTCATTAACCAAGTCACACCAACCGTACAAGGTATCCCTGGGAAAACAAGCAAGCCCAACATGAGTTTCTCAAATAGACTTCGATCTGACTTATGAATAACACCTTCTTCAATCTTATGAATACTGCCAATATTCCGTCGAATTTGTTTTTTCATCTCAGTGATTTCCTGATTTCTCTTCTCCATATATGATTGCTTATCCAGATCATGTGTTTTCACAACATAGTCCTGAATTTTATTTTTTAAAACTTCCTCTAATTTAAGAAGCTCTTCTATTTTACAAGATAGTTCGTTAATTAATTTTAGATTACTTTCTTTACTTGTACTGGATTTAGCTTGACGAATTAATTTGACTGATTCAAATAAATTTTGTTCAACTTGATCATGCAATTGATCTTCTAAATTAATTGCAGGTCTTTGAATTGATATTTTATTTATTCTTTTAGACATAACCTACCTCGTTATGAATATTATAGCAGAAAATAGGTATATTTTCTTGATTATATGGTGTTTTCTAGAATTTTATTTCGAAAGTCAAACATTCTCAACTTCATGACATGAAGGTTGTGTATCGTCGCTAAAGTATAAGCAGTCAACTCCTTCGCTTTAAACAAATGATGTACGTAGGCTCGGGTGACCGAAGTACATACCTGACAAGAACATCCTTCTTCAATAGGTGAGAGATCTGAATGATAAGCAGTTTTAATAATTTTAATCGAACCTGATCTTAGCAACAAAACCCCATGCCGTGCTGCTCTTGTTGGGTAAGAACTATCAAACGTATCCATGCCCATTTCAACCCCGCAACGAATACCTTTTTCATCACCAATACCCAATAAATGTCGAGGGCGTTCAGGGGGCAAGTGAGGTGATACCATGGTTAAAATCGATTGCAGATCATCAGTATTTTTACCCAAAGAGCCCCCTAAAGCCATCCCATCAAAAGCTTGGTTAGCAAGCATTTGAGTACTGGCCACTCTTAGCTTTTCATTCACCCCTCCGTGAATGACCGCATACATGGCTTGATTTTGAGTATTCTTTAGATGCTCATCTAAAGATCTTGTTTGCCAGCGATGTGTCCTATCAAATGAACTCATTAAAGCCTTATCACTGATATGAAAAGGGGGTAATTCATCCAATGGGATAATAATATCCGCTCCTAGCAGTTTCTGAGCCTGTACAGATGACTCAGGAGTTAACTTAATGCGCTCGCCATCTCGATAGGAACGAAAAGCCACCCCTTCTTCAGATACTTTCAAGACTGAAGAGACGGATGATTTCTTACCCGAGCTTTTCAGTTCGTTAGCAACTGAGCCATAGGCCAGTGAGAAAACCTGAAACCCTCCTGAGTCAGTAATAATCGGAGCATGACGATTCATCATAGAATGTAACCCACCAAGCTTGCTAACAACCTCTGTGCCTGGGTGTAAAATCAAATGATAAGTATTACAAAACATGAGAGGAATATCTAGGTTATCGACTTGGCTAGGCGTTAATGATTTAATGCAAGCATGCGTTCCCACTGGCACAAATGACGGGGTATCTATCACACCATGAGGCGTGTGAATCCTGCCTACCCTGGCATGAGACTTGGAAGATTGGTGAATTAATTCAAACCTAAACATAACGAATTCTTAGTCGTTTCATTAAAGATAAAGCCGGGGTGCTTGCTGCAATGGTTAGAAATTTAATGGATAAGCTAAAGAAAAAAATCGTTAACAAGGAGTCTAAGATGTTATACAAGGCCAGAACAGTAAATAACCCAGTATCAAGTGTCTGGCCGACCATCATGGATACCATGGCTCGACAATAAAAAGGTAACGATGTTGCAGAAAGTCTTTTAAATAACGATGCTTCAACCCAAGTAGAAAATAGAAAGCACACCATAGAAACGATAACAAGTCTAGGTGTGTGATGAAATAACATCTGATAAGCTTCTTGTGAATAGTCATGAAGTCCTGGAACATATAACAAGTGAAACCAGCTATTAACAGCAAACAACAACATGACGATAAAACCCATTTGAATCAGATTATTGATGGAGGATTTCGGAGAAAATTCCTGCAACAAATTAACCGATAACATCGCTCCAACCGAATAAACATCTGCTGCCGTTACCTGCAAGCCAAATAAGTTAATTTGTTTCAAGACAAAAACATTGGCAGCAACACAGCAAAAAATAAAAACTGCCTCAAGCAACTGCACGCGGAAAACTGAGATTAATGTCATCATTCCCAATAAAGAAAGTAGGTGTATTCCAAATAATAATTCATTCATAATGACGTATCATACCAAAGCCTGAACCATCTCTCAAGATATTAATTTTAATTAAGTTATAAATCACTAGACTTTTAAAATATAAGTTTTGATCGTTTTAATTTTATCTCTCATCAAAGCAGCTTCCTCAAAATTCAAACCCTTGGCTAATTGCTTCATTTCTTTTTCGAGTCGCTTCATTTCTGTTAAAGCCTCTTGGTCATTTTTCCAAACCTGTTCATCCTTTGCTGTTGAGCAGGTATTTTTATCAGACTTTGCTCCTAGGTTCATCACATCACGAACCTCCTTGATAATGGTTCGAGGTGTAATTCCATGGTGTTGATTATACGCTAACTGCTTCACCCTTCTTCGGTTGGTTTCTTCAATGGCTGTTGCCATCGATCGAGTGACCTTATCAGCATACAGGATAGCTTTTCCTTCTAAATGACGTGCAGCTCTACCAATGGTTTGAATCAAAGAAGTGGCCGAACGCAAAAAACCTTCTTTATCAGCATCTAAGATCGCCACCAAAGAAACTTCCGGCAAATCCAGCCCCTCTCTTAGTAAGTTAATACCCACAATGACATCACAAACACCTAAGCGCAAATCTCGAAGTATCTCCATACGTTCTACGGTCTCTACTGATGAATGGAGATACCTCACTTTAACCCCATTATCCAGTAGATATTCAGATAAGTTTTCTGACATTTTCTTGGTTAGCGTGGTCACCAATACTCGTTCATTTTTCTTGGCACGTAAGCGTATTTCTGATAGCACATCATCAACTTGTGTAAAAACTGGACGAACTTCAACAACGGGATCCACGAGACCTGTCGGACGAACCACCAATTCAACACTTTTTGGACACCGTTCTAACTCATAAGGTCCTGGGGTAGCAGAAACCCATAATGACTGCAGACCCAAGCGCTCGAACTCCTCAAACATTAAGGGTCTGTTATCCAAGGCAGATGGCAACCTAAAACCATAATCTACCAAGGTTTGTTTCCGTGAACGATCCCCTTTGTACATCGCTCTTAACTGAGGCAATGTCGCATGAGACTCATCAACAATAATTAATGCATTATCAGGCAGGTAATGCATTAATGTTGGAGGTGCTTCACCCGGGCCTCTGTTGGATAAATAGCGAGAGTAATTTTCAATTCCCTGACAAAATCCCAGCTCAACCATCATTTCTATATCGTATTCGGTACGCTGTTTAATTCGCTGGGCTTCTACCCACTTTTCGTTTGACTCTAAAAAAGCAATGTGTTCTTTTAATTCTTGCTGAACTTTCTTCACAGTCTTGAGTGTACGCTCTCTTGGGCAGACATAATGAGATTTTGGATACAGGGTATACGCCTCTACTGACTCAATAATTGAACCCGTTAAGGGATCGAATAACTCCATTTGATCAATTTCATCATCAAAAAGATGGATTCGAACCGCATAGCTTTCTTCTTCTGCAGGAAAAATATCCAACAAATCTCCACGGACTCTGAACGAACCTCTCTCTAAGTCCATAGGGTTTCGTTTATATTGCATCTCGGTAAGAGATTGGATAACTTCTCTTTGATTCAAAGATGCTCCAACTTTGAAATCAAGCACCATGGTCACATAAGCACTCGGATCTCCTAAACCATAGATAGCAGAGACAGTTGCTATAATAATGGTATCCGTTCGGGCTAGAATAGATTTAGTTGCCGAAAGGCGCATTTGTTGAATATGCTCATTGATTGAAGCATCTTTTTCAATAAAGGTATCGGAAGAAGCAACATAGGCCTCCGGTTGGTAATAATCATAATATGAAACGAAATACTCAACAGCATTATCAGGAAAAAAAGCTTTCATCTCACCATAAAGCTGAGCGGCTAATGTTTTGTTATGTGCCAAAATGATCGCCGGGCGCTGAAGACGCTCAATCACCTTAGCCATAGCGAATGTCTTACCCGAACCCGTAACACCCAGTAGGGTTTGATGGGGCCGTCCTCTCACAAAGCCCTCAGCCAACGAAGAAATCGCCTGCGGTTGATCGCCACAAGGCTCAAATTTGCTTTTAACCGTAAATATTTTTTGCATCCTGGATTCAGTCATATTAGAATCTAGGTTAACTGAATCTTATCAGTAAATCAAAATAGGTTGAATATTTCGAGGAAAAGTAATGATTTCAAATCGTATACAAAGTATCAAGCCATCTCCAACTTTTGAGATTGCAGCACGAGTTCAAGAACTTCGATTACAAGGCACTGACGTAATTGCACTGAATGCAGGAGAGCCTGACTTTGACACTCCCTTGCATATCAAAGCAGCCGGCATTGAGGCTATTCACGATGGGTTCACCCGCTACACTGCCATTGATGGAATTATGCGACTTAAAGAAGCCATCCAAAACAAATTCAAAACTCAAAATGATCTCGAGTATGCCTTGAATGAAATTATTGCTTGCTCAGGCGCAAAACAAGCATTAAGCAACGCTCTTTTTGCCCTCTTAAACCCGGGTGATGAAGTCATCATACCCACGCCTTATTGGCCTTCATATTATGATGGTGTTAAGCTAGCTGAAGCAACTCCCGTCGTTTTAAACACTTCAGCAGACCACTATTTCATCATTGATCCGGAAGAGCTACAAAAGGTTATTTCTAGCAAAACAAAAATCCTCATATTAAACTCCCCTAACAACCCATCTGGCTGCTTTTATCAAGAATCTCAACTGAAAGCCATTGCGGATGTGCTCCTTGAATACCCTAACATTACTATCATCAGTGATGAAATTTATGAGCATATCTTATGGGATCATGAGTATGTTAACATTCTTAATGTTATGCCAGAGCTTAAAGATCGAACGGTGATCATTAATGGTGTTTCTAAAGCCTACGCCATGACCGGCTGGAGAATTGGTTATGCGGCAGGTCCTAAACATATTATAAAAGCCATGAAAACCATTCAATCCCAAACCACCTCATGCCCTTCCAGTATTGCACAAGTTGCAGCAGCAGAAGCCATTGAATCACATGATGAAAGCGTACAAGAAATGAACGACATTTATTACAAACGCATGCAATTTGTTTTAGAAACCATACCCAATATCCCCGGGCTTAAAGCCATAGCCCCCCAGGGAACTTTCTTTATGTTAATTGATGCCAGTGAAGCCATTTCGATGTTAAAACTTAAAGATGATATTGAACTTTGTACCTATTTAATCAATACGGCACATGTTGCTCTCATTCCAGGATCAGCTTTTGGTTGTAAAAACCATCTTAGGTTATCTTTTGCTTGTTCAAAATCATATTTACAAAATGGTCTCACACGAATTGCAGATGTTTTGAAAGAAGGCAATCAAATTGAACCCTCAAATGATAACTAACTGCTTGACGACGTATCAATTTGTGTTAGTATTAGGTGTTCTTTCCCCGGTAGCTCAGTTGGTAGAGCAGGTGACTGTTAATCACTAGGTCGGCGGTTCGAGTCCGTCCCGGGGAGCCATTCTTTTTAATGAACGTTTTCCTTAACTTTTTGATGTATATTATTCATAGCAACATCTAACTCATCAAAAAAGTCAACTTTTGAACTGAACCCTCTAAAACGATAGACCTCTTTATCCTTGGACCAGAGAATAAACGTTGGAGTAAAGATCACTCTAGACAAATGTTCATTAATCCATACTAAATCATTGTTATCTTTCAGGCTCATCAATCGGATCATAGGTCTTTTAAACGCACTCTTATTTTCATGAGTCTCGTAGAAAGGGTACACTTTATCCATCCACTCATGACAGTGCGTACATTCTGGGCTATAGACCACCAACAGATGAACATCCTCAACCCTATCTTGATGCCCTACACTTTGAGTGACATCTGGGTTTTTCGTCACCTGTTGTTTTATAAAATGGTCACTCGCGGTTAATGACGATGTCACAACCAACATTAATACGCTCAAAATAGATGTTTTTAAAACCTTATACATCAAATAACTCCTCAATCCAAACCATTGTAATACAAAATATAGAAAACTCCTAAAATTCGGAGTCATTTAAACAAAAATAGATAGATTTTCCGGCCAAAACCCTGGTTGAATATAGCTTTATTTTATCCAAATGTTGTTGGGTAAAATAATCCCCTAAACGCAGATAGCTACTTTCTTTTGAGGATGAAAGTTTACACCACATCCAAGCCACCAGTGTGAGCGCAAAAACATTAAGGTAGGCACTGGCTACTGCTGCTACCTGTTCAGGGTCTTTAAGCCCATGGGTCATCAACCAGATATTGCATTTTTCTAACTCACCAATAGCCATGGATAGACCTTCAGAGCAAACCCCTTTTAACTTGGAGGCATCTTGTCTCATTTCTGCCATAAGGGCTAGCATAGCTTTTCCCTGTTCCTTGGGTAATTTCCTACCCACCAGATCCAATGCCTGAATTCCATTGGTCCCTTCATAAATCATGGTAATACGACCATCTCTTAAGAATTGCTCGATCATCCAGTCTTGCGTGTAACCTGCCCCACCTAAAACTTGTAAAGCTTCAGAGACATGTGCCACGCCTTGATCCGAACCATAACTTTTAATAACAGGCGTCAATAAAGCTGCCCGTTCAGTATCCCCCTTATCTAAACACATCGCAGTAAAAGCAGTTAAGGCACGCATACCTTCATTAAAACAACGAACATTTAATAGCATACGACGAACATCAGGGTGAACTAAAATCAAATCAGCCTCTTCATTCATATCTCGCTTACTAACATCCAGTGATCGTGATTGTCTTCGATCTTTAGCAAAAGTCGTCGCAACTTGGTACGCTATTTCAGACAGCCCCAACGCCTGCACACCCACACTCAATCTCGCAGGGTTCATCATAGCAAACATTGCTCTCATCCCTTTATGAGGCTCCCCAATCAACCAGCCATCGGCTTGGTCAAAATTCATGAAACAGGTTGGCGAAGCTTTGGAACCCATTTTATGTTCTAAACCTGTACAATAAGCCGAATTTCTTGAACCATCTAATCGGTACTTAGGAACTATAAACATACTTATTCCATGGCTTCCTGATGGTGCATCCGGTAATTTTGCCAACACCAAATGAATAATATTATCAACCATGTCATGCTCACCAAAGGTGATCCATATTTTAGTGCCAGAGATCTTGTAATGATCGCCATCAGCAACGGCCGCAGATTTAATCAACCCCAAATCTGTTCCACATTGAGGTTCAGTCAAGCACATCGTCCCAGTCCAGTCACCCGTAACCATCTTAGGCAAGTATTGCTGCTTTATTTCATGGGAACCAAAAGCATTAACAACTCCCACAGCGCCCTGAGTTAAAAGCGGGCATGTTGAAAGTGAAATATTAGTAGATGCAAGCATCTCCATAACCTGATAGGCCAACACTTGAGGAGAGCCCCCTCCTCCGATATCTGAGGGTAAAGCAATGCTTGAATAACCTTGAGAAACTATGCCTTGATAAACAGCATTAAAGCCTGCAGGCATTTTAACAGCAAAGGAATCTGGGTCATACACCAACCCCTGCTGGTCTCCCTTTGCATTGGTGGGAAAAATCTCTTCCGAGGCAAAACGACCCACTGAGTCCAACAGAGCTTCCACCGTGGAAAAATCATAAATATCATCATGATAATCCATAACTCTTAAACTGTGAAGCATGCTATGCACTGGGGCCTGGTATTTAAAAAAACTCATAAACGCGCGTCCGTACGAAACCTATCTATAATGATAACAAAAGCAAGCAATAAAATCTATAACAGACAACCGTTTAAATACAAAATAAGCAAATATCAGCCCAAAATAACAAACAAAACCCAGCTTCAAATTAAAATTTTAAAAAATTCATGAAAAATCCGTAAAAGTATACTATAAGCAATATTGACAACCAACGGCAGATTATCATGTTAAACGAAGGCCTATCATTACTAAGCGCAGGAGGAGGCTTATTCATAGCCGTTATAACTTTATACGTCAGCCTACAAGCCAGCGGTGTCACACAACCCTTTCAAAAACTAATCCTAGGAATATCCATGATCCTATTATCCGGGTTAGCTGTGGTTTTATATAACTATGGTTTCATCAATAATACTGAGGTCGATATAGCGCACATTTACACTTTACTCGTTGCTTGCATCGGGTACTCCATTGGTAAATTTCTAAACACATTCATCTGGACTGGAATCTTCTACCCTAAAGGCATAGAAGTACCCAAACTTATCACTAAATTTGTTAATGCTTTTGTCTATGTACTAACCATAATCTGCATTCAAAAATTCGTCCATGGTCAATCTATTATGCATTTCTTAGCATTATTTGGTGGATTCGCTGCCATTATTGGTTACACAGCCGCTGATACCATTGGCCAAGTGTTTGCTGGACTCGCCATTAACGTTGGTGGAAACATCAAAAAAGGTGACTTTATTCAAATAGGAAATGACGCAGGAACCGTAAGAGAAATGGACTGGAGATCGATAACATTAATCGATTGGTCAAAACGATTGATTGTTATCCCAAACTCATCTGCTGCTCATTCTAGGGTTATTAATTTCACCAAGATCAATAAGGTCTTAATGACAAAAACTGATTTTAAATTTCCTGGTCACATTAACACCAACCACATCATCAGCATCTTAAAAGAGGCCATGGAAGATTTCGGATTAAAACCCAATCAATACTCTTTCAACCTAGCCAGAGAAAAAGACTATTATCACCTGACCATTAAAATGGAAGCTCAATTTGAATCTTATTGGTCATTACCCTCAAACTTCATGCAACTATTTTCACATAAATTGCAACTCAATAACATTCTTCTTGACTATAACGCAGTCTCTGATAAAAACAATATCCTCAAACCTACCTCTAAACTAGACAGGCCTCCTATAACAGATGTCATGCCAACCCTTAAAAAGATTCTAGCGTTTACTTATTTAAACGCACACGAAACGGCTATTATTAAAAAATATGCAAAAATAAAGGTATACAGCCCTCACTCTATCATAGCAAGAGAAGGAGATGATGCCCACACCCTCATGGTTTGTTTGGATGGGGATTGTAATGTATATCAACTAGATAGCCGCGGCCAAAACGTGTGGATGAGATCATTACATCAAGGTGAATACTTCGGAATACAATCCTTCTTAACAGGGTCTAAAAGGAGAATAACTGTAGTATCCCTTTCACCAGTGACGATAGGTATGCTATCACCTTTTGACATATCTGAAGTCGTCAAAGGTAACAAAAAATTCTCAAATAGGTTGGCAGAAGTCCTTGCACAAAGAGTACTTCAAAACGAAAGCAAACTTGAAAAAAATTCTAAAGCACTCAACGAGAAGAAAAACTCACTCATTGCCAGCATCATGACAACCTTTGTTAAAATGGTCGGCAAAAAGTAAACCCTTTAATATAGTCTAAAGGCTATCAGCTGCTTCTTAAGCTGTTAGCCTTTTGATTAAAACACCTTTCACCCAACCCATCAAACACACCCCATTTAAATCAACAATAGACAACACACTCAGACTTAATTAAATTTCTAACAAAAAAACCAGCAAAAATATTAAAAGTTTACTATAACTATAATACAACTAAAGATTTGACTAAAGGAGACAACCATGATTGCTGAAAGTTACAGTGTAATTACAGGGCTAACAACGGCCTCTATTATCGGAGCAGTGCTATTTATTTTTCTACAAGTATCTGGCATAAACCAAAGTTTTCAAAAGCTCCTAATGGGTTTATCCCTATGGGTAATAGGCTTCATACTTATTCTCTGCGCTAATTTTAATCTTATCTCATTCACAGAAGAACACACGATTTATTTGGATGCATTTCTCCTAGCAACAACAGGTTATGTGTTGATTAAATTTCTCAATACATTTATTTGGAGCGGGGTATTATACCCAGCAGGCATAACAGTGCCCAAGCTAATCACTAAAATATTTAACTTTTTTGGATACTTTGCAACAATCGTTTGCATCGTGCACTTTGTTTTCGATGAATCTATTATGCCCTACCTAGCCTTGACAGGCGCAGGTGCTATGCTCGTGGGTTATACCGCACAAAACACCTTGGGGGAGATTTTTGCAGGCCTAGCCCTGAACCTCGGTAAAAACGTTGCCAAAGGTGATTTTATTGCCGTAGGTTCTCACAAAGGAATCGTTAATGACATGGACTGGCGATCTGTCACCTTAAGAAACCCTCAAGGCCTGCTTGTCATCATACCCAACTCATCTATCACAGGCGACCATATTGTCAATTATACCAAGGGAGAAAAAAAATCAACTGCCTCCACATCAATAGACTTCCCTGCCTATATCAATAGCCATGACGTCATCACAACCATGCATGAGGCACTGAAAGACTTTGGTAAAAAAGAAGAAGAATACAACTATTATCTTCGTCGTAGTGAATGCACCTATCAATTAACAATCACCATTCAAAATTGTGATGCTGGATCTGTACCCAAGATAAAATCAAATTTTATGGAATTATTCTCTCACGCTCTTTACATCAAAAACATTCACTTTGACCTTTACCCAAATATAGATTTGCATTCAGAGGAACATAACACCATCATTAAATCAAACACAGCTATAACCAGCAAAGACCACTCGAAAACACTTGATAACGTGCTAAAGAAAATTGATGCATTTAAAAACCTTAGCCCACAAGAGCTTAAATCAGTGTTAAAATCAGCTAAAGTCAAGAACCATAGTCCTCAATCATTAATTTCAGAAGAGGGGTCAGATGTTCATACCTTATGCGTTATCCTGGATGGAGAATGTAGTGTTTACCAAAAAAATAAAACAGGAAAACACATCTTTATGCGGAAACTACATAAAAATGAAGTTTTTGGAATCAAATCCTTCTTAACTGGAACACCCCGAAGAACAACCATCATGAACACGAAACCGACAACCATTGCATCCATATCATCTCAGGATATATCTGACATCATACTGAGCAATAAGAAGTTTTCTAAAGACCTTTCAGGTATCTTAGCCACACGGATTATGGAAAATCAATCTGCAATTAATAAAAGCAACAAAGACAACGAGAAACAGAAAACATCATTAATTGCCAGCATTATGACAACATTCATCAAACTAGTTAAGAAAAAATAAACACAAAGACTAATAATAATAAACCTAAAAGGCGCCCAAACGGCGCCTTTATTCTTTCCAGATAACGTCCCTCTTTCAAAAACACTGCCTGAATTTTATTAAATAATTGAATAGTCGATCTTAATTAACAATTAAAACAACAATAATAAATACAACAAACCCAATATTATAGGTTGATTAATATATAATATTATGCTTTACTAAGTATGTGTTGTTATAAAAACAAGGGGACTTGGCATATGAGTGACATTGATTTCAAAATGGTAATACAAAATATAAGAGAAGCAATCAATCCTGAGGTAGGGGTACCCACCGATCAAGAAAAAAACCCCATTAATTATAGAATCAAAAGATTAACAGACCTCATGACTGAAATACAAACTAAGCAACAAGAAATGGAATCATTAGTCCAAAAATCAAAGGTTAGCTTTAATGAACTATTAATTAATATCAACCAACAAAAAGCCCCGAAAAAAACAAAAAAATCCGAAAAAAAATAGCTTCAACATTATTCAAGTCTATCGATCATTGGCAAACAATCATCAATGACTATTAGGGCATCGTCGAGGTCGTCTATAATTCGATCTAGCAACCTAAACCCTATACTATTAATCCCATCACATTTCTTACGCTCTAATACTTTTGGGAAATGCGTCATTGACTGTAACAACCTTTCATCCCATTTTTTCATATTATTGATAACGGCCTTAATCATTAAACTAATAAACTGAACATCCTTATCATTAACTTTATTTAATTGACTATAATGATACAAGGATTCCAGCAAATACAACAATCTCCTTGATGATAAATCAACACGCCCCGCATACTTAGCAATACTAGAGAGGTTATTCCTTAACTCCAAAGAACGAATGAATTTTGGGTTATGATACACCATCATGTTAGACCTCATAGCCTCTCTCTTACCTTCATCAAAACATTCATCAATATATTTATATTGATCGATAGCATTATCGACACCCCTCATGATTTGATCATGTTCAATGTTTACTTTAACTTCCATTAAATAATTACAATGAAGATCTAATTGCTTTTTAATAGCGACAATAGCTTCTTGGTGCTCTTTTATCCATTTCAATTTATGGTGATTTGATGGGATACTTTCATCAAGTTTAATCAATTTTTTCGGCATATCAATCCCCTAAATTATTGCCAAGTATTCTGGTCGGTTGGAGCACAACACTTTTCAGGCAAAATATCAACGTATCACACTGATATATCTACTATTATAGTATAACTTTTTCAATATATCAGGATAAACACATGATTTTTACCCCAAGCAAACAACACTCTACCAAAGCAGATCTGTGAAAATCTCCCCAACACCTATCAAAACACTCCCCGTTCGATTATTTAATTAAATGCAAATGTTTGTCCACAATAGCTGACAACATCACTTAAGCGCGCTATAATCGCGATGAACAGATTTAGGAATGAACCATGAGCAAGCATACTCGAACTGAAAATGACAGCATGGGATCTATCGAAGTAGATAACGATAAATTATGGGGAGCTCAAACCCAAAGGTCTTTAGAAAACTTTGAAATTGGCTCTGAACCTATGCCAACTTCTATCATTAAAGCTTATGCTTATATCAAAAAGGCTTGCGCTACCGTTAATCATCAAAACAAAACCTTATCAGAAGATAATAAACAATCCATCCACAAGGCCTGTGATGATATCATTAATGGAACACTCCAGGCACACTTCCCTCTTGGGGTATGGCAAACTGGCAGCGGAACACAAACCCATATGAATGTCAATGAAGTCATTGCCAATCGCGCGGCCCAATCTCTTAATCTACCCCTGGGAACCAAAAGCCCAGTCCACCCAAACGACCATGTTAATCAATCTCAATCCTCCAACGACACCTTTCCAACAGCCATGCATATTGCAATCACTCAAGCGATTGTCTATCAAATCCTCCCTGAAATTGAAGCCATGTTGACCCTACTCAGTCAGAAAGAAAACGAGTTTGATAACATCATTAAAATTGGACGAACCCACCTTCAGGATGCAGTCCCTTTGAGCCTTTCTCAAGCATTTTCAAGCTTTACCTCAATGCTGCGTCATTCAAGAAATGAGATCTTTCTAGCACTTGACCCCATGTATGAATTGGCCATTGGAGGAACTGCCGTAGGCACCGGCTTGAATACTCCAAAAGATTTTGCTCAAAATGTTGTTGATGTTATTTCTGAAGAGACCTCATTGCCTTTCTTACCCGCACAAAATAAGTTTGCTGCTTTATCAAGTCATGCACCCATCGTACAAGCCATGGGCTCCCTTAAAAACCTTGCCATGTCGCTTTTCAAGATGGCCAATGATATCCGGTTTTTAGCATCAGGTCCCCGCTGCGGATTAGGAGAACTTATCCTTCCTGCCAATGAACCCGGCTCATCCATCATGCCAGGAAAAGTAAACCCCACCCAATGCGAATCATTGACCATGATAGCAACTCAGGTATTCGGTAATGATGCAACTGTTAGCTTTGCTGCATCACAAGGTCATTTTGAGCTCAATGTTTACAAACCCGTCATTGCCTACAATGTTCTTCAAGCGGCTCAATTATTATCTGAAGGCATGAAATCTTTTAGCAAGAATGCCTTAAAAGGATTAAAAGCCAATGAAGCCAACATCAAAAAACACTTGGACCAATCCCTCATGTTGGTCACCGCTCTTAACCCCATCATTGGGTATGATAAAGCTGCTAAGATAGCAAAAAACGCCCATCAAAAAGGCCTGACACTGAAAGCATCCTGTGTTGAACTAGGCTACCTTTCTGAAAATGAATTTGACCGATACAGCAACCCGAAAAACATGCTCAACAATTCGGATGATTAGGCACTCATGTCTACCCAATACCCAGTATGCTTTCTCACATTAAAGGCACCTTGACTAAACAGCAAATACTGCCCCTTAATGCCCAATAGTTTTCCGGAGATCATAGGTGATTTATCAAGGCCTAACGACTTAATTTTATCAGGATAACTGTCAACAGGGTACTTGAATTCATCCACTTTATCCAAGGGAAGAAATTCAACGTCGTCAGGAAAACGCTCCACAACGGTTGAGATATCTTCTTTAGCCTGATCTAAAAGCTCTCTTGCCCTAGCGATTAAATCCATGGATGGCGAATCCTCCCTAATCAACTGCCTCCAATTCGTTTTATCAGCGATATGCTTGGCTATTGCAACCTCAATAAGTCCAGACTGCAACCGTGAATTAACCTTGATAATAGGTATGGCCTGGATAGCGCCCTGATCCAACCACCTTTGAGGCAAGTTATGTGCTCGAGTAATGCCCACCTTAAGCCCTGTACTGTTCGCTAAATAGATGTAATGTGGCTGCATACAATGGTCTTTTCCCCATTGTGGCTCTCGGCAGGTTCCTTGATGAAAATGGCATAATTCAGGTTTAAGAATACACAGATCACAACGAGCTAAACGCTGTGAATGAATATAACAATACCCTTGAGAGTATGATTTCTTAGTTTTAGCACCACAATAGACACAGTGAATAATACCCGAGAAATGAATAGTGACCTCTTGGCCTATCCAATCATTGAGACAAATTGACGTTTCATCATCCAGATGAAGAAAATAAGAACAATGCTTCTGATACTTAATGGATAACTTAGATAAATGACCGGAGTATCTAGTCATGAGTTGAAAACAAACTTTTCATAAACTCTCTTATTCGAGAAGTGTAATGCTTTTCTGGAAAGGTTATAATAGAAAAATCAGCTTTACGCGTTAGCTCCACTTGGGACCGTCGCTGCTGTATAAATGAAACCGTCATAACCTGCGGAACAGTAAATGCACGGGAGTTAACCTTAAACTTCCACACACTGACACCCGAAGCCCCCATCAGATTACTATCAGGGCTATGATAAACCATAGAAACAGGTTCGATAATATCTTGATTATACCTTTTTAAGAACCAAATATACCCGGTAGACCCGGTGTTAGACGGCAATCTAATTTCAAATTCAGGTCGTGAAGAACTCACAATAACCGGCTGATCAGCAGAGGTTATCGTTAACTTATCTGCCAGGCTCATACAAGGTATGATAAAACTTAATACAATCCACTTAAACTTCATACATTAAAGTTTAACAAAACACAACAGCATTAACAATTGTTAAACACTTAAAGTTGACACCCCCAGCTCTTTTACATAATATAAATTGACGATAACACTTAAGGAAAAACTCATGCGAACCTTAATTTTTCTCTGCGCACTACCTCTTTGCCTAGCCGCCAACTCTGATTCTATTAAGGTGTATTCAAACCCTTCAACCCAATCAAAAATAACCGGGCATATTAACCCTCAAGAAAACTACTCAATTAAAAATGACTGGGTTCATATTAGCCATCAAAAAACCCATGGGTGGGTCCGCTTACATGACCTTCAAAAAGCCCAACATGGGTCTTGGAATTATCAGCAAACCTTTTCATCTTCATCCAATTTAAGCAAAAAAGCCCGAAAAGATTTTGATAAAAGCATGCGTCATGCCGAAGAACTGATGAGCTCAATGTTTAACAGCCGGCCTTTCTTTTCACCTTTTGATAGGCCCATTATTATAATCAACCAAAAAGACAGCTCCCATCAACCCCACCAAAAAGATTAGGTTGTTTCTTGTGATTTAGCTCCGGCCAACATCTTTTCTGAAAAGATCACCAAGCCTACAGCCAAGGCAAAAACTGTCAAAAACAAACCGTCCCAACTAAAAGAAACCAACCAGAGATCCACAGGCCCCGCTAAATGTCTCAAAATACTTGATAATGACGTTAGAAGCGCAAACTGAGTAGCCGCCAACTGGCGGTCACAGTTTTGCATGAGAAAGGTACCAAATGCAGTGGTCGCCATACCATAGGAAAAATTATCAAACAAAATTGCCACTGACGCCCAAACAATGCTCAGAGTATACGAAGAAAATAAATAAAGTGCCGCAGTGATAGCTTGCATACACAAACCTGTCTTCAATAACCTCTCAATCGAATATTTATTAGCAAGCCCCGCCATAACAAACCCACCCAATATAGCTAAACCCATGCCATAAATCTTCTGCAGCGAACCTAATTGAGTTAATGTCATATGCACGGAGTTTATCAAGAAATCAGGCAACAAACCCAACATCAAGTATTCTGGAGCTTTATAAAAAACAATCAGCAACCAAAAACCATAATTCCAATGCTTGTTTCTAAACAATTCTTTGATGTTAAAGCCAGCAAGTTTTTTAGACATTGGCTCAACTCTTGGTATAAAAAAGGTTAACAACATCAACCCCATCATAATCAAACTAAATAGCCGGTAAGTCCATACCCAGCCAAACCAATCAGCCAAAATTAAAGCCCCTCCTCCAGATACAATCATCGACAATCGATACCCCATACTAAAGACCACAACACTTCTTGCTAAATCTTCCTTAGGCAACCACTCTATTCGATAAGCATCCAATACAATATCTTGAGTTGCTGCAAAAAAAGAAAGCACACAAGCTGTCAACATAAACACCCATGAAGCCTCAACCGTAATGGAACTTAACACCCATAGTCCCAAAGCAATGAAAAGCTGTGACATCAGAATATAAAACTTCCTTGCCCCAAAAACAGTAACATCAAAATAATCCAGCCAGGGAGCCCAAAAAGGTTTCAAGACATAAGGCAACGACAACATAGTTGCATAACCAACCAACCATTGGCTGGCATGCTCAGAGACCATCCAAGTTTGTAAAGTAGAACTGACCAACATGAGTGGAAGACCTGAACACAGCCCTTGCAATAAAAGAAAAACACCCTGATAAAATAACTTGATATTCATAGAACTCATCTATATGATTTAATATTAAACCACTGGAAAATTAAGTTTATCATGAACGCCTCCGAACACCTAACATACAAACCGAAAAAATCTATATTTTATCTATTTAGCCACATTGGAAGATACTTATTTAGCTACATAAAAGCTCGGTATCACTATCGAAACACACCCCCTTGCATCACGGTTTATGGCTCAGCTAGACTTAAGCCTGATCATGAATTTTATCAACTGGGTGAAAAATTAGGCGCCGCCATTGCTAAACGCAACTTAGCCGTGATGACTGGGGCTGGACCTGGCCTGATGGAGAGCGTTAATAAAGGGTGCAAAGAAGCGGGAGGCATGTCCCTAGGATGCAACATCCAACTACCCCACGAACAAAGCGCTAACCCCTATGCCTCCAATTCATCTACCTGCCGATACTTCTTTATAAGAAAAATGATACTCACTCAATTTTCTTTTGCATTTATTGCTTTACCTGGAGGGTTTGGAACACTGGATGAATTGTTTGAAATACTCAACCTTATTCACACTAAACGCACCAAATCTTTTCCTGTTGTTTTGCTTGGTAAAGCATTCTGGAAACCCCTAACAGACTTCATGGAAACACAGTTAATCAAAAACAACCTGATCACCACTCAAGAATTTGATCATATTTTTATCACGGATACCATCGAAGAAGCCCTTCAACATATCGAGAAAACAGTTGATGTTAAAAAACTTCAAACATAACTTTATCTCCCAGGCCCAATCACTGTCAGTTGCAGATGCTTTTTCTCTGTCACGGCTAGCTCTTCTTTTGCCTTTGCTTGCTGCACTGCCTGACAACCCCAAACTAGCCCTTGCCTGGTATGGCATTATGCTATGGACTGATTATTTGGACGGTTTTATTGCAAAAAGACATCATGCACAAAGCCCTTATGGAAATTACCTAGACCCAGCTTCTGACATAATTATTCATGGCAACATACTCTTATACCTTATCCGAGCTCATTGGCTGCCCACTTGGTTAGGCATCATTTTCTTTATCAGGTTCCTTGTATTAATCTTATCAAGCTGGAAACATACCGTAGGAAGAAATTCCACTGAAGTATTCAACCTGTCTCATCAGAAGAACTCACTAAGATCAAGTATTTTAGGCAAACTCTCATTTTTAATCATAGCCTTTACCATTGCCGCTACTCTTTCAATTAACAACCCAAAGATTATCCATATGATGGCTTTAACTAGCAGCTTTCTATTACTAATTAGTCTTTTAGATTACTGCATCTTTCAATGGAAAAATAAATAACCCGCATATAAAAACAACAACCCCATTCCTTCCAGCCGATTAATCTGCCATTTCCTATCAAAATATCTTGCAAAAATAAACAAGACCAACACTATCATCATTAACAAAAAGAAATCATAAAAACCCACAACATTAAACACCTGTTGATTCATCAAGCCCATAATAGGAAGTATGAATAAGAACATAAAGATATTCGACCCCACTGCTTGAGCAACAATGACATCATCCATCCCTTTGTATTGCGCCAATATTGAAGTAATTAATTCCGGCAAGCTGGTGCCTATTGCGACAATGGTTAAACCTATCCAATATTTGCTGACTCCAAGCATACTGGCAATGGATACGGCACCATAAAGAACCCCCTTGGTACTTAAAAACAAACAGCCCAACGACAACGGAAATAAAACCCATGCAGAGACTCTTTTTAATTGAGGGAACTCGTCTTCCACCACATCTTTAGCATCCCCCAAATAAATTGTCATGCCTATATATCCAGCATAAAAAATCAACATCAAAACACACATAAGATACACGGGTAACCACTGAGCCAACATGATAGAGAAAATAGCCAGTAATAACATAGGAAATTTAAAATTAAACACGATTGACTCAAGTTGAATGGGTTTGATACATGCACAAACACCCACAACTAAACATAAATTTGCAGCATAAGACCCCATTAAATTACCCATGGCAACTTCATGGTTGTTGTCTAAAACAGCAATCAACGACACCATCAATTCCGGCAATGAAGTTAAAGAGGCTAAAACAATGCTTGAAAGCCCTAACATGGACCATTTATATCGAACGGACCAACTCTCCAGCAAATGAATCAACACACTCGAGGATCCCCATAACCCACATAAACCCAATAACGTTATTAAACCATAGTAAAGAAAATCCATACCTATCTCATCAATATTATTACTTACGTCAAGCTAATATAACACTTCGAATATCATAATTGAATATAACAACCCCAGTCTTTGACCATAAATTTTAAAATAATTCATTTCAATAGACTGTATTGCCGCTTACCTTTAACTTATGCAAACTAACAACCCATGAGAATTCCTGGTTATAGCCTAAATCACATCATGATTTATCTAGTGCTTAGCACGATTATCTGTCAATTTGCTTACCCTGAAGTCAAGCGTTATTATCAAGATATAAAATGCTTACAATCATTGCACAAACAACTGCTCAAAGTACCTTATAATTTGTGTAATATGAAGGCATCAACCTCGCAATCTTTTATACTAAGCACCCAAAAGAAGACCCCTCACTGTCGACTTATCATCACCGCACAAAAAACATGTCAACCTTTTGCCAATCGATACTTAACCTCCCTTCATCATAGCCCTTGGGTATCCTTTCACTCAACACCATTATCCAGTGGATTATCAACATAAGAGACGTTATAGTAATACAATGAATAACAGACTATCACACCTATGGCTTATTTGCGTTGCATTGGGTATCGACCAGTTGACTAAACATGGGTTAACCTCAGCCCTATCTATGCACACACCCGTCCCCCTAACATCATGGCTCCAATTATATTTAACTCATAATTCAGGGGCTGCTTTTAGTCTACTCAGCCAACAAGGTTCCTGGAAATTCCTCGTTTTTTTCATCACCGCCTTTGGCATGCTGATCTTTCTTGGCTATGAATACACAAAGCCTAAGTCCTTTCTCAAAACCACCGCAATTATACTCCTTTCTGGAGGTGTTATTGGCAACCTCATTGACCGGATAAGCCTAGGGTATGTAATTGATTTCATAGACATACACTATCATAACATTCATTTCCCAATCTTCAACTTTGCTGATATATGGATTTCTCTCGGTTGCCTGTTATGGGTTATGGACATGTATTCAACCACAGCTCAATCACCTTCATCGAAAACAATCTCAAAACCACTATAATTCACACCAGATTCTACAGCTTGCTTATGGAGTTTCGTCAAGTTATTAGGGTTGGGGTATTTTTCCAATGACAGCATCAACCTATCCACCTCTGAGTCAAGACCTGTGACATAAATTTCTACCGTTCCATCTTGGCAATTTCTTACGGTACCCTTTAAGTTTAGAGCTCTTGCACATTGAGAGGTATGAGAACGATAACCAACACCTTGCACCCAACCCGAGGCAATAATCTTGTATGATGGCATAACATTCCCTCCAAAATATATTGATGTCTTTTAACTATTCTACTAGAGTATTAGGAAGGAAGAAACAAAGGATGTTACACATGTATTTTTTACTCTATCTCATAGCTATTTCTAGTACTTTTGCAACACCTCAGAACACCCCCAAACAAAAACCATCTCCAACGCTTAAAGTATTAGCTCAAGCAAGCAAGCATAAGACCTCTCCACAAAAAGTGCTTTCTACCCTAGAACAAACTAAGAAACAAGACTACCTAACCTGCGGAATTAACACCGGCCTAGCAGGCTTTGCTTACAGTGATCAAAAAGGAAATTGGACAGGGTTTGATGTTGATTTTTGTCGCGCTTCTGCTGCCGCCTTATTTAACGACCCGACTCGGGTTAAATTTGTTCCACTGACTTCAAAAACTCGTTTTACAGCCCTAACCACCGGTGAAATAGATCTTTTATATAGAAATTCCACATGGACTTATACGCGAGACACCAGCTTAGGCATTTCTTTTGCAGGGGTCAATTACTACGATGGCCAAGGTTTCTTAGTCCATAATTCCAGTCATGTTAATTCGGTCAAAGAGCTGGATGGAGCAACCATTTGTGTCACACCAGGCACAACAACTGAACTTAACCTTGCTGATTACTTTAGAAAACATTCATTAAAGTACAGCCCACTTATTGTAGAAACTGTTCAACAAGGCATCAAGGCCTATGAAGCTAAACGATGCGATGCTTTTACAGCTGACTACTCCGCACTGCATTCCATTAGATCAACACTATCCAGTGCCGATGAGCATACTATTTTAGCCGAAATCATCTCCAAAGAACCCCTAGGCCCCGCAGTCAGAAAGAATGATGATCAATGGTTCAAAATCAATAGCTGGATTTTAATTGCCTTAAAAAATGCTGAAGAGCTTGGCATTACTTCTAAAAACATTGAGGGCTTATTAAAATCAAATAACCCTAAAATAGAAAGGTTCATAGGCACCATTAACTTACCCGCTACAACTCAACTAGGCCTGAGTAAACACTGGGCTTTTAACATGATTAAAATGGTAGGCAACTACGGCGAAATTTACGATCGCAACTTAGGCCCTAACACGCCCCTTAACATTCAAAGAGGGCTTAATAAGCTATGGACTGAGGGAGGTCTTATTTATGGCCCTCCTATTCGATAAAATATATGCTATCTATTAATAGCTAATGTATGGGTCAACAAGAGTTCCTCAAGCTTTCTACCACATAAAGAGAGTAGGCATTCAGCTTCTTGTTCTTGTTGCCATAGCCTGGGTTGGCTACCTCGTTTATACACAAGCATTATTGAATATACATCGACTCAACCTCAATTACGGTTTTGAATTTCTCCAGCAACAAAGTGGGTTTGACATTAGCTTTAAGCTCATGGATTATAGCTCAGAATCGTCCTGCCTGGATGCACTCATTGTTGGCTTACTCAACACTTTACTAGTCAGTTTACTCGGCATTGTTTTGTCAACGATAATTGGCCTATCTGTTGGCGTTGGCTCATTATCAAACACAACCCTTATCAAGCAATCTTCAAAAACCTATATTAATATTGCTCGCAATATACCTCTGTTAGCCCAACTTCTTTTTTGGTATAACTTGCTCATTAATGCCCTACCCCAGCTCAATAAAAGCATGCATATTCTTGGCTTTGTTTATCTTAATAACAGAGGTTTATCTCTCCCAAGAATAGAAGCCCCGTGGTTAAAAATATTATCATTACTGCTGATCATCCAAGCCATTCGACTGATTGTTAATAAGCATAAAAAAAACCGAAATGCCTGGCTACTTACCTGCATAGGTGGTGCCGTCTTGTTGGCTACTCTTTCAGTGGATACCTCCTGGACTTTTAATATTCAATTTCCAACACCCTCCAAATTCAGCATCAAAAATGCTACCTTCATTCCCATTGAACTCATTTGTTTACTCATCGGGCTTAGTACCTATATTGGTGCATTTATTGCAGAAATTGTTAGAGCGGGCCTACTATCTATCCATCAAAGTCAATACGAATCTGCCTATGCTCTAGGCCTCAAGCAACATCAAATTATACAAAAAATCATCATTCCACAAGCGTTACCCCTGATGATACCCCCCACATTAAATCAATACCTTAACTTACTCAAAGCCTCTTCACTAGCTGTCGCCATTGGTTTTCCTGACCTTGTTTCAGTTTTTACAGGAACTGTCCTTAATCAAACCGGTCAAGCCCTAGAAATCATACTTATTACCATGGGCGTTTATCTTTTTTTCAACTTGCTCATCTCATTTATCATTAACCAATATAACAAAACACAGCTGACCTGGAAAAGCAATGATCATGAATCGAATACTTAACCTAGCTTACAAGGTTCGACATCAGCCACTAAAGATGCTCCTACAAGGCATGGGTTGGAGCCTACTTGCCTACTACACCTACCAACTGGTCTTATGGGGAATCATTCATGCTAGCATCATGGGGGATAACCCTGCTTCATGCCACAAGAATGGAGCCTGCTGGATCTTTGTAACTCAACACTTCGATGAATGGACCTACGGGTTTTACCCCCAAGCTGAACGCTGGCGAATCAATATTATATTGTTTCTACAAACAGTTCTTTTTTCAACCTTATTACACCCTAAAGGACCCTGGAAGAAAAAGGTATTTCTGGCCACCATCACCCTGAACCCCATGGTAAGTGCCTGGTTGCTTTATGGCGGTCTTTTCGGCTTAACTATCGTTGAACCTCATTTTTGGACCGGCTGGGTTTTAACCTTAATTTTGGCCTTTATCGCTAGCGTTGTATCATTACCTCTAGGCATCCTACTTGCCCTAGCTCGCCACAGCTCATTGCCGGTGTTTAAAACCCTTAGCTTATTATTCATTGAAACGATTCGCGCCCTTCCCTTGGTTACTTTATTGTTTTGTGCGGCCATCATGTTTCCACTTTTTTACCCTCAAGAATGGGTCATTGATAAAGTATATCGCATTATATTCATCATCTGCATGTTTGGATCAGCTTACATGGCGGAGGTGATCAGAGGAGGGTTACAATCATTGCCAAAAATCCAATATGAAGCTGCAGAATCCATGGGATTAAGTTACTGGCAGCAAACCGTTCATATTGTACTCCCGCAAGTATTGCAAAACATGACCCCTGCTATTATCAACACGCTTATAGGTCTCATTAAAGATACCACCCTGGTCTATATCATTGGCCTCATGGAAGCCTTGGGAATGATGGAGTTAACACTGGCCAACAGCGTTTGGATGGGATTCCATACCGAAGGTTTTATTGTCATATCACTCTTGTTTTGGGTCTTATGTTATTCATTATCATACCTGGGCAAGCAATTTGAAAACACAGAGAATTCCTATGTCATTAACTCACATTAAACTAAACAACGTTGGTAAATATTTTCGACAAACTCAAGTACTCAACAACATCAATCTAACGATAAAAGCTGGTGAAAAAATCGTGATTTGCGGACCTTCTGGTGCGGGTAAATCGACATTAATCCGCTGCATTAACGGGCTTGAAACTTTTGAGTCCGGCGATGTTTTCGTTGATAACATTTATGTACAACCTCAAAATTATCAAAAAATAAGAAAAATATGTGGCATGTTATTTCAAAGCTATGCTCTTTTTCCTCACATGACCGTGCTTGAAAACTGTGCACTTGCACCAAGAATGGTTAACAAATTATCAAAAGATCAAGCCAATAGTCTTGCTTACCACTACCTCGAACGCGTGCGCATTCAAGATCATGCTCATAAATACCCCATCCAATTATCAGGAGGACAACAACAACGTTGCGCTCTGGCAAGAAGTCTTTGCATGAAACCTAAAATCATGCTATTTGACGAACCCACTTCAGCGTTAGACCCTGAAATGATTCAAGAAGTTCTTGAGGTTATGCAAGAACTCGCTTCGAGTGGAATGACCATGGTCTGTGTAACACATGAGATGGGATTTGCTCGCACGGTAGCTGATCGTATTATTTTTATGGATCAGGGCAGCATTGTTGAGACCAACACACCTAAATTATTTTTCACCCAACCCGAATCAGATCGGCTAAAAAAATTCCTAAATCAGATTCTTATTCACTAAAATACCTCATTTTATTGAACAAAATTTATATTATTATGGCCTGTTTGGTTATCCTTTTCTTGCTTGCAAGTTTCTATGTGCTCAAGTTGATTAACTATTTCACTACACCCTATAGCTGAGATACCCTTCATAACCGACCTGAAACAAAGAGAAGAAACAGACAAATCATCAGCAACGGGTATTTTAAATAAAGTTGTTGCCGATAGATGATACAACCAAGATGAATTATGCGGCTTATCTCTGAAGGTATTACTCAATGATAACATAACATACTCACCACTGTAATAAACCCATGAAAAAATAACATTTGCATATCGATGTCCTTGAATAATCTCTATAGGTCCCATAATCATGCACAGCATGTAAGTGTGTAAACAACACACAATGAACAACCTTAGAACCTGAATCCATTCATTGAAAGATTGCAAGTTCGTGGATGGATCAAGCAACCGTTGAAAAAGAAAGGTACTTAAAAATGATGTTATTAAAGAAATCAGAAAGTCAGTTCTACAGAATTTACCCATCAATGATAATTGATCATTTCCTAAATTTGTAAAATTGTTACCCCCAAACTTCTTGAACGCATAAAACAAGCTCGACCCTATCCCCATGACTTTTATAAATAAGTCACAATAAGAAACATACTGACTATAACCTTGAAAATAGAATTCAACTAATGGATAAGTCACGAAATAAATTGCCATCATCATGATAAGAAAAACCGCATACATTGGGATTGGAAAAACATGGAAACATATGATGGCAAGAAGTGAACTAAACAGCATTTCTTCCATGAAATATCCAGGCTTTTGATCTAAAACTAACAAGCTTAATGGCGCAAAAAGTAGAGCACCCCCCAGATCTTTAGACTGACTAAATAATGGCAACATCAAAAACAAGTAATACTCAACTTCATCAATGGCATATTTTGTGGCCAGACCCTGACTCTCAACACCCCGGAACTGTTGAATCAAAACCTGAATTAATTGCTTGAATTTTCCTATCAATTCAATGGACACTTTTGGCTGAAGAACAAGAAATATCATGATCAAAAAAGAAGCGCCATCCGTAATCATGTTAATGAGGATCAACTTGAAACAAATAATGCATAAAGGAATCGATAAGAGATAAAGTAATGAACATTGACGCTTAGCAAAACTAAAGATGTTAAACTTATCAGGAACGATGAGTTGATGAAGGTATGATTTTATTTTAATAGAAAGGGAGTTATGTTGAAAAACCTTAGCAAGAAAATCAACTCCAGGCATGCGATCTCCTAAAAATCGATACTATTACAAACCAGCGACATTGTCAATATAAAATGTAAGATATATCCTACAGAGACAATCTCAGCAATACTTACCCATTTCACAACACAGTCATTCATAAAATATAAAATAATTAATATTCTAGCTTGATCATAATCGCAGTTAATTTATAATAGTGGCATTATTTAGAGGAATACATTGGTGAGTACCGAATCATCTTTTTCATTTGTCCAAATGGAACACTCCATCTTAGAGTTCTGGGATAACCATAAAGTTTTTGAAGAATCCATTGCCAAAACAGCTGGCAACGATCCTTATACGTTTTATGACGGCCCTCCTTTTGCCACAGGCCTACCCCATCACGGCCACTTATTAGCCTCTACTATCAAAGATATTATTCCTCGATACCAAACCATGAAAGGTTATTTTGTAGAAAGACGTTTTGGCTGGGACTGCCATGGGTTACCCATCGAACATGAAATTAATAAACAACTTAACATGGATGCCTCCGAAGCTGTCAAAGAACTAGGCGTTGCTGGGTATAATAAAGCTTGCCGGAACATTGTGATGAGATACCGAGAACAATGGTATAAAACCGTTAACCGTATCGGTCGTTGGGTAGATTTTGAAAATGACTATAAAACCATGGACAGCGATTTTATGGAATCTGTCTGGTGGGCATTCAATCAGTTATGGGACAAAGGCTTAATTTATCATGGAACCAAAGTCGTTCCTTATTCAACCGTCTTAGAAACCCCTTTATCTAACTTTGAAGCTAGCTCTAATTATCAAGATGTCCAAGACCCCTCTGTTGTCGTTAAATTTCATTGCCCATCCACTCATGATTACCTGTTAATCTGGACAACCACCCCGTGGACCCTTCCTAGCAACTTAGCCATTGCGGTTAACCCGACATTAACTTACCTTAAAATTCAGGATGAAAACAACGAACATTTCATTATTGCCGAAGACCGAGTTGAAGCTTACTTTAAACCTGATAGCTACACCATTCTTGAGAGATTAGCTGGCGAAGACCTGAAAGGAAGACAATACCAGCCATTATTTCCCGAAGTCAGCCAACACCTAACTGAATCCATTCATAAAGTGATAACCGCTGACTTTGTTTCTGCTAGTGACGGTACTGGGTTAGTTCACTGCGCACCTGCCTTCGGTGAAGATGACTTTATCGTTTGCAAAGAAAACGGCATCACAGAACACCTATCCCCCATTGACAAACAATGTAGATTTACATCAGCATTCAAACGCTTAGAAGGTGTCTTTGTCAAAGATGCCGATAAAGAAATCATCAAAACACTCAAAAACAACAACGCCTTACTTCTACACTCAACCATTGTTCATAGCTACCCTCACTGCCCTCGATCAGACACCCCTCTCATTTATCGATCAACCCCTTCTTGGTACCTTCATGTTGAAAAAATCAAAGATCGAATGATCCAACATAATCAATCGATTCATTGGACACCCAAACACATACAAAATGGCCGCTTTGGCAAATGGTTAGAAGGTTCCAAAGATTGGGCTTTATCCAGAAATCGTGTCTGGGGATGCCCCATTCCTATCTGGATCAATGATACCACAGGTAAAAAAATCTGCATTGACTCGGTCGAAACCCTAAGAAGCTATACTGGAAAAACTCTAACTGACCTGCATAGGGAGCATGTTGACCCTTTAAGCTTTAGTCTTAAAGATGAACCTGGAACCTATCATCGAACCTCTGAAGTTTTTGACTGCTGGTTTGAGTCAGGTGCGATGCCTTATGCTCAAATTCATTACCCTTTTGAGCGTAAAGAGCGCTTTGAACAAGGCTACCCAGCTGACTTCATTGCTGAAGGTGTTGATCAAACTCGAGGCTGGTTCTATACCCTTATCGTCCTATCAACAGCCCTGTTTGATGTTCCTGCCTTTAAGAACATTATTGTTAGCGGCATTGTTCTTGCCAATGATGGCAAGAAAATGTCTAAACGTCTCAAAAACTATACGGCTCCCGATGAACTTATGGAAACCTACGGTGCTGATGCACTGAGGCTTTACCTCATTCATTCAGGGCTGGTTAAAGCAGAAGAACAACGCTTTGATGACAATGGCGTTAAAGACATGATCCGCAAAACCTTATTACCCTGGTACAATGCCTTTAAATTTTTACAAACTTATGCCAAAGTTGACCAATGGTCCCCGAGCTTCTCAAACGGCGACAGTCAACATATCTTGGATCAATGGATATTATCTAGATTGGAAAGCCTAAAAGGTTATATTGATAAACACATGAGTGATTATGAGCTTTACCTGGTTGTTCCCGCCCTGCTCAACTTTCTTGATGAACTAACCAACACCTATATTCGTTTGAACCGTCAGCGTTATTGGACAGATACCATGACCCAAGACAAACAGCATGCCTACCAAACCTTATATACGGTCATCCATGATTTTAGTGTCTGCATGGCTCCTTTTACCCCCTTTCTTTCCGAGCACACCTATCAAGAATTAGGCAAACTAGGTAAAAAACCCTTAGAAAAATCTGTTCATTTAAATACTTATCCAAAAGCTCATGCCCATCTATGCAAACCCCTGCTTGAAGATGCTGTTTCAAGATTGCAACAAATCTTACTGCTAGGTCGACAAGCTCGTAATGACAAGAAAATTAAAGTTAAAATCCCTTTAAGAAACCTAACCGTCTACCATAGCAACCTTCAACTTCTTGATGAAATCAAACTGCTTGAACCTTTTATCACTCGAGAACTCAACGTCAAAAAGGTTACCTACAGCTCGGAAGAAAACAATGTCATTGAACTCTATGCTAAACCCAACGCCCCCATCCTTGGAAAAAAACTAGGAAAAGACTATAGAACGTATCAAGTTGCCATACAAAACCTCGAAGAAGATCAGCTCAAAGAGCTTGAAAACGGCCACTCCATTCAAGTACTTGAACAAACCTTTAAACCTGAAGAAATTCTTATTTTCCGTCAAGCTAAAGAAAATAGCCAAGCACTCTCCAATAAGCTCATCACCATTGAATTAGATGACACCCTTGACGAAGACCTTATTCAAGAAGGGATAGCCCGAGAAGTCATTAATCGTATCCAACGCTATCGTAAACAATTACAACTTAATGTTGATGATAGAATTAAACTAACCTACTGTGCAGACCAACCTATCTGTCAAGCCATCGAACAACACCTTGCTTACATTAAAAAAGAAACCCTAACAACTCACATCATTTCCTCTGACTCTCAACAAGATGAACTGTTTGATGTTAACGAACTAACTTTAAGCTTAAGCCTGAAAGTTGTTGAACACAACTCTCTAACATAAATATTTTAAATCATAATCTTATGTTAAATTTATGCTGTAGAGATTTATTGAACTCATGGACAGTAATACAGGCTATCCTCCTTTATTATTGCCAATTGTGTTAATTAAAAATTGATCATTTAAATTGCTAATGCCCTGCTTTTCATCGCTATCACCAAGACCATTCAACTATCATAATAATGCTTAATAGCATCACCACATACAACTTATCTCCATTCACATAGATATAGTCATGTACTTTTTTGCTGACCTTATTACACATACAATTAATCTTAGGGAATTTATCTAATATATTCTCACCTATCATCCACAATCTTAAAACACACTCAATCAAACCCTTTTAATATCCAATATAACATAAAGCCTACTGTTAGTTTATATTATGCTCTCACGGCCTACGATTCTTCTTAATGTTTGTTGTTCGCTCCGAGGAAGACCTTCTTCTAACCGGCATAGTCTTAATCTTAGCTAATGTTTTTTTCTCTAATAGGGTTTTTTCCCGAACCTCCTTGCGAAGGATACTATTAGATGACTGACTTACAAAGTCCATTATTTTAGCTCTGCTTGCTGCTTTCATTGATTGAAAATCTTGAGGAGTAAAGATCCCTAAAAGCTTTTGATATGCCAGCAACACTTGTTTTTTATCTGGCTTTGACTCCATGAGTTTTTCAGCTATCTTCATTTTTAATGCCAAATTTACATCTTCTGGTTTATAAATTTTCAACAATATCATAACAGCTGCTATATTATCCTCTTCCAGCGCTTGAGTAAGCAAAGAGGCACTTGTTATCCTCACAAACCATCCTCTAGCGGGCCTCAACCCCAGCAACTTTGACATTATTTTGAAATTCTTATGCTGATAAGCATGCTTTAACGCCATGTTATCCAATTGCCCGATGGTTTTTTTATACGCATCGATTTCTGCAAACACATTCACACAATTCCACATTTTATGTTTGCATGCATAGATTATTATCGCATTTTTATCAACCCAATCCCCCTTCTCTCTCTGTATTATTTTTCCAAAATCTTCTCGCATTGCATCTATTTTCAAAAACTTATCAACTAAAAATGTATTACCACTTACTATGGCTGCATGAAGAATATCACTTGGACCAAAACTTTCATTTTCTCTTTTTAATTTCTTCAAAATTTTATCTGCATTTTTCAATACCTTCGACTGATTTAGCAAAGTTACCACCACTTTTGGCATACCTTTCTCACAAGCATTCCTTAATGCATAATTATCCCTGGCATGGGCATTTTCCTGCACCCCCTTTAGCTTTAATAATTCCAGAGCCACGTCTGACATACCCTTCAGACAAGCATACCTTAATGCCTTATTGTTACCAGCATTGGCATTTTCCCTTACCTTATCCAGCTTTAATAATTCCAGCACCACATCTTTCATACCCTCCTGACAAGCCCATCTTAATGCCAAATTATCATCAACATGGGCCTTTTCTCTAACCTTTGGCTGCTCTAATAACTTCAAGGCCACTTTAGTCATACCATTCTCACAAGCAAATCTTAATGCATTATTACCGATCGTATGTGCATTACTCCTTACCTCAGGAGACTCTAATAACTTCAGTGCTACTTCTTTCATGTCCCACCGACAAGCCATTCTCAATGCCCAATTATCCTGAGAATGGGCATTTTCCTGCACCCCCTTTAGCTTTAATAATTCCAGAGCCACGTCTGACATACCCTTCAGACAAGCCCATCTTAATGCAAAATTATCATCAACATGGGCCTTTTCTCTAACCTTTGGCTGCTCTAATAACTTCAAGGCCACTTCAGTCATACCATTCTCACAAGCAAATCTTAATGCATAATTATCATCAGCATGGGCATTTGCTCTAACCTCAGGCTGATCTAATAACTTCATCGCTACTTCTGGCATATTTTGCTTACAAGCATTGATTAATAATCGAACATCCAATACTTCAGGAGCAATTTCTATCAGTATTAATACAACCTGTCTGTGTTTAGAAGTTATTACCCTCTTTAATTTTTGATAAATGATTTTTTGATTTTTCTTCGCTGCCATCTTAAGTGACTGGACAAGTTTATTTTCAATACATTTATCTATAAACTCTGTCATCATCTCATCTGAATTATCTAATTGATCAATTTTATCCAATACCACCTCTGTTAATTTCTCTGTTAACAAGCCCTTTTTCATGAATCCATTCAAAAACTTGATCAAATCCTTCGTATCTATTTTCTGAATATAATCCATCACTTGCTGTTCTTCCAATTCAATTGAATGATGATACGGCTTTAATTCATGACCTTCCTTGTGAACCAGTCCCTCATAAGCGCTTACTTTGTTATCTAACCATTTCTTATCCGCACACAGCCCATCTATTGCAAAACCTTTCGCTACGGCATAACCCAAGTCTATCGCCATTCTATTTTGATAACTAACCCACTTACCTCCTTCCTGATTGTTTCTTATTAAAAACTCATCAAAATGCTCACTTCCCTTTGCAACCGTATAATTTGCCTTAAAGTCTGTTATGATTCTTTGCATATCCTCTTCGTTCATAACCTTACTTAAGCCAAAGGCTTCTTTTTTATCATTAACCCATGCCAAAACTCCTCTTTCCACCGAATCTTTTTCGCCCACTTCTATCAGTGATTTTATCACTCCTATCAATGCATGGCTTAACTCTTGATCGCTATCTAACACTTCTCCAAAATTTTTAGTTGTGTTTTCATTACTCACCTGATAAATATTGACCGTCGCCAACAATAACTGCAGCATGATACTCAATCTTTCCGCTGGTACTCCCTTCATATTGCTATTGTTGTAGTCACCTCCTGTCGATACATATTCCTTAACAAAGATATTTTGTTCATCTCTACTTTGTAATTGGCTAACATCAATTTCCATTAACAAGTTTAAATTCCTAAATAACTCTGCATTAGTCAAATCATCCAGACTCTCTGAAGCTTCAATAGCTTGAATATAATCAATCAAATTATCTGTGCTTTTCTCTCCCTCACCGGGAATCTGATTATAAATAAGCTGACTAACCTTATGCTCATCTCCGATCCATCGTTGCATGTTATCCATGAGGGTATTAATTCTAACTTTTGCAGAACCCTTCTCTTTGGAGTCATCAACACCGCTTAAACTCGATTCTCTAAATACTTCCTCCACACCCTTAATAGTGATATTAACCCCTGTGAAAACCCCTTCTCTTAAAGCTTTAGCAAATACTTCTTCTCGACCTCTTTTAAGTGAAAAGGTATAATCATTCAACCTTACATAATCATCGATGCCATTCGGTGCCAATAAAATACTACTCAGATTCTTTCCCTGCTTGACCACTTGCTGTATCTCTGCTGGAATTTCTGGATATTGGCCAGAAAATCGTGCAACCCAATCTGATTTATTTTTAGAAAAATTAACCAATATCTCTTCATAGTGCTTTAAATCTTCTAACTGAGAATTGATCCTTGTCACTTGTTCTTCCTGCTCCTCAAAGAGACTTAGTAGATCTAAATTTTCATGCAGTATTTTTGTATAAGCCCTGACGGATTTCAGTGCTTTCTGGTTATAAAAATAATCCTTCAATTCAAACCCTGTTTTACACGTGTTATCCAACCCTATGGTATCACCACCAATCACTGGCATCATCACATACAGTTGATCTCCATTCACATAAATATAATCATGTACTTTTTTTTCTGGCATTATCATCTCCCCTTCCACATAAGTATAGGATATTTATCTAATATATTCTTATTTATTATCAATATTGGATGATTGTATAAATATTGATTCTTTTAATGATTCATAGCAAAAGAGACCTTACTATTATTTTTTTATCATGCTCTCACTACCCACGCTTCTTATTAATTTTAATTTTTAAACTCGAGTCAGTCTTGTTACCCCGACCTGTAGCTTCACCTGTCTTTTTATCAACTTTCTTTACAACACTACTATTAGATGACTTCCTTACAAAATCCATTATTTTATCTCCGGTTGCTTTTTTCATTGATTGGAATTCTTGAGGACTAATTATTCCTCTAAGTTTGTTATATGCCTCCATAACTTGTTTTGGATTCTCCTTTGAAACCATTAGTTTTTCAGCTATATTAATTTTTAATGCTACGCTCACCTCTTCTGGCCTATAAAGTTTTATCAAGGTCGAAATAGCCTGTATATTTCCCTCTTTCATGGCTTTATTAAACATATATGAGCTACTTGGCTTCACAAACAATCTTCTAGCAGGCTTTAATCCCAAAAGCTTTAACATTATTTTGACATTCCCATGCTGATGGGCATATCTTAATGCTACGTTATTCATTTGACCGATGGTTTTTTTATACTCTTCGATTTCTAATAACACATTCACACAATCCCACATTTTATTTTTGCATGCATAGGCTAATATCCCATTTTTATCAACCCACCCCCCTTCTTTCATCTTTTGAATTTTTCCAAAATCCTCACGTATTGATCTAATCTTCAACAACTTATTAACCAAATTCTTATTGTTTCTTACAATGGCTGTATGTAGAATATCACTTGGACCTAAACTTTTATTTTCTCTTTTCAAATTTTCTAATAATTTATGCGCCTTTTCCAATACTTTTGGCTGCTCTACTAATTTCATAGCTACTTCTGACATACCATTCCTACAAGCCTCTCTTAAGGCCAAATTATCCACTGCATGTGCATTTTTCTTTACCTGACCCTGCTCTAATAACTTCATCGCTTTATCAGAAAGCCCCTTGCTACAAGCCAATATTAATGCAAAATTATTATCGACATGCGCATGTTCCCTTACCTTATCCTCAGCTAATAACTTCAGCACTAATTCTGACATACCAAGCCTACAAGCCTGATTAAATGCCCAGTTATCATATACATGTGCATTTTCCCTTACCTTATCCTCAGCTAATAACTTCTGCGCTACTTCTTTCATACCCCCAGTACAAGCAAACCTTAATGCATAATTATTATCGACATGCGCATGTTCCCTTACCTTATCCTCAGCTAATAACTTCTGCGCTACTTCTTTCATACCCCCAGTACAAGC
>DASCQC010000006.1:0-21141 GCA_036012865.1 Gammaproteobacteria bacterium
CTGGAGAAACTGCTTGCGATTTCACATTATCCCCCTTCTCAGACAGATGCTCATCTAACACTGTCATATCATTCTCTGCATTATCTCCTGTTTTCTTGGAGAAAACCTTAAATATGTTTTTGAACTTATCCCACATCGATTGTGGTTTCGTCAAAAACTTGCTATACACATCTTTAGGGGGTAACGCAACATATGTAGGACATGTTCCGTGCTGAGATTCTGCATTTTCTTGAAATATGCTCTCTAACAAAACACAACACATTTGATTTTTACTCAACTCTGGGGGTTCTTGTAATACATACCTGTATAATAACACCCTCTCCTGGGGAGTTATATCTTGATTCAACATACCCTGAATCGCTTTAATGTTGTCATGATAGGGCTTTCCTTGTAGAAGCCTGATCTTCTTTTTCATTTTCTTTTTGTTTATTCTACTCTTATCAGTTTCACTTAATTCTATTCCACCTTTATACATCCTCAATAAGAAAGGTATATCTTTCTGTAGGGATGCTATGATATGTTTATGACCCAAATTCCTTAATTCTTTTATAATATCAGTATGTCCTTGTTTTTCTCCGTCAACTTTTAAATCTGAAATTTCTTTTTTCAATTCTGGCATTTTTTTGTCTAACTCTGCCATTGCTTCAAATGGCCTCTGCTTTATTTTATTGCAATAATCTTCAAGAATTTTGGTTATTTTAGAATTAGAATATGAATAAATTGTTTTTTTGACTTCATCAATCTGTTTTTTGATTGATTTATCATTAATCTCTTCTGCAAATGTTTTTCCAGAGACAATGTCGTCATAAAGACTCCTTGCATCCTCTCCGTGGGGTTCAAATATATAATTATCTACTTCACGCACTCTATCATCTAGCTCTGAACCACTAATAATTTTTGGCTTGCGCTCACCCGTACCCAAAATTCTTTTAGTCCTGTATCCAATATCGCTTTTATCATCCTTCTCCTTTTTTAGTGCTTGTCGAAAATACTTTTCTCCCTTTTCCTCCATCTTACTCTTGGCTTTATCAAACCTGCTATCTGTTAATTTAGAGCTCTCAGTAAAACACAAAACACCTACTGCATATAATTCTTCTGCAGTTGCATCGTTGGTAATCTTACTCTCATCTAATTTAAGATCACGATCTTGTATAGAGGTTTGAGAGGTTTGAACTGCTGTTGCGATGTCTAATGGCGATGCATCCTTGAGTTTATCTGGATTTCCATAAACTTCTTGCGATAATGCTTTTAAACTACTTAGCATTATTTTTCCAGATAGATTTTCCCTATAACCCTTTTTGGTAGAGTATCGCTCTAATGATCTATATTTCTTAGCAAAATCCTGTTTATCTTCTTCACTAAGATCTTTTATTACTTGAGCAATCGCAAGACCTTCTAGTAAATGTATTCTGGGGTTAAAATCTTCACTTCCAATGAGTTCTTTTATCTCATTCATCTTACTTAACAATGCTGCTCTATGGCCTTTTCCTTTTCCTTGATAAACCTCCTTGCTAGAAAACCAACCTGTTTTTTTTGAAACGTTAGCTGCAGGTGAGTCTTTATAGATATCTTCTTTATTAATCTCTTTAATACCCAGCAGATCACTGTTTTTATTGATTAACGTTACATAGCCATCCCGGGTTCCTTTACTGGCAAAATATAATCCTCTTGTAAGATCTAGCTCGCCATCAGATTCAACATAATTCTCACCTTTCGTAAATTGCTCTTTTGGTATATAATCAACCTTTTTAAAACTTTTAACCATTTCTGGTGTAACATCAGGATTATCATTTGATTCTACTTCAGATATTTTACGATTGAGTTGATCAAGCTCTGCTCTTAATTTTTCTACATTCTTTTCTGTCTCTTCGCGATTTTCTGGTGAAAGTTCGTCTACATTAATATCCTTCAAAATTTTACTTGCTTTTTGATAACATGCTTTAGCACTTTCCTTACTATCTTTTCCCCCATAACCTGCTATATATAAATTACCAATGTTAATCAAATCCCCTACTGTCTTGACGGGCTGTTTTCCTTCTATCATCGATTTCTCACCTAACACGTCTTTATAACGTTTACCTCGAGAAGGCCCTGTACTATAATAGAACTCCTTTTTATCATTTTTATGTTTTTCCATCTCTACTTCAGTTTGAGCCATATTTAGCTCATCCGATCCGTTTTTGGCAATAACTTCAAATGCAAATTTGATTCTTTGTTGCATATCAAAGCACTTTGCTATCTGCTTGCTCAAATCTTTACAAAAGAGCTGTAGCTTTTGAAACGGCTGCATTGTAAACACATCCATATTACCTTTAGTCGTTGTAGGTTGGTTTACCTCATATGTCAAATTACCCAATACACCAGAAAAATGTACAATCTCTATTACATCTTCTGTAATAATTTTAAATTGTTTTTCTAATCCAGCAATCTTATCCATTAACTGTTCAATATCATCTGGAGTATCCAAATAACCCTTCTTGGAAAGATCTCTCATTTCTTTAACTATTTTACCAAACTCTCTTCTAGCTTTTGAAAGAGAATCATTCTTATTTTCATTAGGATCAATATTTTCATTAGGATCAACAAGACTGTTCTTTTTTATATTATACAATGTATTAACGTTTACTTCTACCCCATCAAAATCAATCTCTTTTGCTAAGATAACATCAATAACATTTGCGAATTCATCCAAACACAGCTTTAAGCCTGCTTGTTTTTTTGTTTTATCGAATGCGCCTTGAAGATTATCTTTTGCGTCGCCTTGCTCCATTCCTGCTAATAAATTAGGTACACCTTTCAATACTTCTTTCTGCCCTAATAACTTCTTTACTACTTTTTGCATACCATTTTTACAAGCCAAGTTTAATGCATAATTATTTTCAGCATGGGCATTTTTACTAACTTGTGGCTGCTCTAATAATTTCAGTGAAACTTCTGATAACCCCTTCCCACAAGCTCGTATTAAGGCTGCATTATTATTGACATGGGCATTTTTACTAACTTCTGGCTGCTCTAATAACTTCATCGCTACTTCTGGCATACCCTTACTACAAGCCATTTTCAAGACTAAATTAGTAGTTGTATCTGCTTTTTCCCTTACCCCCTTTAGCTCTAATAATTTCAGCGCATCATCTTTACTACCAGTCTTAATTGCGTTTATGAGTTGCTCAGACTGAGACTGCAACTTGACCTCTTTTATTTCTGCATCAACTGCGTCTAATAAAGGTGTAAATACCTTTGTATGATCATTACCTAAGATAAACTCAGGATATTCAGGATATTCAGGAAATTTTTGCACCTTCAATTCCTGATCCGTCATACGACTCTGCTGAAAACGCATCATCTTATTATATCTTATAATTTTATCTCTAAGCTTGTTAACCGATGTTAAATCTTTATATTCTTCTTTAGAAATCTCATCCAATAATTTGATTGTTGGTTCATCATTCTTAAACAAATCTTTTACAGGATTAAAAGTTTCATCAGGGGTTAGTTTTTTTTGCTCTTTTTTTTCAGGAGGTATTAATGATTTAATTTTTTCTCTTAAAAGCCTCATGTCCCTATTTTTGGATTCTGTTGGTAATTTATTATAAAGCTCTTCCAATTGTTTATTCCAGTCTGGATCAGACTTCACTTTTTTAGATTTTTTATCAAGATATGATTTAAATCGAGCTAATGTACCACCATCTTGAGAAATAACCTCTGAATACACTTGTAGCAAACTTATCTTATTTTCACCAAGCAGCTTGTCTACTATAGTAAATGTCTCAGTATTAATCTTCCCTCCACTCAATTCTACTCGCCCGAAACCTCCTCCACCACGTACAAACTGCGTTATTGTGTTAAGTCTAGTTTTAAGAATCAATAAAATGCCTTTGTCTATCTTAGGAAGAGACTCTACCTTTGCTGATTTGGAATATTCCTGTATATTTTCGACTAATTTTTTTAACGTCGTCTCTTCACTCTTTGTTAATTTTTGTTGTTTATTAAATTTTTCAATTAGTTGTTTTAGTTGTTTTTCTTTCGTTGTATTTGGTGACTCTGAACCCAACTCTGCTGCACCACTCTGCTTAAGAAGTTCCTTGGCATCACTAATCAACTTTCTTTGTTTTCTCGCTTGTCTTCGTCTAACAACAGACTGCAACTTGACCGCTGCTTTATTTTCTATTTCTGGATCAACTGCTTTTTCTATTGCTGTAGGGTCTGGCACATCATTTATCTCATTAGTCTCGATTGTCTTTTTGGATTGCGCTGGCCCACCTTTGCTAAACAATGCTTCCAAACTAGATGCTGCTTTTTGCTTGTTTTCCTTAGATATACCAGATTCTTGAACAAGACCCAATATTTCAGTTATATCATTTTGTTTAATAAACGCTGTATATTTTTTGTCATTTAATAGTTGGTTTAAATCCTTCACTATGTTTTCTGGCATCTTGTTTTTTTTCATTTCATTTATTATATCTTTTACACCACTTTTAATATCATTCCAACTCATACCATCATCACCAAAAAAACTATCATCACCCTTCTCCATGCGCTCTAATTCTTCTTTTATCTTGTCTAGCCATGTTGTTGACTCATTATGAAATCTTCGTTTAAGACCCTGCTTAATTACAGATTTATTGCTTGGTTTCACCTCTTTATTCGTGGCCGCTTTAACAACTTTTCCCCTCATAACCTTTAGCTTAACTATACTATTATCGGTTAATTTAGGTCCTTTCTTTATTTTATCAAAGCCAAGTTTTTCCTCATCACCCAATGCTTTATTGATTACGTCTTCACGTTCTTTATTAGTTAAATACTTAATATCACGTACGGCGTCTTGTATCTTTGAAACCTTTGATATGAACTCTTTGTATTTTTTATCATAGTCACTGGATTCTACTCCTTCTTCTTGATCCTTAGCCCACTGATTTATAGTTGTATATTCATGTGTATAATATTTTCCATGTAATTCATCCTCAAATAATCTCTGTTTAGTATCTTGAAATTTATTTATTTTTTGTTTAAATATTACTTTGGCATCTTCTTTTGGAGTTTCCGTCACTGCTTCTACAGGCTGATCATTTACATCATCATCCCAGTCATCATCATCCCCTCTATCAGGAATAGAACTAGAACCAGTTGTAGGTCTAGCTTTCTCTAACATAGCTGATCTAAATAGCCCTTGTTCTTTCTCACTTGGTTCACTTATCAATGTTTCATGTGCATCGATATCATCTTGCGTTACTTGACCACCCTTTTTCTCAAGAGTCTCCAGGGAGTTCAAAATAGATTGATCAGAATCAAAACCATCTTCTTGTTGTCTATTAAAATATTGTTGCCTCAATTCATTGACTTTACTTACTAAACCCGTTCTAAGATGCGGCTGCTTCTTTAGATTTTTTATATCGCTCAGAAACGCAGGTTGGCTTTTTGTAGAACCATCATCCAAGGCCTCGTCAGTTTTTTTTACCTCTTGTCTTATACGAGCAGGAGGCTTGGGAGGGGGAGCCCCTTTTGATTCGTTACTCCGCTGTAAGGTGTTGACCAATTCTTCTAATTGCCCCCAATCTTTACTTGTTAATTTGGTTTTTTCAATGAGTTTTTTTAGTTCTTGTTCTTCCGGTGTATTTGCCTGATCAAAGCCCCACACCTCTTTACCACTCTGCTTAAGAAGTTCCTTGGCATCCCTAATAAACTTTTTGTGTTTTCTCGCTTGTCTTCTTCTAACAACAGACTGCAACTTGACCAATGCTTTAATTTCTGCATCAGTTGGAGTAGACTCGTCAGTTTTTTTTACCTCTTGACTTTTACGAGCAGTAAGCTTGGCAGAGTTTGTCATTACTGATTCCATTAGCTCAACTTCTGATTTTGCTTCTTGCTTCAGTTCTTTATATTGTTGAATATTATTGTTATGTTCGCCTTGGGTTATATTTTCTTCTCTTTTAACTTCTACTAATTTTTGATCCGCATCGCGTTCATAGGTAACCTCGAGTTGATCTTTTGGATAGTACATGATCATCGTATTGCCATAAACTGATGATATATAGCCCTCAACACTCTTTATAATTGTAAGACCACTCTTATATGTTTCTATTGTATTACCCCCATCCTCCTCCGATGTAGGTTCTGGTGCTTTTGTCATTGCCATAATATTCTCTCATACAAAGTACTTTTAGAAAGTATAGGACAGAATTTAGTTTTTTTCCTAAAAATGTATAATTAAACAAGAGTTAATATCGAAAGCATCAACGTTATTACCGTATACTAAACTGATTCTTATCATGAGCACTTTATTATTTTCAAAGATTTTTTTTCAATATCACTATACCTAACCCATTATTCCCCTATAGTATCAATTCAACCCCTATTCGTTTTGTGATGGTTTTTTGCTCGGATTTGCTTTTTTGCTCGAATTTACTTCTGCATGATTCTTGTCCGTTTGAGGACTTTTAAAGAAACTTAACCCCCCTTGAGGTATGCTGGCTTTGGGTTTCTCGGGTTGCGTTACACCTAAACCCACTGATTTTACTGAAGGACTTTCAGAAGGCCCTATATCTCCCACTTGACCTAATAGTTTCAATACTTCTGCTTTATTACCCGTCTCACAAGCCTTTCTTAAGGATTTATGTGTATGTTCATCTGCTTGTTCCATCACCTCTGGCCAATCTAATAACTTTAAAACTACGTTTAGCTTATCCTTCTCACAAGCCTCAATTAAAACCCAGTTGTAACGACCATATTGAGCATTAGATTGATTCGTACCACTTGATACACTTGGACTCACAAATAAACTCTTGAGACCCCTCCATATATAAACTATGGCGTCTATGGGTAGAGACATTACTTTCATAAAAAATGCTTTTATTGGATTTATATGCTTTGGGTAATATATGTTTTTAAGCTCTAACAACATCATGGTTGTATCCTTATCTTTGTTGTTAATACTCTTCTCAAGTTTTTCACGGACGATGGAATTAGCTCCTTTTGCGATAACATTAAGTGCATATTGACACTTATGCTTTGTACAAAAATCCACAACCTTATTTAGTGATAGATCTTTATCATCCTTATAATCAATGAGGTTGCTCAAAACTGCAGGTTGCTCTAATAACTTCATGGCGACTTCCGGCATACCCTTGTTAAAAGCATCCCTTAAGGCCACATTGTAGTTTCTGCTAAACCAACGACTATCTGAAACATAAGCCTGCTTCATGACTTCTTCCTGCTCCAACAACTTAAGAGCCACACCTGACATGCCCTTCTTGCAAGCCGTTCTCAAGGCTAAATTATTATCTGCATGGGCATGTTTTAACACTTTTGGCTGGTCTAATAACTTAAGCGCTACTTTTTCCATCCCCCTATTACAAGCTATCTTTAAAAATCGTTGATCAACGAAATCTATTTCACTTGAATCTCCAATGTGCAGCATGAGATCAAAAATATCACCCAGTATTTTTTGCTCTGACATCTCATTAAAAGCCTTTTCAAATGTTTCTGCGTTCCATTTAAGATCTGTTTTTTCTTCATTCTTTTTAACAATTTCATCATTAACAGCATTTATCTTTTTAATGATGACTTCAGCTTCCTCTTTTGGAATTGATTTTTTATCAGGATGGAATATCAGTGATAATTGCCTATATCTATATTTAATATCAGCAGAAGAAGCCTCTTTCGGAAGCATTAAAATATCTAAAAGTTGCTCTTTTGGAATGTTTTTTATTTTACCATCTGCCAGTTCTAAATACCTATTGTAAACTTTTTCAAAATATTGCTTCACAACCTGTATTCCTTTACTTTTTTTGATTTCAGCCGCTCTCATTTTTGAGTTATTTAACATATCTTGGATTAGATGATTGGATGTTGCTGGTTGAGAGGTAACAGGTTTCGTTGGTTCATCTTTTGATGGACTACCCTCTTGAATAACTACTTTTGCCGATGTAGCAGACTGTTTTCTATCAACTTCACTTTTAATAACAACCTGTTGATTAATGATATCTTCAGTTTGACCTTCTTTATCAGAAGAAAGAGAGCGCTCTACAACTTTTGATGTGTTTAAATGCTGTTCAGGTTCCTGTTTACCTCCCACAGGACTAGTTGTGTTTATTTTCTCTTGTTGTTTCCTCTTGTCTACTACTGATTTAAACCTATCATTCATGTCATTAACTTTTTTCTTCAGCTCTTCTTGGCCAAGGCCCTTAACATCCCTTCTTTTCTTAGTATTATCTACAAATTTTTTATTAGAAAAAAATGCTTTTAAAGTTTTCTCTACATTCTTTCTACGTAACGCACCTGATTTCGAACTTATATTTTCTACATCAGATTTTTTATTGAACAACTCTTCTATTATTGTTTCAACCTCATCCTTCGCTATAAAAGCTTCATAATTTCCTAACGACTTCTTTAAGCTTTTCATTAATCGATTTTTTTCATCTCCTTCACCTACTTTGCCTATGATTTTTTTTACCTCAGCTTTAATATGATTCCACCCTATTGCTGTCGCAGGTCCTTCAAAAAGACCCTCCTTACTAGACTTACGCATGCTATCTAATTCTTCTTGTATCTCTTCTAGCGGTGATGCCGTATTTTTAAATTTTCGTGCAAGATCCCTCTTAGATAGTATGCTTTTTTTCACCTCTTGTTTCGTGGCCCCATCAACTTTTCCCCTCATAACCTTTAGCTTGTCTATACTATCATCGGTTAATTCATGTCCGTTTTTTATTTCATCAAAGTCTGATCTTTCATTATCACTCAATGCTTCCTTGAATACTTCTTGACGTTTTGTATGAGATAAATACGTAATATCACGTACGGCTTCTTTTATCTTTGAAACCTTTGTTTCGAACTCTTCGTATTTTTCATCATAGACACTTGATTCTCCTCCTTGTTTTTGATGATCCGCCCAACTGATTATCTCCTCAGCCAGAAACTGATAATATTTATTTGTAAACAACCTCTTATTTCTACCCTTGAAGTCTTGTATTTTTTGATTGAAGATTGTTTTGGCATCTTCCTTTGGAGGTTTTTTCACAACATTTTCAGTCTCATCATCACTCCAGTCATCATCACTGTCATACTCACTAGAACTACTATCATTGGCTGCATTTAACATAGCCTGAATGGTAGGATTTTCAGTCATATTGCCTAATACAGTATTCTTACCAGCAACTTCTTTGTTTTCTTCCTTGGATCTTGTCGATGATTTTAGCATAGCCTTGACTGGCTTAAGTTTTTTAGAATCTCTAATAGCGTCCATCAATGAACTGTGTTGAGTTGTTTTTTTCACAGCCTTCACTGACTTAAGTTTTTTAGCACCTTTTATAGCCGCCATCAAATCACTCTTGTCCGGCCTGGACTCAATTCCAAATGACTTTACTTTGGCTACTATCTCTGATAATTCCTTATATTTTTCAATTAAAACTTCTTTCTCTTTTTGTATTTCTGTTTCAATCTCTTTTAGCTTATCCCCTGTTGCTTTTTCTTTCTTCTTTAATAAACCTGAAATCCTGATAGTCACCCCTGCAGCACCCTTCCTAAGACTCTGTAGTTGCTTAAAAACTTCAACACTTTCAATTTGTCCCAGCCATTTGTTATCTCTTATCTGTTTATATACCTTATGATATTCCTCAGGAAGAAGGCTTTTCTGAAGATTATGATATCGATTGGTAGTGGTCTTTTTTGGGAGCTTCTCTAATTTATACCTACTGATGTTCATCTTATGGATATAGGGAGATATGCCCTCCTTTTTTTCAACCTCAACCCATTCACTATTAACCAATTCCCAAACAAACTCAGTCCCTTTATCTTTGTCTTCTGTTGGGACATAATCAATAAATTTTTTATCGTTAATATACGTTCTACTAACCCCGTGAAAATAAATTTCCGTTGTGGTTCCATCAACATGTTGCGTCACCGATGTTGGGGACGAACCTCTTTCATTATCTTTTTCTGCCACCGCATTCTCCCATGAAAAGTACTTTTAGAAAGTATAGGACAGAATTTTATTATTTTCCTGAAACAATGGAATTGAACAATAACTAAAATCAAAACCATCAACGTTATGACCAACTGCTATGTTGATACAATACCCATGACTATGATGCATCAACCTGAACGACTCTATAACAATCAGTAAAAATGTTATTGCGAAGGCTTTGGCTTGTTCCCAAATTTCTCCATGAGCTTTGCAAACTTATCCTTTCCTCTCAGGTCATCAAAATTATCTTTGTTGACCTTGGATTTGACAGCACCTTGTAATTCATCGGGTCTTTTTCCCTTAGGTTTTGCTATATTTGGTCCCAAATTCTCTTGCAAAGGCCTTGTATTTTGAGTTGATTGCTTCTCTTTTAGGTTGCTCTGGGTTTTCTCCCCCTTAATCTTTTCTGCTTTCGGTATAAGAGGCTCTTCTTCTCTCAACTCTGGCTTACGCACTGATACTTCTTGTGAAGGAGCCCTGTTCTCCTTATTATCTGTGGGTTGTTGATCAGTTAACTCTAACGTAGTTTTAACACCCCTGTTCACGCCTGTTTTTGGTTTGACCCTATCTATGCTCCCTTCCCATTGCTTTGTTGATTGATTATAAACCTGTTTAGAGACCTCATCTCCATAACGACTAAAACCGATCTTTTCAAATTTTCCTGTCTTAATATTAACTCCCTTTATATCAAATCTTCCATCTTCATAACGATTGATCAATGCTCTCTTTAAATAGGTATAACTAGAAATTAAACGGTTATCTTTGTGATATTTTTCATATACGAAATGTCCACTTTTACTATCAACACCCTGCATACTCCACTTACCATCTGGGTACTGTCTTAAGGTAACCCCACTCAAATGATCCTCCACCTTCAACCCATCTCGATACCAAGTAATATCAACCCCCAACTTATCCGTGTACGATCTTACCACCCCCTTACTCTTAGGGTCTATTCCAATAACCTGCTTGAATGTTTGTGTCGCTAAAAGCTCATTATCCTTGGCATAATGCAAGAGCTCCCAATGACCACTCTCTTGATTCAATGTCTTTAAAGTAAAAGCACCCTCAATTAAGGTCTTAATAACCACGCCTGCTTCATATTTCTCAACTTTTGAACCCCCTTCATATTCCGTGATTTCTGTTTTAAATTCATCGGTATAAGCCTTTCCAATAGGTTGTTTTGAAGGCTCTTGATCTAACAACGAGGTAGCGTCGCTAACCGAAATTGGAGAAGCCCTGTCATTAACTTCTTTTGAAGCCTCACTTAACATCTGTTGGAATTGATTGTTCAATGATTCATTATCGACTGATTGAAACCGCGCATAATGCTGATTCAAGCTATTAATAATATCAACCGCTGCTTTCTGCCTTGGATCCTTAGGGTCAATATTCCTAAATAAAAACTCCCTTTTTTTAGGCAGCTTTTTTTTCTGTTTCTTCCCCGCCATGGTCAAATCACCCCGCAAAGTTAACAGATCTTGATACTTTTTAAATGCACTGTACTCGTATCGTAACCTATTGATTGACCGAAGGTCTTTGGAGTCGTGAGATTGTAATAATCTCTCAATTTTACCCTCTAATCGTTCTTCTAACTGCACTGCCATGCTCCACCTCTTATTGATTATCTATATAAATATAGAACAATTATTGGCTTTTTTCTTAAAATAAAGATAGTGACCTTGATAACCATAAAAAGGGGGCGAATATTTCACTCAATCAGCAGCATTCAGTGACAAAACAACAAAAAATCTAACATCAGAACCCACGTTTGCACAGACTAATTCATTGCATTCACATCATCCTTTTTACCTAAATCACAAAGAAATAATCAATGATAGACCCTTATCTACAGGGGATCATAACAACCTTGGTCAGTAAAAAATAGCTGTCAATTCGACTCTTATCATACTTGGACAATAATTGAGCCTATCACCCCCTAATCTAGGGGCCCCAATATTCATCAAAATCATTCACTAACGACTTCGACAAGAACTTCCTTCATATTGTCTTAAATCACGAGGACTACTTATCTTACCTTGATTTAAAAGGTTGATGATCTCATGAGAAGCGCCCGCCTTTGATAACTTGACTGCAGGTGTTATGCCTTGACTATCTGCTTGGTTTATATTGGAGACCAATCCAAGCTTACAAACAACGGTTAAATAACGTTGTAGAAACGTAAATTTTTTATCATCCTTTAAACAGTGATCTATGATAGTATGATATGATTTTATATCTAAGTTCATTTGATGGTTTGAGCAAAATTTCAACCAAACTGACAGTTTATCTAAAGTGTCTTTACCAAACTGACTCGCAAATAAAAACTCTGGCCTAGAGTTGTTCATGATTCTAGCCACTTCAAAAGTACTGGGCTCACAATTCTCCATCCACTTACTAAAATCCTTCAAATTAGTCGATGTTGATGCTTTTGTTTCAAAATCAGCATAACTATATTTGGGCAGTCTTTTAAACATCTTCATTATTAAATCCTCTAAATTATATTCTCGTTTTAATTTATGATAAACAACCAACCTCGATAAATCAAATTCATTTCGCACCTAATGAAATTAATAAACTGTGATCTAAATATACTTATACAATACTCGGGCATAAAGTCCTGTCCCAAGCATCAATAAAATCAAGGACGATAGCATTCCTAAGCGCTGTGAATGAAAATAACTAATAACCAATGCCATCAAAAATGGGCCTAAAAATGAGGTCACCTTTCCTGATAACATGAAAAACCCAAACATCTCAGTTCGCTGCTCCTTCGGAACCCACTGAGTTATTAATGTTCGACTTGAAGACTGGATAGGCCCTATTAACATCGAACACATTAAGCCAAAAATGTAAAAGTATATCACTTGTTCAGCAACAATAACCGGAATGGCCATCATAATAAATAATACCAATGCCAACATCAATGATCTATCTGACCCTAAGTAATAATCTACCCACCCAAAAACCCAAGCGCCTAACCCCGCAAAAAACTGACTGGCAATACCAAACATCATCACTTCTTTTAAACTCATTCCAAAAACATTCGCAGCATAGATCCCAGCAAAAGCAAAAACCGTGGTTAACCCATCCATATAAAACATATGGGCAAGTAAGAACGACACAATCTTTCGATGTTGCTTAACTTGAGCAAACGTTTTCTTCAGTGCAATAAGACCTCGACGAAAACAAGTCACCAAAGGGTAATGATTAGTCACCGGTGCCTTAACCAAAAACAAAGGGATTGAAAAAACTCCCATCCACACAGCCATAATAGGACCTAGCACTCGAATCTGTTCAGCACTACCACTATCCAACCCTAGCCACTCCGGGTTCAAAACCAACCCAAACAAACAAAGAACTAAAGCAACAATTCCTCCAAAGTAACCTAACGAGAAGCCCCAAGCAGAAACCTTACCCCAATTTTCCCTTGGAAACAGACGACCTAATAACGAGTTATACGGGACAAAAGCTAGTTCGCTAAAAACAGAACCCAACCCTACCACGATCAACACAAGGAAAGTATATTGAACCTCAGGATAAGCCCACCACAAACCCAGTGAAGCGGCCATGCATAAAGCAGTCAACACCATCACCATTTTCTTTTCATTGTGATTTTGGTCAATAATTGCTCCCATCAGGGGCGAGAAAAAAGCTAAGATTAAACCAACAATCGCTGACATATGCCCCCAAAGAATGGCTCCTTGCTCTGGAGTACTGGCAACACTTTTAGCAAAATAAGCTGATATAACAAACGCATTTACGACTGTCGGCCAAATTGAATTTGCCCAATCATAGAGCCCATAAGCAATACACTTTTTCATGTCCATGGCATAACAATCCTTTCATAAGAACCGTCATTCTAAAAGAGTTCACATCAATTTAGTAGCTATTTATAACCTACTCTCTTGATTGACGTTTTCGCTCATAATCTTTTAACCACTTTTTCCTTAAACGAATGTTCTTCGGTGTCACCTCAACAAGCTCATCACTGTTAATAAACTCCAAGGCAGATTCCAATGTAATCGGCACAGGGGGTGTTAACACAATGTTTTCATCGGTTCCTGACGCACGAACATTGGTCAACTGCTTTTTCCTTTGTACATTGACCACCAAGTCATTATCTCTTGAATGAATCCCAACAATCATCCCCTCATAGACATCAGCCTGAGGACCTATCATCAACTTACCTCTGGCTTGCAGCTGAAATAAAGCATAACCTGTTGCAGGGCCAGTGGCATTAGCAATAAGAACACCCTGTTTCCTCGAAGCTAAATCGCCCCGTATACAAGGCCCATAATGATTAAAAATCCTGCTTAACAATCCCGTGCCTGAAGTTAACGTTAATAACTCAGACTGAAAACCCATCAACGCTCGAGTGGGTAAGATAAAAGATAAGTTGACCCTCTCTTGCCCCATCACCATATCTTTTAATTCAGCTTTCCTAGCACCCAAACACTCCATAATCGCCCCTTGATGCCTAGTGGCAACATCCACCACCAAAAGCTCATAAGGCTCACATAAAACTCCATCCACTTCCTTCAAGATGACCTCAGGCCTGGCAACTGCCATTTCATAACCTTCACGCCTCATTTGCTCAATCAAAATCGTCAAATGCAACTCACCTCGCCCTGATACCTTAAACTGCTCCGGACTTGCCGTATCTTCAACCCTTAGGGCAACGTTATGAATACACTCCCTTAACAATCTTTCCCGCACATGCCTAGCCGTTAAAAACTTGCCATCCTGTCCAGCAAATGGTGACTGATTCACCCCCATATGAATACTAATCGTTGGCTCATCTACCGTCAGTGAAGGCAACCCACAAGGCTCCCCTAAAGCACAAATAGTATCCGAGATCTTAGGCTCTTCAATACCGGTCAAACACACAATATCCCCTGCAATTGCAGTTTCAGCCTCAACCCTCTTCAAACCTTCATGATTAAACACCGTTAATACTTTGCCTCTCCTCACAGCGCCTTCGCGATTCACGATACTCACTGGTGAATTAGGAGCTAACTGCCCCCTGTTGACTCGACCTATCGCAATAGCTCCGGTATAACTGGAATAATCCAACGAAGATACTTGCATCTGAAAAGGACCCTCAAGGTCAACTTGAGGAGCGGCTACTTGTTGTAAAATAAGCTCCATTAATGGCGACATATCATCAGAGAGTTGATCTAAATCTAACGTTGCAAACCCTTTTAAAGCTGAAGCATATATAACCGGAAAGTCTAATTGCTCATCCGAAGCATCTAAACTAACAAATAAATCAAAAATTTGATCAACAACCCAATCAGGCCTAGCTCCCTGACGGTCAACTTTATTCACCACAACGATGGGCTTTAACCCCTGTGAAAATGCCTTTTGCGTAACAAAACGTGTTTGTGGCATCGGCCCCTCAACAGCATCAACCAATAGTAAAACAGAATCCACCATGGATAATATACGCTCTACTTCACCCCCAAAATCAGCATGACCCGGTGTGTCAACAATATTAATTCTGCAATCGTTCCAATTAATCGCCGTGACTTTTGATAAAATGGTAATACCACGTTCCTTCTCTAGGTCATTTTGGTCCATCAACCGTTCACCTTGATCGTGCCGACCAAGCACCCCTGACTGTTGAAGCAATTTATCCACCAATGTGGTTTTACCATGATCAACATGGGCAATAATGGCAATGTTACGTAGTGCGGTAATCATTTTTGATCCTTTTCATTTACTATAGACAATAGAGGACTTAAACTACTACTATTAAAAGATTTTTTCAACCTTTATTATCATAAATCAACACAAACTTAACACACCCATCACTCCCTCATTAAAATCATCTCAAATCTTAACCTTAAACCCTCTCCCGTAGTGTTTTATAGACTCGGTTGTTCGTTTAATAAGTTCGGTTAGGGTAGGATACTTCATGGATAATCTCTTGTTATCTATGAAAGTATTCATTGTATATCTTCACAGTTTTGCTTAAATTTAAATAGATCTGATCCATGCAAAGGCCCTTGTTTGAAGGGGGCTGGTTTAATCGTCTGGGGTTGTCATCCTTGATCCATTGTAAAATTCATGAAAAGAAAATGACATGCAAGCTTAAGGTTGCTTTAAGAAAAAACAATTAGACTACTTCAAAAACCCTCATCTCCAAACCTTAAGAAAACCTTAATCCACCCTTAACAAGTTATTAAGATTCAATGGCAACTAAAACATCATCGTAACAGCAAAACTAAACTATATGAGCATTTTACTCATGTCTTAAGACTCCTTTAAGACAAAACAATTAGACTCCTTTAAAAAGCTTATTTTTAAAACTTAAGAAAGTCTTAAACCATCCTTAACAAGCCATTAACAATAGCTTCGCCATAAACAAGATACAAAACCCATCTATAACACACTAAACCCGCCCCGCGCCCATCACATCAACTGAGTTCTGTTTCTGAAAATCACCAACCTCAACATTGTGTGCCTTTAGATGAGACAAAAAGCTCTGATAGTTTTCCATAAAATGAGTTTGCTCATCTACCTTCCAACTGGATACACTCGGAATGACAAATGTTTCGACAAAACTTTCAAATTGGGTGTTAATTTCACTGCTAGCCTGACCCCAATCATCCTCTTTTATTTGCTTACAAAAACTCCTCATACTGCTGTAAAACTCTTTCCAAGAATTAATGCATCGCGCCTTCAAACCCTTTGGAAGCTGACAGTAAAAATTCAAAATGAGACCCACATGATCAACCTGTATATCTACTTTAAAGGATGCTTTAAAATGACCTATTAATCTTTGATCATATTGACTCACTAAATCACCATCCGATAACCCTTCTGGCACTTCACTCAGAATATCCGTAATATTTTGTCGCTGGTCATAAAAGTAGCATTCACCTATTTGGTCCAATAGCTGATGATTATGGAATTGCGCTACATAGGTAGCAGCAGAGTAAACTAAAAACATACAGTATTGATTAAACCCTCCCATGGTTAACAGCGGATTAATATCAACTTGATCCATGCTGCCTGCCCAAATGGCAATGGTGTTATTAGATTGAGCTAAAGCAAACAAATGATTAGACTCCTTTAAATCTTTAATCACATTAATCTCATAGTCCAACGACCTTAACTCAATACCCAATAATCTAGCCTCTCGAATATCTCTACAAAAGATAATAACAGGGGCACTCTCGTTAAGAATATCATTATAAATCTTATCAATTTGATCATCGTAACGACTAAACAGTTTAACAGCTTTTTCATCCAGGCTATTCTCAGGCCCTAAATCAACCAGGTTTACCCCATAATCAGTACACAAAACTTCCGAAATTGCAGGGGCTACATACGTTGCTGCAAAACTGTAAAGTCTAGAAAATTTTTGATAAAAAACCCGTTGAGTTATCGAAGCAAGTGACAAACAATCAACATTATTCTTAATTTCTAGCATGGCCTTAATTTTAGGCATCAAATCAGCCACCAAGCCATGAGCCCACTCAGGGTTGAAAGTTTTTTTCTCTTTCTGTAACACAATTCTTTTATTCGTGCAATCATCCTCACTTATCGTAAAATCTTCCTCCAATTGATATTGATCAGCGTGAACAGCAGCCACCAACCATTGAATAAACTGATCAAAACTGATCAAACCTATTTGATAATAAACCTCAGCATAAATACGCCGAAACTCAGACTCAATCCTAGCAGGCGACTTAGCGTAAAAACTACTGATAAATTTACCTGTTTCATCTAAATGTTTTTTGATGAATTTTTGATAAAGACTCCAGATGATAGAACATGTTTGATACCTAGAGGCAGAAAGGTCTTCAAGAAGACGATTTTCCTGACACATTGGGTTTAATAAGGTAGTATAATCATCAACCAAGACAACTGAGCCCTTCAATGATAGGCTTGGAACATTAGGCCTCAACCCTATCAAAGAGTTTAGATACTCCTCCTCAAACACCCCAGTGACCCCATAAAGAATATCATTAGACAGATAAACATCCTCCGTACTAAGAATCCCCGTATATTGTGAACTCAACCCTAGTCTTCTAAAAAATTGCTGCCATTGCTTCTCATAACCCTTGGCAATATCCTCTCTGGCAACGATCAAAAATATCTTCTGTTGATTGAGAGCTAACAATGCCATCAATACGGGTTGCATCATTTGTTTACTGATGTTCGAAGGTAACCTAGCCACCGCATGAGTTTGATGAAATAAATGAATAGCAGCTGTTACATCTGCCACTGATAAATTCACCTGATACTCTCGCCAGAAAACTTCGGTAATAATAGCCAAGGATGGTACAATGCTCCCTGCTGAGTGTGCTTTTGAAATCAACTGATCATCAGCAACATTCTGCATTTGCTCACGGTATTTTATGACTTCTCCAGCAAGATCTTCAAACTCCTTAAGCTCTGAGGAAATTACAATATTAGATGACTCCTCTCTTGCCCTTAAAATTTTCATATCTGCTAAAAAACTAGAGTGCCTGATGATTGTCTGACAGTCATCACTACCGACCATTTTCTTAAATTTTTCAATTTCAATACCCGATTGATTACTCCATAACTTCGTCGCAATCCTCAGCAAAACTATCATATCTTCCATCTTAAGCTTCTGATTGAGTAGTGCTATTTTTAAAACCTCAATCAACCCCTCTTGACCAACCGTACTCCAAGCTTCTTCAAATAAAACCCTAAATGAAGGCTTAGTCATTAATGTAAAACACCTCAAAAGCTCATCATATCTGATGGCTTGAATCTCTTTATTCTTAACTCCATCCTGATGAAACACTGTTAATGAAATGGCCTTCCGCATAACCTTAGAAAATGAAGCATCCTCTGCGTGCTCTTTCAAATAATCACCCAGTAACTGCTGTATTTCCTGCGATTCATTAGCATAATCCTGCTCTAGCGATTGCCCTTTAGAATTCACTGGCAAGTAAAAATACTCGATCGTATAAGGTAAAAGAAGCAAAGACCTCACAGCTATGCTATGTTTTATTTTAATGGCATGATGCAAGGGTGAAATATATTTAAAATCAGCATCACTATCGGTATCGATCAACCTATTCCAAACATTCTGTACTTTTAAATACAAAAACTCTCTGAGAACATCTTTATCCTCCCACCAAGAAGTGTGAGATTCTTTATCAATCCTATCATATTCAATAATCCAATCTCTCTGAATATTTTCGTAGTCTTCTTTGGGTAAAGATGAAATAAACTCCTGACAAGAAAAGATTTCATCTTGATTTTCAATTTTAATCATTCTTTTTCTCGAGTTTTGTCGTGACCGCCTTTCCCGATACTCCAACCAAGAATCAATCGTCAAATCCTCATAGCGACCACATTTTTCTGCAACCCTCGGTGCATCTAAAATATAACAAAACTCCCCTTTCTTACCATTCCTACCTGTTCGTCCAAAACATTGCTCCTCAACTCGAAGATTGATGGTGGGGAATAACACAATAACATACAATCCACCACATTCTTCAGATTGAGGCGTTGTTTTTATATCTGCCCCCCTGGATGCGGTATTCGTCGCAATAGTGATTGTTTTTGTTGCACCAGCCAATGCTAGTAAAACGTCTGGATCTTCTTCTTGAACTCCATTATAAAGCTGTATTCTCAGAGATAACCCTTCCAAAGCCTCATGAAGGGTGTCTTTCACTGTATTCGATTCCTTGATATGCTCACATATAATGAGCATCGGACGATTTGTCATAGCTTGCTCTTGCACACAACGAGCTAATGCAGTCATTTGTTTTTCTTTATTAGGAAGCAACCAATGCTTATCGACTTTCTTCCTGCTTTCTCGGTACCTTGGAGCATCAAAAATATGACTCACATCATAAACTTTCTTCAACTCTTCTCTGACATACAATGGCCCCATTGTTCCAGTGACCCCGTACAACTTATTGTATTTATTAACAAAGGTTGCATGAACAACCGATGCAGGCTCAACATCATACTTAGGTATCAAAACATTGTGTTTGATGGCAACAATTTGATGCAAACCATCACTCCATTGCATGGAATGCTGTAGAGCTCCAGTATGATTTTTATCGACAATCACAATGACCTTATCACCATCTTCATTTTTATGGATAACATAGTCTTCATTTTCCTCAAGACTTTGGGCTCTATGAGCAGATCTCAACCACCGCCTTAATTCTTCACTTGAAATAAAACCCTCTTCAGATTCGAGGTTTTGAGATAAAAAACGCCTAAACGAAGATAGGGAAGTATCCTGTTTAGTCTCAACAAATTCCCAAGCCAACTTAAAATATTCATTAGAAATCCCTGCTGACATAGCTATGCGCGAAGCCCAATCAATGGCCTCTATAAAAAGATAATCCATTTCATCAGCAAACAGAACATCGTACCTCCTCTCTAGCCCAGTAACTCTATCAGGGCCTGTTTTAATCATCCCATAAAGAGTGATAAACTCAAACGAGCTCAAACGACCATAAACAATATCCATATTTGTCATCATATAATTGTTTTTTGATCTCGAAAAAAGACCTTCGCTCTCAACATGACCACACTTCAAACCCAGAAAACCGTAAAACTTATGGAACTTTTTTCCATCTCTTAACGCTAACTCTTTTGAAGACGTAATGATATCAATTTGGTGGCCCTTTAGAGCCAAAAATGCTGCCATCATAGTTAATATGGTTGATTTTCCTTCGCCCGTTTTGATCTGAGCAAACGTTCTTTGCTTACTCAAAATAGCTAAACAATTAAGTATCTGTAGGTTGTAAGGAAATATCCCAAAAAACCTTTTATAAAGCTCACGCAAACAAGCAACCATAATCACACTCTGGCTCTCTGTAAAATCTCGAATATTATCTTCCGACAACCCATTAATTTGATCATGTTTTTTAATGACATCCACTATAATATGCTTAATACTATCTTGAGGCTTGTCTGCCAAGGATTCTTCGGCAGCATAATTTTCTATAGCAACATAAATCTTAGCAATGCCTGACAAAATATCTTTATTTAACGGCTGTAGCACTTCTTCTTGCTGTGTAAAGTCTTGAACCACTTGTTGTAGGTCTTTAGGCTTAAATCTTTCATGATCAGCCATGGCCTGCCATTTTTCTAAGCTGTCATCAATCAGCTTGTTTTTCTTAGCAATAACCGCACTATAAAACACATCAAAAATAGATGTCCCAAAAAAT
>DASCQC010000007.1:0-39212 GCA_036012865.1 Gammaproteobacteria bacterium
CATTAGGCTGCCATGATTGCTGTTGCTGGCCTCCTAGCCTTCTAATAACCTGTTCTAAAACTCTTTTTTTATTAGGCCCGATAAAGCCATCCGCTTTTGCCGCAGTCATTTGAATATCTATAAAAAGCTGAATAAGCGCGGGCTGAAACATGGCTACGGACCTAAGATTAGTTAACGCCTCCTCTAACACAAATTTATTGGATTTACCCAACCTAAAAGCAGCAATAGCTTCTTTTTTTAAAGCAGTATTCATGCGCATTTGATTCATGATATGCTTGGCTGTCTTTATTTCATTATCACTAATATGCCCATCTGCTTTGGCAATATGGCCCATCACAGAAAAGGTTGCTTTAAAAAATACAGTTTGTGCAGGTGTGTGCTCAAAATGAAAAAAACTTCTCTGCCTGTGAATAGATCGATCAAACTGGCGACCAATATACCACCCCACCAACAAACCCGAAATAGGCCACCCCAACTTAGCGCCTATAATATACCCTGAGACAATACAAAAAACCTTCATTACATTCATACGATAATCATACATGGATGATGCCTGGTTTGCTATAGTCTATGATCATACTCCCTACATCGATTAATAATCGATACCCTTAAAAATCATCATTATGAGTCATAAAATACTCTCAGATCCTTCAATCTAATTATAAAAAACCACGGTATAGCTTTTCTCTTAAAAACATGAGAGAAATACTACATTCGTGCGAACTCCTATTGAAAAGAAACTAAAAATATGCCAGAATTAAAACTGGGGAGAAATTATGTTGGACTTGCTATCAATATTACCACCTGAGTATAGGTTTTATCACAGTGTCATTCTGTCTATGGGCATTACCTTAGACTTATTGCTGGATCTAGTGATGAAACAACTTCCCTATAAAAGCTCCATGAAACTCATGGTAAAAAGTTTATTGGGCAAAACTAAAGCCGGCCTTAAAAACCTCTCTGAAATAAAAAAACTACTGGATAAATTGATTGCTCCCCTCAAAATTGCTTTGATGCAGAAGACCCATAAAACCAAGAAGAGATCAACCTCAACCCGCAAACTTCCTAAAAAAGCCCTTCCTGCCATTGCCGCTAAAACAAAAGCCTTCGGCGCAATATCAAAAACAAAACCCATCAAAGCCAGTCCCAACAGCCTTGCTAAAATATCTACCAAAATCACCACCAAAATCATGCAAAAAGTTTCAACCAAGAACCCTGCCTCCTCTAAAATTTCTAGCAAACTTAAGTCTAAAACTCTCTTTAGCAAACCTAAAGCAAAATCTCCGATAGTCATTAATGCCATTAAATCCACCCTGACCAAAGAAATCGCTAAAAATGCCAAAGAAGAAAATGCCAGAAACAACCCGATTAGTACACACTAAACTCACAACTGCTATCTTTATGCATTAAACCCAATAAAATGATTAAAAACATGCTATAAATAAACCCTAAAGGCCCTCATTTAACCAAGGAACCGCCCTATGTATAATAACAAAGAATTTGACAAAAATAGCCAAAAATACGGGTACAAATCAGCGAATCTAATCGCCCTTAACACCCTGCTTAACGATTTTAACAAAAACAACCAAACAACTTTATGCGTACCGGAATTTCAAACCTTTAGCCATCATGACATTTGTGAAATACTGGAGAAAGGTGCACCTGACTGGAAAAAAACATGGGACTCTTTTGTCAAACAATTCAATGCTGACAATAAGGGTATAGCGATCGAATCATCAAAAACCATCACCGATCAAGCCAACAAAATTCTTAAAAACCTTCAAACACAAATCCTAAAGGGTTTTGGTACGTCTATACCGTCAAAGTTAAAAGGGGACATCCTCATGGTAAGAAGCACGGGTCATGAAGATTCTATGGAGAGCGCCAACCCTGGCGGCAATGAAAGCCACCCTGCAGAAAACAACCCCAACGCTATTAACCAAGCAATGGCAAAAGTTGTTTGTTCTTATTTTAAAAGCAAATCCCTTAATCAACGTCTCGCAGCCAACCTTCCTATCACCACCGACCCCTTTATGCCTGTGCTCATACAAAAAATGGTTGGGGAAGGTTTATCATCTCAAGTGGGTAAAAAAATCACCTCCGGTGTCATGTTCAGCAACCAGGGGCAAACAACGATTCAATCAGCTCCGGGTCATGGGGAACTCATTGTTAACAGTCAAGGTCCTTTCGATAGCTTCTTAGTCTCAAAAAAAGGAACTATCTACCCTGAAAAAAGCATTAAGCGCTTTAGAATGAGAGCCCAATTCGACCAAGCTGGTCATCTTTCTTTAACCATGGTGCCTAATAATATTGAAAAAACCTATGAATTTAGTTTGCCCAAAATAGTCATTGACCAACTTCATCAGCTAGCACTTTTCCTAGAAGAAAAATACCAATCCCGAATGGATACTGAGTTTGTTTACGATGGTAAGACTATCAACATTGTCCAAACACGCCCTATTCCGAAAAGCAAGCAGGCCACAAACATGCCTTCTGCCATGAACCCTCAATACATCGAGCAAGTTTCTTGTCTCAAAGGCAGCACCATAACCCCCGATGTCAAAACAGCCGCCCTCATTACCGACCCTGATACCATTCTTATTAAAACAACCATCGCAGAAGCATTAAACACATACATAAACTCCCCTAACAAAGGCAAAATAGCCGCAGTTATTATTAAAACAACTGCACCCACAAACTCTCATGAAGCCGGTGAGTTTAGCTCACTGTCTATTCCTGTCCTTCAAATAGCTGATCATAGTCTCCTTGAGGGTAATCAAAAAAACTTAGTCATCGACCCCCAAAGAAAATCAATTTTTATGCTCTCTGAACCACCACCTACAGATATTATTCAAGAAGGTTTATTTCAATCTCCCTTGTCAGATAGTGTTAGTTTTTTTCAGGATACCGGTAGTTTTAATCATGTCATTTCACTGTCCCCCAACCCTGCTCCGATTATGGCTATGATGATGAAAGAAAAGTCTAAAGATCTATCTGAAGAAAATATTTCTGAGGAACTATTAACAACACTGTACCATGATATCAAAGATGCCAAACCTTTTCCTTTCTTTAGTGAAGCTGGCAGAATAGCTGCCATCAATAATAAAAAATTAAGTTCTGACGTAAAAGTTTCTTCAGTGGCCGACACGTCATTAGAAAAAGGCATTGAGCAATTAGCCATTGTCAATAAAACCAACCTGAAACCACATCAAGACATTATCAAAAAATCGCTTAAAACCCTATTACTGCTTAGAAATAAAGATCTCGTAACCGCAAATCTTTGTCGCTATACGCTGATCACTGGAAAAGAGCTCTTGATGATTATGGATGCCTTAGAAAACTCCGATCAAGATTTAACAAAAGACCCTCTGTATAGTGAGTATTTAGATGTCTATGAAAAGTTTCGAGGGTTGTTGCTCAGCGGGTATAAAAGAGGACCCGCTTTAACTAACTCATTAAAGCAAGATATAGCCCAAGCGAAACTCGTCAAACTAGTCAACACATTAAGCTCCCCACAAAACTTCAGTGCAGAACAACAAGAACTATTCCTTCAGGCTATGAAGCTTAACAGTTACTTTATGAACCAAGAGGACCGAAAGCAATGGCAAAACTTTTTGCTAAAAGAATGTGGTAGCGACCCCCAGAGAATAGTTGCTTTAAGAGAGTTGTTAGCTAGCATAGTAGATTTAAACATACACTTTGAGTGGTGTAATACCACCTTTATCGAAACCTATCAAAAGAGCCCAGAAAAGGCTCTTGAACAATTGTATAAGGACATAACACAACTAAAAGAAAAAAAACATGACACGAATACAGCCAAAGCACTCATCCAATCGCTAAAAGGCGACCCTGAACAATGGCAAAAACCTCAGTTATTTACAGAGGCTAATGAGACGTTGCAAAAAAACTTAGAAAAAATCATCAAGATCATTCAATACAATGAAAAAGATTCAGACCTAGTAAAACTACTACATTGTCGAATGATTCACCAATGCACTGACACACTAGATGACATTACCAAAACATTGCTAGCTTCGGCCTTTTACGCAGAAAAAAAGCCGCAACAAGCTGAGAATTTCAAAGCTCTATTGCAATCCTTTTTAATGATTCTGCAAGCTTTTAGCCGTAGTCATAACATACGTAAAAAAATAGATGAGATCAAAGCCGACGAGACAAGCTTACAGCTATCTGACAACTTTAATGTCTCTGCTGCACTCACAGCGAACCTAGGATTACAATACTGCGAAACACTTCATGACTGCTTTACCTATCTGCACCAGCTTTTATTACAAAAAGTTAGTCAAAAATCAGCAAACAAGGCCAAAACACTATCACTTCTACCTGTAGAAATTAAGAACAAAATACAAGCCATTACAGCTAGATTTGAGCTATCACTGGATCAGACAGGTGACGATATGCGTGCTGGATGGAATAATTTTTCTCATTTGTCTACTGAAATGAGTTATCCTAACTTAACTTACAATTATAATGCACAACTTAGACAGCATTCATTGAAACTTAAATTCATTTACAATATTGAAGACAAAACTCTAAACTATGCAATATATGGCGACGGAGAAGAGGAATATGATAGGTGGAAAACATCAGCCTATTTAATTCATTTTTATCTAAAATTTTTAATCGATCAAACCACTATTATAACACAAACACCACAGTCTAGATCCTATCATTTCAGTGCTGCTTTTAACATAGAAAAACTATCAGATCCAGCATTTCTCATACAAATTCAAATGCTAATCATTATCAATACATACCGAGCATCAAAATCATTTGACCCACAGCCTTATCTTACCGTTTTCAGTTACCTTGCACTACAATTAACAAAGAACCCTAGGCTATCTGATGACATAGAAACTTTCCTAGGAACAAAATCTCCCCACTCAGACGAACGAGTTAACACAGCTTATACCATCCTCAAACACTATCTACTAAGCAAAAAAGATAGCTCAGAACAAGATATTATCAACTTACTGGTAAAGTATCCAAGGGTATGTTTAAAACACAACCACGACACAGTAGTCTTCAAAAATGAATGCAATAACACAAAAGTCCCTACAATTGAAGAAATGTTTAAGATCTGCACACTTGAGGAACTAGTTACACAGCTAGAATCAGAAGGAAGGTATGAGGATATCAAAACTATCATTATCGATATTTGGAATGAAAATACAAACTTTCAAGATGTAAAAGACATTCTCATCTCTCTAAGCAGGCTGAACATTACAGATGATTTTAAAACTTTGTTAAATGAAAAAGTAGTTGAGTTTGGTAAAGAATTAATACCTCTATCCGGAAATAAAATATCATTCACCGAAGGTGAAATTAATCAAATCCTCCCTTTGCTGAACGATTATGAAGGACTTAACCTTGAAAAAACCTTCAATCTGATAGCTGATGATCAATCTAAAAGCTTGTTAGAAGACAGCAGAAGACGTCCTAACAGCGCCCCTAAATAACCCATGACCTCTACGAGCATTGGCTTAGTATGAACATAAGTTAATACTAGCCATTACAGCTACTATTTCCCCATCAGACCTGATCTATTTTCTCGCAAAGATCAGTCGTCAGATTTACATTAAAAAAGGCATACCTTGATAGATATGCCTCTTTTATTAGATTGAGCCTATGTTGCATAACCCACATTCATATAGGCGTACACTAAAAACTTATCGTTGAAACCCCAAGGCCATGGTTGCCTTCGTATTCATTGTTGAATCGATTACCCTGTCTTGACTGATAAGTCCTTGACTTATAAGTCGTTGAAATCCCAAAGCCGGGGAGTCCTTCGTATTCATTGTTGAGTCGATTACCCTGTCTTGACTGATAAGTCGTTGAAATCCCAAAGCCGGGGAGTCCTTCGTATTCATTGTTGAATTGATTACCCTGTCTTGAATTATGTGCATTATTCATTACGGTATCTAATATCTGCTCTCCCCATAATGATTGAGTTGCAATCCATTCTAACACCGGTAGAGTAGCCTTTTTGATTTCAGCAACAGTAGATGCATTGTCTGCTATACGTGCATGATCTTTAGAGTATGATTGAATGCCAGATGAGTTATTATATAAATCCCAAACCAATAAAATACAATAAAATACAATAATATACACCAAACCCCTTCTATCTAATCTCTTGCATAGAGGACAGAAGCAGTCCTAATCACCCTTCATAAATAAAAACAAGGATCTTATTGTTGTAACAAATTAATACAAACCACTGAACTCATTTGCTGTTCTAGTTTACCTAATAAACCAAGTCTATTTTCTCTCAAAGCTTTGTCTTCAGATATCACCATAACCTGATCAAAAAAAGCATCAATTAACGGTTTATAATTGGCCAAATACTGCATGACTTTTGAGTATTCTTTTCGTTCTAACATACTAACAAGCTGTTCATCTACTCGCTTTAACTCGGTGCAAAGATCCTTTTCTGCCTGCTCGACAAAATGCTTCTCACTAAAGTCTATTGATGTCCACTCTGTTTTTTTCAAAATCTGGGAAACTCTTTTATGCGCTGCAATTAAGGTCTCTGCTTCAGGGAATTCCATGAAAGTGATCGCAGCCTGCATACGAGCATAAGCATCAAATAAATTATTTAATCGCTTGGCTTGGACTGCATGGTAAACAGCAATAGGTACATCATGCTGTCGACACCAAGATTGTAACCTTTCAAAAATAAAGTTTAATGATTGATCTTCAACATCCTTATTAGAGAACGTTACCTGTGAGTAAGTATCTAGACTTAGACGAATGGCTGACCGTAGATCAATTTTTAGCCCCCCTTCAATCGACAAACGTAGGCAACCAATAGCCGCGCGCCTAATACCAAACGGATCTTTATCTGCTGTTGGAGTTTGCTCAATACCGATAAAACCAACAATAGCATCAATCTTTTCAGCCATAGATAAGCACTGCGCTATGAGCGAGTCAGGCAATAAATCATTCGCAAACTTTGGACAACTTGCTGTTCGAATAATAGTAGCGGTGGACTTATCCAAGCCTTGGTCTAAAGCTAAATGCTCGCCTATAATCGATTCTAATTCTGGAAACTCAAAAACAGAGCCCGTCATTAAATCAGCCTTAGATAATCTATACAGCTTATCAAAATCCGGAGTTTCATCTTGTTTAACCATGCCATAGAGGCCTGCAGCCAACTTCCCAACCCGGTCTACTCTGTCCACTAAAGAGCCTAGCTTTTCTTGGAAGACAACAGTTTTTAAGCCTTTGGCATGCTCAGCAAGAGGTTTTTTTAAATCTTGTTGATAGAAAAAGTAGGCATCTTCTAAACGGGCGTGCATCACGCTTTCATAATCCTTGGTAACCTGTTTTATGTTCTCAGTCTCAATATTGTTAACACCCAAGAAATATGGCTGTATTTCGCCCTTATCATTCACCATAGCAAAAGACTTTTGATGGCTTTTCATCACAGCAATTAACATGGCACTGGGCAACGATAAGAATTTCTCTTCAAGACGTCCTAAAAAAACTTGAGGCCATTCTACCAGAGTGGTTACCTCATCTAAAAGACCATTGTCCTTAACCACCTTCAACGACTTAGGAAGGCAATGCTGGATTCCATCTTGAATATGCTTTTGCCTTACCTGCTGGTCGACTAAAACATAGTTTTCTTGTAATTTATCTAGATAATTAGCAGGGTTAACCTGAATGTCCTGAGGCGAATGAAAACGGTGGCCATAACTTCTGTCTGAAGCCTTCGACTTTAATGCCTCAACAGGGATTATTTCCTGACCAAAAACAACCGTTAACCAATGCACTGGCCGAGGAAAACACTCATCTCCATCACCCCATCGCATGGTTTGTATGCCTGGCAAAGAGGTCAGTAACTTAGGAAGCTTGTTAATCAGCCACTCTTGCGTACTTTGACCTTTAACCCATGAATGATGAATCAATCTATTTTCAGATTTATCAATGAGGTCATTCACCTCAGCAACCCCACAACTTCGTGCAAACCCTAAAGCTGCAGGCATGGCTTTTCCATCTTGAAAAGCTTTTTGCAACATCGGCCCTTTACGAGTTATTTCTTTATCCGGTTGCATGCCAATCAAGTCTTCAATTAAAACAGCAATTCTCCGCGGTGTGTACAAGCTCCGTATCGATGAAAAACTCAAACTGTCTTGTTCTAATGCCTGCCGTATATTTTCTTCGATTGTCTTAGCTGTTTTCTGCAAAGAAGAGAATGGCAACTCTTCACAACCGATTTCAATTAACAACGGGTAAGTCTTCATGCAGACACCTTTTTCAGTCCTGGGAAGCCTAGATTTTCACGTTGAAGGTAATAGGCTTTCGCAACCGCTTGAGCTAATTTCCTCACTCTCAAAATAAAAGCTTGGCGCTCTGTCACTGAAATCGCGTGACGGGCATCAAGCAGATTAAAATAATGTGACGCTCTTAACACACATTCATAAGCGGGCATAACCAACGACTTATCTAATAATTCATGAGCATGGGTTTCTTGCTCAGAGAACTTTGTTAAAAGCTGGTCAACAGGAGCAAAATCAAAATTATAATGCGACATTTCAAATTCATTTTGACGAAATAAATCGCCGTAGGTAACCTCTCCATTAGGAGTTTTAGCCCAGACAATATCAAAAATACTTTCAACATTCTGTAAGTGCATGGCAATCCGTTCTAACCCGTAAGTTAACTCTCCTGTTACCGGTTTACACTCCAATCCCCCGACTTGCTGAAAATAAGTATACTGACTAATTTCCATACCATTTTGCCATACTTCCCAACCCAAACCCCAAGCACCTAAGGTTGGAGATTCCCAATTATCTTCAACAAAACGTAAATCATGGGACAGTCCCTCTATGCCTAAAGCCTTCAAGGAGCCCAAATAAAGTTCTTGGATATTAACCGGAGAGGGTTTAAGAATGACTTGAAACTGATAGTATTGCTGAACACGGTTAGGGTTATCACCAAACCGTCCGTCAGTGGGTCGCCTAGAAGGTTGAACAAACGCCGTACTCCAAGGCTCAGGACCAATGGCCCCTAGAAAGGTAGCAGGGTGAAAAGTACCTGCTCCCATTTCCATATCATAAGGCTGCAAACATACGCAGCCATGATGAGCCCAGTATGTTTGCAGCTTAAATATTATATCTTGAAAATAAATCACTACTTAGTTAAGTTTTGAATCTTTTGTTTAAAAGCTTCTGCTGGCATAGCGCCCTTAATAATATGAACCTGATCACTTCCCTTTCGGTGGACGAAAAACCAAGGTGTTGAATCAACTTCCAATGCTCTTGCCAATTGAATCGTAGCATCAACATTAGAGGAAAAATTCTTGGCATTTAATTTTACACCATTTTTTGAAAGAATATTGATCATATCTTCCTTTTTATAAGGTTTTTTCAGTTGTAATAAGGCTTGATGAACCGCTTCAAACTTTGAGGCACTGCTTGCTGCCATAGCAACGGTTGCTGCTACTTGAGAGTTTTCACCAAAGAAAGGTACAGGCTTAACCACTACTCGATATTTATCTGGGTTATTATTAACCATCTCCTTTAAAGGGGAGTCCATTAATTTACAATAACCACATTGATAGTCCATAAATTCAACAATCGTTATCGGGGCGTTATTGTTGCCCATACTAGGGTCTCCCGACTTGTAAAACAACTCATCTTTCATCGATAATGCTTTGTTTTTAGTAGCATCTAAAGCCTTTTCTTCCTGAATCCCACGATACTTAACCAAGGCTTGAAAAATAGCCTCTGGGTGGTTATTAATATAATTTTCAACAACCGATTCCATTTGTGATTGATCCACAACCGGTTTGTTTTTTGCCAAACTAAATGCTGTGACACCTGTAGCCAGTATCATTGAAACAACAGCAACTCCTACTTTTTGCATAACATCTCCTTTAAAAAAAATAATATTCCCCCATCATACCTAAACTCAGTGAGAAGATAAAGGTTACAATCCGCGAGTCGTCATAATTTTTTTAATTTTTTGTAAAGCCAGTGATTCAATCTGCCTCACCCTTTCGGTAGACACCCCAAAGTGCTGAGCTAATTCTTGCAATGTTTTTTTGTTTTCATCTTCGCATAACACCCGAGCATAAACAATGTATTGGCCACGATCATCTAGCTGGCTAATAGCCTCTTTTATCCGCTCAGACCGATGGGTCGACTCAGCCCTATTCTCCACACAGATATGTGGGCTATAACGATCATCTGTTATAGCGTTTAAGGATGTGCCAGTTACCTCATCATATTCCTGCCCATCTAAAACTGGATCAAAAACATCATCGTGATTACGCATCCTCATTTCCATTTGGCGCACATCTTTGATTTTTACATTCAAAAAGTCTGAAACTTGTTGAGCTTCTTGTTCTGAAAGTGATTGTCGAGCTCCTGAAAGGCTTCTTAACTTGAAAAACAGCTTTCGCTGGGCCTTCGTTGTAGCAACTTTTACAATCCTCCAATTGCGAATCACAAACTCATGGATTTCGGCTTTTACCCAGTACAGTGCAAAAGTGACCAAACGAACACCCTTGGACGGTTTAAATCGTTGTACTGCTTTCATCAACCCTATATTACCTTCTTGAATAAGATCTGCAATTGACAAACCATAACCTGAATATTGATAAGCAATACGAACAACAAATCGTAAATGCGCCAAAACTAAATGCCTAGCCCCCTCTACATTGCCAGTCTTGATATAATCATTCGCCAAAGATTGTTCTTCCTCTTCTGAAAGCAAAGGAATACCATTAACAAAGCTTATATAAGCCTGTAAATTACCGCATGATAATGGTTGCGATACCGCTGTAAAGTTACTAAGAATCAATAGATTAGTCCTGTTATGTTTATCTTGAAGAGATTTTAGCAACAAAAAGACATAATGTCCAGTATTTTATGTATTTTTTAACGACCTTGATACAAACGGATGGAAGAACACAATAGCACAACCCACCACAACTTGAAGCCAAAAACTTCCGTACACTCCCCGGTAAAAGTACCTCCCTTGAAAAGAGTCTCCCAACAACAACTTCGACATTGATCCCACTTCTATCATTCCCAAAAAAGCTTTAACCAGCCCCCACAAACAAACCATTATCAACAGAATCGTCACAAGAATCTGTAAGCGAATAATGCCACCACTTACCCCAGACTCTTTCCACACTGAAATCCATTGACTAGAAATAAAACAGCGCTGAAAAAAGTACATAGCATTCAAATAAGTCATCATCATAACGATAAAAAACACACACGGAGACACCCCTCCCAACAGTGAAAGATAATCTTGAAAATGAATCCAATCCTGCGCATTAAACTGCGCCGATTCAACATAAGGAGCAGCACTTACCTCATCAATAAAACCCTTCAAAACATCTAAAGATAAATGCGGTTTAAAATAAACTTTTACTTTCGATGGCAATGGGTCGTTATCCAAATAATTTTTTAAATCTGAAATACCCAAATACTTCGCAAAATCTTCGCCCCCTTGTTTTGATGAGACAAAATCCAAATCAACGACCTTCTCTCGCCCCCTAAGCTCAAGCAAAAAACTATCACGAACAGGGTTGGGCATCTTAGGAGACAAATAAAAGGTCATGGCAGTTACCTGGCGAATATCTTCTTTGTACTGCAAAATCCAATGGTGCCCGACAAAACCAAAAAAACCGACCCACCAAAGACAAAACAGCATCAGCAAATAGCGCAGATACTCTACCCAGAACACCCTTATATTCAAAAAAACCTGAGAAAAAACAAAAATACCTGATGTAATACCTGAACGCATACTAATACCCATAATTTCCATTAACCAACCGAAGCATCTGATAATCTCGCTTCAACTGAGGCACGTGCTGAGAAGTCCAAACAACCGACCTCCCCTCTTCCAACAAAGACTCCAAAACCTCCATAAAAGAGCTGAAGCTTATCGGGTCATTCATAAACAAAGGGTCATCTAAAAATAAAACCTCAGGATTAGCCACAAGGCACTGAGCAAAAGCAACCCTAACTCTCTCCTGAACCGACAATTGATCAATTGAGCAATGGGCGATCCCCATCAACCCTAAACGACAAAGCACTGCCTGCGTTAATTTACCCACCCTATCAAAATGAAGTATGCCCCGAGCCCACAATGACATTTGAATATGTTTAATGGCTGATACCCCTTGCATAACAACCGGTTGTTGATTTAAAAACCCCATTCGATTGCTTAATCTTCGAATATCTTTTGACCCAGCACACCTTTGCCCAAAAACTCTGACATTCCCTGAAAAATCAACATTACCCTTCATGAGGTTTAACAGCGTAGTCTTTCCTGAACCACTGCCCCCTCTAACAATAAGAAGTTCGCCCGCACTCAAAGAAAAACTGACATCAGACAAAACCACTCTATCTGACAACTTAACTTCAACCCCATCCAATTTAATCATATTGACTTAACAGCGCCTCAACAAAATCCTTGGCATTAAAGGGAATCAAGTCATCCATTCCTTCACCCACTCCAATAAAGCGAACAGGAACCCCTAACTCTTCAACAACGGAAAAGATAACCCCTCCTTTAGCCGTACCATCCAATTTCGTAATTACCACCCCAGTCAACCCTAAAGTTTCCTGGAACTTCTTAGCCTGATTTAAGCCATTTTGGCCCGTTGTGGCATCTAAAACCAACCACACATCTTGAGGAACATGACCACCAAACCTACGCAAAACCTTGTTGATTTTACCCAGCTCACTCATGAGGTTATCTTTGGTATGCAACCTTCCAGCGGTATCTGCCAAAACCATATCTAATGATTGTGCTTTAGCCGATTTATAGGCATCAAAAATCACAGCAGCGCTGTCGCTTCCCTGTTGCTGAGAAACAATAGGAACTTGATTCCTCTCTGCCCACACCTGAAGCTGCTCAATAGCTGCCGCCCTAAAAGTATCCCCCGAAGCTAATAATAGCTTGCGTCCTTTTTTTCTATAGTAACCGCATAACTTCCCGATGGTAGTTGTCTTTCCAACCCCATTGATCCCTACCATTAAAATAACATGCGGAGGCTTCTCTAAAACAAGATCTTCCCTTTGAAATGGCTGCAATTTTTCAATCAAAACTTGGGACAAGACTTCAAACAACACCGTTTGATCTGCAAGCACTTTTCTCGATAAAGCACTCCTGACTTCCTCCAATACTTTAGCTGAAGATTTAGCCCCCATATCAGACATTAACAATAATGAATACAGCTTATCAAAAACTTCTTTATCTATTGATTTTTTGCCTATGACAAAATCAAATAATCGATCAGCAAACCCTTTACGAGATTTCTCTAGCCTATCAGCTAGAGTTTTGGGCGCTGATTTTTTCGCTGTAAACTTTGAAATAAAATTAAACATAATTTGATGGGTGCATATAATCTATTCATAAGGTAACATAATTTCACTATGAGCAAAAGACCTTACAACAACCAAATGGTAAGAATCATTGGAGGCCAATGGAAGCGCCGTCGCATTTCCTTTGCCAGTCATTCTGAAATACGCCCATCAAGTGATCGAGTACGAGAAACTCTCTTTAATTGGCTAAGCCCACACCTCTTTGACAGCGAATGCTTAGACTTGTTTGCTGGCAGCGGGATATTAGGCATAGAGGCTCTCTCACGAGGAGCGAAAAGATGTGATTTTTTTGACTCCAACCCCCTTGTTGTTTCAAGCTTAGAGTCTGCCCTAAAAAACCTTAACACCACCAAAGGCCTCATCAACCAAGGTACTTTTCCCTTGATCAACATCAATCAAGCTTATGACATTATCTTCTTAGACCCCCCTTTTAATCGATTTCCACTCACCACCCTTTTAGATTGGGTTGATCAACATCAATGCCTCAAACCCAAAGGAATGATCTATTTTGAAAGCCCTTATTCAATAGCAGCCGAAAACAATCACTACATAACACTGAAAAACCAACGTTACGGACAAGTCCATTTCAGCCTCTTAACTCAAGCCCCCCAACCATGAAATCCATTCAGGAAGTCCTTCAAAAACTCACCATCCCTTGCTCTGATCGATCAATCACTCAATTTCAAGATTACTTTAAATACCTACACCAATGGAATAAAGTCCATAACCTCACCTCAATACCAGAAGGAAATAAAAGTATAATCATACACTTATATGACAGCCTCAGCCTTTACCCCCACGTAAAAAATCATCACCATATTATGGATGTTGGATCAGGTGCCGGATTGCCTGGTGTCTTGTTGGCCATCGCCCAACCCGATCTAGAGCTTACCCTGGTTGAATGTTCTCACAAGCGCTGCGCATTCCTAAGACATGTCCGACACAAGCTTGGCCTAAAAAACGTGTTGATCATCAATAAACGAGTTGAATCATTACCCCCCTCTCTCTCCTATGACCTAGTACTAACTCGGGCTTTTGCCCCCCTTAATACCCAGTGGAGATACATTGAGCACTTGCTGGATGAAAATGCTTACATTTTAGCCATGAAAGGGAAAATACAACCTGAAGAAATTGTAAGGTCCACTCAACATATCTACGCCATAATAAAACTCCCACCCACCGCAGAAATACATCACCGACATCTTATAAAACTCAAAAAAAAACCCGCCGTTTCACGTGGAACAAAATAACATGATCTTGATAAACACTATGTACACGCTTGATAACTTTGTGTTAGACTTTCAAAGGTAAACATTGAGTCCAATCTTATGCTGTACCCTCATAATAGTATTGTTTGTAGTATCACCAATCAAAAAGGCGGTGTAGCAAAAACTACAACGGCTATAAATTTAGCCGCCGCACTGGCATTGATGGGGAAAAAAACTCTTTTAATTGATCTGGATGCCCAAGGGAATGCCTCGACAGGAAGCAATGCACACAGCCATACGCTTAGTACCACCGACCTTTTACTAGAAAACAGACCGATTAATGAGTGCATATTACAAACCAACTATAAGTATGATATATTGCCTGCCAACGCAACCCTTACCCATGCTGAAGTAGAGTTAATGAAACGAGACCAAAGAGAGTTTGTGCTGCAAAAACAACTATCTAAACTAACCCAGGGTTATGACTTTATTTTAATCGATTGCCCCCCATCACTTAACATTCTAACCATTAATGCCTTAGTCGCCTCCCACCACGTCCTTATACCCGTCCAATGTGAATACTTTGCATTGGAAGGTGTCATGCAGCTATTAAAAACCATTGAAAGCATAAAAAAAACAGTCAATCAAAACCTTAATATACTTGGTTTACTAAGAACTATGTACGATGGTCGCAATCGACTAGCCAGAGAAGTTTCTGAACAACTCCTTCTTCATTTTAGTAGTCGCGTCTTCAACACCATCATTCCTCGCAATGTGCGACTTGCAGAATCCCCCTCTCACTCAAAACCAGTCATACAGTATGACCGCCGTTCTCAAGGGGCTATCGCCTACATTGCCCTAGCAGGGGAAATATCCAGACAACTTTGTAAATCCACCACACCTCAAGGAGAAACCTATCAATGAGTAATCAAAATAAAGGGCTTGGACGAGGTCTTCACCACCTAGGCGTTACTTCCATATTATCCAGTATAGATACCTCACAAAATGACTCCTCAACCAGCCTAATGCTGCCCATCAAGGACATCCAACCAGGGCAGTTTCAGCCTCGTCAAAGCTTCGATGAAGAACCTCTTGAAGAACTCACTAACTCCATCAAACAACATGGCGTAATTCAGCCCATATTAGTCCGAAAAACTGATAGCGGCTATGAAATCATTGCTGGCGAAAGAAGATGGCAAGCCTCAAAAAAAGCTGGTTTGACACATATTCCCGCTGTTGTAAAAAGCCTCAATGATGAAGAGTCTGCTGCCATTGGCTTGATTGAGAACATTCAGAGAGTTGACCTTAACTTCATTGAAGAAGCCCAAGCAATCAGCCAATTAATCGATCGATTTCAATTTACTCATCAACAAACCTCAACGTTTCTTGGAAAATCTAGATCCGCTATCAGCAACTCATTAAGGCTGCTACAACTTAACCCAGAAGTTAAAGAAATGATTAAAGAAAAAAAACTAGAAATGGGGCACGCTAGAGCCATTTTATCCATACCGTACCCAGAACAACCTAACATAGCCAAAAAGGTTATTGCGGATAACTTAACAGTCCGCATGACTGAAAGTATCGTCAATAAATGGCTAAACTCTTCCAAGGGCGACTCAGCAAAATTAGCACCCCCTATGCTCGATAGCATTCAAAACGAATGGAGCCAACGCTTAGGCAAGTCTGTCAAAGTGACCACCTTAAAAAAAGGGGGAGGAAACCTTACCATACCTTATCAATCATTGGGAGAACTCCAAAGTATGCTTAACAACCTAGAAAGCTCCTTAAAAGAAAGTATTGAGCAGACCTGAATGCCCCACAAACTCAAAAAACACAAGCCCTTATCGATCAAAAAACGCTGCGTCCAATGATTTGAGGTTTTAAGTGTTGACTTTATGAAAAAAAAACACTACGATCAAAAATGAACAACCTAAGCAAGATAACTTTGAAATAATAGGTTTTTTGCCATCCCCTCGTTTTAAATCACATTCATATTAAATCAGGTAAACAACTCATGAGTGAAATTTTTTCCATTAATAAGCTAACTTTCGAAGATGAAGTTCTCAAATCCAAAACCCCTGTTCTTGTTGACTTCTGGGCAGAATGGTGCGCCCCCTGCAAAGCCATGTTGCCTTTAGTTGAAGAGATTGCCAAAGAAATGACTCCCCACATCAAAGTTGTCAAAGTAGATGTCGGGGACCAAGAGAATGGGTATCCTTTAGCCACAGAGTACGGCATTCGAGGTGTTCCAACTTTTCTTCTATTTATCGATGGAAACCCCGTGGCAAGCCACATTGGAGCAATGGACAAAAAACAACTGATTGAATTCATATCTACATCAACCAACTCAAGCCCCAAGGAATAAACAATATGACAAGTATAAACCTAGACTCTATCAGAAAAAAGAATATCCAAGATCAATATCAATTTGCTGAAAAACTTGGGCTTGTCAATTTCAGTCGACTCACCCGTCAAGACCTTGTTTTCCACATGATAAAACAATTATTACGGAAAGGTGAAAAAGTCAAGACAGAAGGTGTTCTTGACATCGTGTCAGATGGTTATGGCTTTTTACGATCATCTTCAAGCTCATACTTGGCAGGGTCAGATGATATTTATGTGTCACCTACACAAATACGGCGCTTTGGTTTACGCACAGGGGATACTATTGCGGGTGAAATTCGCCCTCCCAAAGACGGGGAGCGTTATTTTGCATTACTCAACATCGAAACCGTAAATTTTGAAACCCCTGCCCCCAATAAACGACACCTACCTTTCAGAGACCTTAAAGCTGAATTTCCGACTGAACTATTTGTTCTAGAGTCAGAAAACGCTCCTGCAGACGAAAATTTAACAGCGCAAATTATTGATATGGTAGCGCCTCTCGGCAAAGGTCAAAGAAGCCTTATTGTATCTCCTCCGAAAGCAGGTAAAACCATGATGATGCAAGCCATCGCTCATGCCATAACACGAAACAACCCAAAAACTAAAATCATCTGCCTACTGATTGATGAACGTCCAGAAGAAGTCACAGAAATGGAAAAAAGCATCCAGGGTGAAGTCATTGCTAGCACCTTTGATGAATCTGCTGCTCGTCACGTACAAGTCGCGGAAATGGTCATATCCAAAGCCAAGCGCTTGGTAGAACACAACCATGATGTGGTTATTTTTCTTGACTCGATTACTCGATTAGCAAGAGCCTACAACACACTAACCCCTTCATCTGGTAAAGTTCTTACCGGAGGTGTCGATGCCAATGCTCTACAACGCCCAAAAAGATTCTTTGGAGCTGCCCGAAACATTTCAAAAGGCAGCAGCCTAACCATCATTGGGACCTGCCTCGTAGACACGGGATCTAAAATGGATGAAGTCATCTATGAAGAATTTAAAGGAACTGGCAACAATGAAATTCATTTAGACCGAAATATTGCACAACGCAGAACTTACCCCGCCATTAGTATTAACTTATCTGGTACTCGAAGAGAGGAGTTATTAATGAGCAAAGAAAGACTGGCAAATACCTGGATTTTAAGAAAATACATCCAAACAATGGAACCTGCCGCAGGCCTTGAATTCTTGATTGAAAGACTCAAAAAAGTAAAATCATTGGATGCCTTCTTTAAAACTATGAAAAGCAAATAAAATACACATTTTCCTTTCATGAAGTGTAAACTACTCTAGTAATGCCCTAAGTTTTGTGTCATGATGCTTACAGGATTGGCCAGGCAGGGACGCTGCTAAATCAATCAATAACCAAAGTGTAAATATGCGGCCAAATACATACTCCATCAAATCAAAAGACACTTTCTGGGACCTAGCAAAACCTTGGGTGGTTTGCCTTTCTGCAGGGTTGTTTTTCTTGTATGACTTTCTGCAAATGACTCTTTTTAACACCATTAACGGTCAACTCAGTCAAACATTTAACTTAACACCTCTTGAAACTGGTCAGCTAGCAGGCATTTACATGAATGCGACTGTTTTATTTTTACTAAGCTGCGGCATATTACTCGACAGAATGTCAACCCGAAGAGTCATCTTATCTGCGATGGTTATCTGCATTGCTTCAACTTTTTTCTTTGCTCACTCCCAAACCCTTTTTGCTGCAAAGCTATGCCGTTTTATTGCAGGGGCTACAGCAGCTTACTGCTTTCTTAGCTGTGTTATGATCGCATCCCGCTGGTTTCCAACACATCGGCTAGGTTTAGCCATCGGGTGTATTGTGACAATGGCTATGCTAGGGGGATCACTAGCCCAAACGCCTATGGCTATCTTAGTAAGCCATATCGGTTGGCGGCAAGCCATTACTATAACGGGGTGGATAGGCATTGCTTTTCTAATCATTATGTACATCACCATTCAAGATAGTCCCACCCAAAAAACACTTAAACCAAAGCCCGCCGCTCTCAAACAATCTGCCTGGAGCTTACTGAACCAAGCAGCAAAAAACCCTCAAAACTGGTTATGTGGTGGCTATACCAGTCTCCTTAATGTATTCATCTTTGTGGCAGGAGCTGTTTGGGGGCAAACTTATCTTGTCCATGTTCACGGATTAACCCACCTGGATGCAGCCTATGTTTCCACCATGATCTTTATGGGAACGGTTATTGGCTCACCTCTTATGAGCTTTATATCCGATACGATTAAACAGCGTAGGCTCCCGATGATATTCGGAGCAATAGCCTCCTTAATATTAGCCCTTATCGTTGTTTGTTCTCACTCTCTCAGCACAACATCCCTTGCGATCCTATTTTTTGCCATCGGCCTTACCAGCAGCACTCAGGTCCTAACCTACCCCACCATTGTTGAATGCAACCCATCAACGATTCGAGGAACCAGTGAATCTTTATCTGCTGTTCTTATTATGGGCGTCGGAGCACTGTACCAACCCCTATTTGGCTGGCTGGTAAGTTTAGCCCCCAAAGCCTCCTTATATCAACAAGGCTTTGCTTCTGCCTTCTGGCTTATCCCTGCAGCATTTGCTCTAGGCTTAGTCCTTTCATTATTTATTAAAGAAACACATTGTAAACCCTACGAGAAGATCTAAATGCTGGCCTATGTTGGCAAAAGATTTTTATTAATGATCCCCACTCTCTTTGGAATTTTACTGATTAACTTCGCCATCTTACAAATCATCCCAGGAGGGCCTGTGGAACAAATGATGGCTAAACTAAAAGGTCATTCAGCATTATCCAATACTCAAGTTGTTGGACACACCTCTGCCCTTACCCCCCAAAATAAATCAGACCTCTACCGAGGGGCAAAAGGAATTGAACCCAGAATTCTTGAAAAACTAAAAAAACAATATGGCTTTGATCAACCTTGGACCACTCGTTTTTGGATGATGCTAAAAAACTACGCGATTTTTGACCTAGGAGAAAGCTATACTCAACATAAGAATGTTTCTCAACTTATTATTGGCTGCCTTCCAGTTTCCATTAGCTTAGGCCTTTGGTCTACCTTACTCATGTACCTAATCTCTATTCCCTTAGGCATAAAAAAAGCAGTCAAACATGGGTCAACTTTTGATCGTTGGAGCAGTTTTATCATTATCCTTGGGCATGCTGTTCCAGTATTTCTGCTGGCTATTTTACTTATTATCCTGTTTGCTGGAGGCCACTATGTTCAATGGTTCCCCCTCAAAGGTCTCATCTCTGACCACTTTGAGTCCCTAAGCTGGTGGGAAAAAATTATCGATTACTTTTGGCACATTACACTACCCACCCTTGCCCTTACCGTTGGAAGCTTTGCAACACTCACGGTGTTAACAAAAAATTCATTCCTGGAAGAAATTAGAAAACAATACGTCACAACAGCCTATGCCAAAGGCTTGAATGAAAAGCAAGTGCTCAAAAAGCATGTTTTCCAAAATGCCATGCTCATCATCATTGCCAGTTTTCCTGCCACGTTCATAGGTATGTTTTTTACTGGGTCTCTTCTCATTGAAATCGTTTTCTCTTTAAAAGGCTTAGGCTATCTTGGCTATCATGCAGCTATTGCTCGAGATTACCCCGTTATGATGGGATCCTTATATATTTTCACTTTGCTAGGATTAATTCTTAACCTCATCAGTGACCTGGTTTATACCTGGGTAGACCCCCGCATACACTTTGATTCAAAGGAGTCTTAACGCATGGCGACAGGATTGTCGATAACACAACAACGATGGCATGTATTCAAACAACATCGTTTGGGGTACTCTTCCCTAAAAATAGCTATATTCATCACACTTGTAACCTTATTCTCCAACTGGATAGCGAATGATAAACCGCTACTAATAAGCTATAAGGGCCACTTTTACACCCCCATAGTAAGCACTTACGCTGAAACCAGTTTTGGCGGAGAATTCAAAACTGAAGCTGAATATCATAGCCCTTATGTTCAAAAGCTTATTCAAAAACATGGCTGGATTATTTGGCCCCTTATTCCCTTTAGCCCTAAAACTATCAGCCTTGATCCAACCTCAGATCCGAGAGCCCCATCCAAAGATCACTGGCTTGGAACCGACCCTGCCGGACATGATGTTTTAACCCATCTTTTATATGGCTTAAGATTATCTATATTATTTGGGCTTAGTCTAACGATCATCTGCTCCATCATTGGGATATTTGTTGGCGCTATTCAAGGTTTTTATGGCGGATACATTGACCTTATTGGACAACGCATAATAGAGATATGGTCAGGCATGCCCCTACTGTATATCTTAATTATCCTTTCCAGCTTTATTACCCCTTCTTTTTTTTCTCTTCTAGCGATCATGACAGTCTTTGGGTGGATGCAATTGGTCGGCTTGGTTAGAGCAGAGTTCTTAAAAACCAGAAATTTTGAATATGTAAAAGCAGCCAGAGCCCTTGGCCTCTCTAATCATAAGATTATTTTCAAACATGTTCTGCCCAATGCCCTAACAGCCACCATTAGCTTTTTACCGTTTATTCTAACCGCGAGTATAACAACCCTCACTGCTCTCGATTTTCTAGGGCTAGGCATGCCCATGGGAACCCCTTCTCTTGGATCACTGCTGGCCATTAGTAAAAATAATTTACATGCTCCCTGGTTAGGACTGTCTGTCTTTATTACCTTAGCTATGTTTTTATCTTTGCTTTTATTCATCGGCGAAGCAGCCCGCGATGCCCTTGACCCTCACGCGGAAGAATTACAATGAGCGTATTGTCTGTCTCAAAACTAGCCCTCTACTTAAAAAACCAATGCCTGGTTCACCCTATCTCATTTAACATCAATCAAGGGCAATGCCTCAGCCTTGTTGGTGAAAGCGGTGCTGGAAAATCACTCATAGCACACGCCATATTACGCCTATTACCTTCCAATATTATTGCTGAATCTCAACATATTCTCTTTGAAGAAGATAACATCGCCCTCTATTCAAAACAACAAATCCAACAAATCCGAGGCCAACATATTGGCATGATATTTCAAGAACCCATGAGCGCACTTAACCCTTTACATACCATAGAAAAACAAATTGCTGAGTCCATTCTAACCCATCGCAATGTACACTATTCAACAGCTAAAAAAAGAGTCGTTGAGTTGCTTGAAATGGTCGAAATACCTCAAGCTATCGATAAACTAACGCAATACCCACATGAGCTAAGTGGAGGTCAAAGACAACGCGTCATGATCGCTATGGCTATTGCCAATAACCCCAAGCTTCTGATAGCCGATGAACCCACAACAGCCCTAGACTCAACAGTTCAGCAACAATTATTGAACTTATTGAAGTCTCTACAAACAGAGCTAAACCTATCATTACTGCTGATATCTCATGACCTGCATGTCGTTTCACAGCTCTCAGATTACTCCCTTATTCTAAGAAAAGGCGAGTGCCTTGAAGAAGGAGACACGGATAGCATCATGAAAAGCCCATCTCATAGCTACACACAAAACCTTACCCAACCTTTTCCACCGCCCCCATCAAGAAGTCACCAAAAAACAAGGCCGCTTCTGATCACCCAAAACCTCTCGGTGCGTTTTCCCAAGCCTGGAAAATGGTTTAAAAAATCCTACTTCACAGCCGTTAATGACGTCTCCTTTGTTCTAAAAAAACAATCAACACTCGGCATTGTAGGAGAAAGCGGTTCCGGCAAATCTACGCTGGCTCTTGCCTTACTCAAACTGCAACCTTTCTTGGGCGATCTATACTTTGACGATAATCACTTAACCCCTCTTAACCAAAAACAAATGCGCCCTCTGCGACAATCACTCCAAGTTGTTTTTCAAGACCCCTTTTCAAGCCTTAACCCCCGCATGAAAGTCACCGATATCATTGCTGAAGGGCTAACACTGTCGTCAACCCCAACGACTGATTTAGAAGAACAAGTATTGGGTGCATTATTGGAAGTAAACTTAGACGAAAGCTTTCTTAATCGCTACCCTCATGAATGCTCAGGAGGGCAACGACAACGCATTGCCATTGCCAGGGCCCTTATTGTAAAACCACAATGCCTTATCCTCGATGAACCTACCTCAGCCCTAGATAGAACCACTCAATGGCAAATCATACAATTGTTACAAAACCTACAACATACGCATCAATTAAGCTATCTCTTTATTAGCCATGATTGGCAAGTGATTCAGGCTTTATGCCACGAAGTCATCGTACTCAAAGAGGGTGAAATTATTGAGCAAGGTGCTACGACATCCATCATTAGTGACCCTCAAACCAGCTACACTCAGTCACTTATTCAAGCCTCTAGCCTAGCCAAAGTCCCGGAATGTAGTAATGAATAAACTTCTATCATCCCTAGCTCTATTGATTGTAATCTCCTCGGTGAATGCCGCACAAAACCATGGCCTAGCTTCATTCGGCACGCTTAAATACCCCGCCAACTTTAAGCATTTTGATTACATTAACCCAGATGCACCTAAAAGAGGCACGCTAAAGCTAGAGTCCATTGGCAGCTATGATCAATTAAACCCCTTTATCCTTAAAGGTAATTCTGCAGATGGCCTCAACTTAATTTATGATTCCTTGCTAACCAAGGCTTTAGATGAGCCCTCTAGCTATTATGGTTTACTTGCTCAATCGGTTGATGTCGATACCTCCACGAATACCATCACCTTTAAACTACGTCAAGAGGCCTACTTCCATGACCACCAACCCATTACCCCAGAAGATGTTTCATTTTCATTCAACCTTTTAGTAGAAAAAGGGTCCCCACAATATGCCCTGCGCTTCGACACCATTAAGAACGTTACAACTCAAGGCCCTGACAAAGTCATTTTTACTACCAAAATCAAACCCACCAATGACATGGTAATTATGTTAGGCTCTTTGCCCATATTACCTCAACACTTCTGGCAACAACATGACTTCATTAAAGAAGCTCATATACCTCCTTTAGGCTCAGGTCCTTATCAAGTAGGCAAACATAGCTTTGGCAATCATATTACTTACCAGCGAGTTTCTGACTATTGGGCTCAAAACCTCCCTGTTAACGTTGGCCGCTATAATTTTGATCGCATCAAATATATTTACTTTCTTGACCCAAGCATGGCCTTAGAAAGCTTCCTAGCAAACAAGGTTGATTTTAGGCAAGAGTATAATTCAAAAGACTGGGCAACTCGTTACAACACCCCCGATATTCAGAATAAAAAGATTCTTCTCTATACTCCAAAACATCATATTCCTCAGGGTATGCAAGGGTTTGCCTTTAATTTGAGAAAACCTCTATTTCAAGATATACGTGTACGCAAAGCATTAGAACTAGCCTTTAATTATGAGTGGTGTAATTCTCAACTATTTTATCATCAATACCAGCGCTCCATCAGCTACTTCAATAACTCTTACCTGCAATCTTCTCCTCTTCCTAATGCTGAAGAAGTAAAGATATTGCAACCCTTTGAATCTCAACTCCCTAAAGAGCTCTTCCAACAACCCTACACTCTCATGCAAACCAATGGATCATGGTATGGCATTAGACCGGGTCTGATTGAAGCCTCTAAGCTTTTAGAAAGTGCAGGATACACCATTAATAATAACCGCCTAATAAACCCCCATACCCAACAACCTTTTACCTTTACCTTATTACTGGTTTCTCCTGGGTTCAAACGAATTGTCGTTCCCTATTTAGAGAACCTAAAACGCTTAGGTATTCATGCTAAGATTCAATTGGTCGATGTTGCTCAATACATGCAAAGACTTGAAGAGTTTGATTTTGATATGATCGTCACTAGCTTTCCTCAATCCACCAGCCCCGGTGCTGAACAAATTGATTACTGGCACTCTAAAAGCGCTGAAATAAATGGGTCAAGAAATTATATGGGCATCAAAAATCCCGTCATAGATAGCCTTGTGGAACGCATTGTTGCTACATCTAGCCTTGATAAAATGAAACCCCTGATCGCCTCACTCGACCGAATACTTCTATGGAATTACTACATGATCCCTCACTGGTATTTAGATCACTATCGGATTGCGCATGCTTCTTGGGTTCAACACCCCAAAGACAACCCTCCCTACGGCCTAGATTTAAATAGTTGGTGGGCCTCACCCTCAACGATTTAGGCCACCCAACCTCTCTAACTCGTTTTCAAGATATTGTCTATCTTTTTCTAATCCTTCTCTATCTCCCCCAATCTGGAGATTTTCTAGCAAATGATCTGCTTGGTCTTTAGCTGCCTGAAGATACACTGTACCTCGCTCCATATTACCACCACGCCCATCAAGATTGTTACTCACTATAGTCCCTAGTAAAAATCTTGTCCTCATTGAGTGATCAGATATTGTTTTTTCTTCACCCATAATGATTTCACAAATGACTCTTGCTTGAAGATATAAAGCTGTTTTTTCTGCCAGCTGGTTAGGGGCTTTTTCATTCTTGTCAAGAATTATTCCATTCGCTTTAACAAAAAGATCCTCTGCATGCTCATAGGACATTCTAGTCTCTTGATGACTACTATTATCTGAAGTAATCACATTGACAATACCCAACAGCAATTCAGCAATGCCTTGAAATAAAAATACCGAAACATCTATAAACACTACCAAAACAGCCACCACAGATTTAAATAAAGTACTTAGATTTAACATCTTATTACCCTTATCTTATATTTTATGTTAACTTGGTTTGATATTAGATGCAACTAAGTTTTAATAACTTCCAAGACCTCAACTTAAAACATGAAAGAAATTCTTCCAACATTGTATTATTTTGCATCAAAAGAACGCTTTTAATATTTGTTCATTAAGTTATACTATCACCATGTTTGCTCTTGTTGCACTATCATCCTTTTTTGATGAACTTATCCCTTACCTTATCGTAGGAAAAAACCCTACTCCAGGGATAAGAGTTCAAGTTCCTTTTGGCAAGCAAACTAAAATTGGAATAATTGTTAAACTAGCTGAATCCACTCATATCGATATCTCTACGATAAAACCTTTGGGGCACTGTATCGATTCTACTCCCATTATTCCCAAGGCCTGGGTTGAACTTAGCTGGAAACTATCTAACTATTACCACATTTCAATTAACTCCGTCATTCTCACCATGCTTCCACCTTTACTAAAAAAGGACGAAAAAAAGAAGCACCTACCGCTTTGGCTGGGTAAATCTCCTCATGCATCGCGTGATCAACTTACCCCCAGACAAAAAAAACTTTATGATCTCATTTCAAACACAACCCTATCACGACAACAATTAAAAATTAACGGGTTTTCCAGAAAACTACTCGAAGATCTTTACCTGAAAGGTATTCTCGAAACAAGACCCAACCCTCAGTCTATTACCCCTAACCCACCTTCATTAAACACCCAGCAGCAACATGTTGCCAAACAAATACAATGGGGAACTTTTAATACCTTTCTTTTCCATGGTATTACAGGAAGCGGTAAAACCGAAGTTTATGCAGAATGGATTAACACCTGCGTTCAACAAGGAAAACAGGCATTAATCTTAATTCCTGAAATTGGTCTCACACCACAAACGCTAGAACGATTTCAAAACCTCAACCTGCCTATTGCTTGCTTACACTCACGACTATCAGATCAAGAGCGTGCTGATCAATGGCTGGATATTGTTAAGGGGGACACTAAACTTATTCTGGGAACTCGCTCCGCGGTTTTTGCTCCCACTGATAATTTAGGACTCATTATTATAGATGAAGAACATGACTCCTCATTTAAACAACAAACACAGTGGCGTTACCATGCCAGAGATATCGCCGCCTTTCTTGCCAAAAAGCTCAATATCCCCCTCATCCTCGGATCTGCCACCCCCTCCCTGGAAAGCCTTCATAATGTAGCAAACAAAAAATATCGACTATTACAACTAAATCAACGATACAAAAATCAATCACTGCCAAAAATAATTCCTATTGATTGTCGAAAACAGCCACTAAATAATGGTTTTGCATTACACACTCTAAACACGATCCGTGATTATCTCAATCACAAACATCAAGTCATGGTTTACCTGAACCGTCGCGGCTATTCTCCTGTATCTCTCTGTCATGAATGCGGTGAACCTGCTCGTTGCTCGTCTTGTGAACGCCTCATGACTTACCATAAAAAGAATCAAACCCTACAATGCCATCACTGCAACCTACACCAAACCCTATCACAATGCTCTCACTGCCCTTCAACACAATGGGTGCATCACGGCCAAGGAACTGAAAATATGGATGAGTTTCTATCCAATTATTTTCAATGCAATATTATTCGATTAGATCGCGACACAACATCTTCTTATGAAAAGTTCTCTGACTTGCTAAAGCAAGCTCAAGATCATGAATCTCCAATTATTGTTGGCACACAAATGCTAAGCAAGGGGCATAACTTTCCAGACTTAAGACTTGTTGTTATTCTCAATGTTGATCAATACCTTTATAGTCAAGACTTTAGATCAAGCGAGACCCTGTCTCAGCAAGTCATTCAAGTGGCAGGAAGGTGTGGCAGATATGGAAAAGGCGAGGTATTATTACAAACCTTACGCATAGAACACCCCCTAATTCAGAAGCTAACAGCGCATGACTATTTGGCGACTGCTCAATGGATTTTAGAAGATCGTCAACGCTTTCAATTTCCACCTTATCAGAACATGGCTATTATTAGGGCTCATTCTAAACAAGAAAATTTAGCTCTCAACAGCCTGAAAGATTACCATCAAAGTGTCAGCAAAACTCAACCCAACAATATCCTTCACCCGCAACCAAGTGCTTTTGTTAAAAAGCTAGGAACCTACTATTATTACTGCTTGTTACAGCATCAAACAAAGGGCTCTCTACACGCTCTAATCGCTCAACTGAAGCCTTTATTTGAATCTTTAAAATCAAAATATAAAAAGGTCAGCTTTCACCTTGAGCTTGACCCTACAGAGTTTTAAGAAACCCTTTCTCTAATAAAGACCCAAACAGCGTCATTCGAATTATCCTCTTGGTATTGATACCCTAAAGGGTTCAGTTGTTTAATGTCGTCAATCTTTTGAATATCACCGCACATCATGAGATTAGCCATCGAACCCCTAGCTCTCTTGGCATTCACACCGACTGTTTTTAATCGCCCTTTGACCCAATCCTTAAAGACAACGGTAAGAACCCGCTGCTCAATTTTTCTTAACTTGACAGACTTGGCATATTCTTCAGAAGCTAAATTGACTAAGTAGCTCAATTGGTTTTCACGCATATGTTGATTAATTGCCTCTGTTATTGACTCCTGCCAAAACTCATAAAGATTACTACCTCTTGATGTTTTTAAGGCTGTTCCCATTTCTAATCGATACGGTAAAATGGCATCTAGTGGCCTTAATAAACCATACATGCCCGATAAAATACCTAAAGATATTTGAGCCTTATGAAGTACCTCTTTATCCCAGTCTTCTGCTTTCATATTCCGGTACACATCTCCATGAAAAGCAAAAATAGCAGGCATAGCTTTTGAGCTGGTATGCCCCTGCTGTGAAAAATCTTGATACCTCTCGTAATTTAACTGCGCCAGGTTTTCCGAGACCCCCATTAATTCTTGAATGCCTTTAACTGAATACGTCTTAAGTACAGTGGCTAACTCTAAACTACTTTCCAAAAACATTGGCGATGAGATTGTTGTTCTTATGGCCCCTTCATTCAATCGTTTTGCAGGGGATATCAAACAATACAACATGATTCATTTCCTATAAGTTCGCTTCATATCCTAATTAGATTACCCCCACCTAACAAGCCCTACTTAACATTTGTAGAGTTTTTTAAATAAAATTAACCCACAACCCGGTTTTTTTTAAAACAATATACTATAAACAAATATGTCATAGATTGGAGAAAAAAATGGCCCCTCAACCTAAAGACCTTAAACAGGAATACCAAGAAATCGCAGCAATTATTGGAAAGATAATAGACAATATAGAAAACACCATTAGCCAGGATTTACCGGCTAATACAGATTCTACCAGAAGCCCTAGGTTCTTTGACCCCGCCCACGTCGACGTCGATATTTTTAATACAATTGAAAAACAACTAAAATCCATGCAAAGCGAAAAAGATTCAGCTGGTATAAAAAAACCAATTATTGAATACCTCCAAAGCTCTCTAACTTATCTTTTGGATCTGTTAAAAAAAGCCCTTAAATTTGTTGAGAATTTAATCAAAAACCCAGACATTCAAAAAATAGGCCACGATATTGGAAAAATCGTTACTGAAGTAGACGAATTCATTCGTTCTATTTTACCTCAAGAACCTTTAAGCCAACCCAAGCATTAACTTAATATTGATGGATATTTTTCAGGGAAACCTAAAAAACCACTTTATTTAGATCAAAGCTTATCGCTACATGACATATTATCTATATAAATCATGATTTTATGCAAAATATATACTATAAACCATAGACAAGAACCCATAGTTATAAGGAGAAGACAATGCCAGAAGAACATGCTATTCATGATCTTAGTGATATACTTTCTGCCTCGCGAGACAAAATAACCCAACCACATTTATTAGCAGAGACCCTCACCTTAATCCTCAAAAGATCAAAGGCAGATCACCGTGAAATCAAATCCCATTTGCCTGAAAACTTAAAACATGTACCCTATCAAAAAACTAACTTTTTCAAAGAAAAACATAATCAACAAACATTCTTAGAAAGCGCTCAAAAATTATTTGACATGTCAAAGAAATTATCTGATAAGATTCTTCATAACCCGATTAAAAAAACATTAAAAAAGGTCAAAACCTCATTACTTAATATCTTGAAAGAACTCAAACGAATAATTAGATGCCTTCATTCTCTATTAAAACAGTTAGATGAATCTAATCTATTAATTATGCAACCTAACTTTTACGCATCTATTAAAATAGCGGTCGGTGCACTTAAACTGCTAGACAACATTCTTGATTGGTTCACCAAGAATGTTGCCCACTCAAAACAGCCACAAAAACAACACAATTAAAAACATAAGCTTACCATTGAAATGCCCTTGCAAGCATGTATAATAACATGGACTTAATTCAAGTAATACCCTATGAAAAATAGATTTGACGTAATTGTTATTGGTGGTGGCCATGCTGGGGTGGAAGCTGCAAGAGCTTCTGCAGAGATGGGGGCAAAAACATTGCTTATCACCCACCAAATAGACACCCTAGGACAAATGTCTTGCAACCCAGCCATTGGGGGATTAGGAAAAACTCATTTGGTCAAAGAGGTAGATGCTCTTGGGGGCTTGATAGCTCAAGCAACAGACCTTGCCGGTATTCATTTTAGAGTTCTCAACAGGCGTAAAGGTCCTGCTGTAAGGGCTACAAGAGCTCAAGCTGATCGAAGTTTATACCGATCAGCCATTCGATCCCTGCTGGATCAACAAAAGAATTTATGGCTATTTCAAAGTGCCGTTGAAGACCTGGGCATTAACAAACATCAAGTCGATTGTGTTAAAACTCAACAGGGTTTAATTTTTTATGCAAAAAAAATAGTCTTAACCACCGGTACCTTTTTAAATGGGAAAATTCATATAGGTAAAGATAATTATCAAGGAGGAAGAGCTGGGGACGCTGCATCCATCTCTTTGGCAGAGAAATTAAAAACGCTGCCTTTTCGTTTTGGTCGTCTCAAAACAGGAACGCCCCCTAGAATTGCTTTTGATAGCATTGATACCTCTGTCATGACGCCTCAACCAGGCGATGACCCCATTCCTTATATGTCAAGCCTCAACCCTCAGCCACACCCACAACAAACCTTGTGCTATATTACACATACTCAGCCGAAGACACATGACATTATCAGGGAATATTTGGAAGAATCCGCCATGTATTCAGGCAACATTTCTGGCGTAGGTCCAAGGTACTGCCCATCCATTGAGGATAAGGTTGTAAGGTTTGCTGATAAAACGTCGCATCAAGTATTCATTGAGCCTGAAGGCTTATCTGTCAATGAAATTTACCCCAATGGCATTTCCACCAGCCTGCCTTATCACTGTCAGCAGCTCTTTGTTCGCAGTATCATTGGCCTTGAAAATGCCCATATTACTCGACCAGGCTATGCCATCGAGTACGATTACTTTGACCCTAGAGACCTCAAACCCTGGTTAGAATCTAAATACATAGGGGGCTTGTATTTTGCCGGGCAAATTAATGGAACAACGGGTTATGAAGAGGCTGCAGCCCAAGGTCTTCTTGCAGGCATCAATGCAGCAAGATCACATCAAAACTTAGACCCATGGTACCCTAAAAGAAATGAAGCCTACCTTGGAGTTCTGGTGGATGATTTAATTCAATTAGGAACCCATGAGCCCTATAGAATGTTTACCAGCAGAGCTGAATACCGCCTTATTTTGCGAGAAGATAACGCTGATTTACGACTAACAGCGAAAGGCTTTGATCTTGGCGTCGTTCCTGAACAACTAAATAATCAATTAAAAACCAAAGAAAAAGCCCTCAAAGAGCTCACTCAATGGCTGGAGCATAGATGCCTTCCGAAAAGCCCTCTCGATCAACAATATGAGCTAAAACTGACTCAAGGCATAACGCTTAATAGCTTACTTAAACGCCCTGAAATCAATGCATCCATTGTTCTGGAGCATTACGATGTGCCTAACGCCCTTAAACCCTACCTCGATCACATTGAGTTTGATATCAAATACGCCGGGTATGTTGAAAGAATGCATAAAGACATCAGCAAAAAAGAAAAGGTTGAACAAACCGTTATCCCTGAAGAACTTGATTTGAATTCAATCAAAGGACTTTCAAATGAAGTTAAGGAAAAGCTGACAGCAAGTAAACCTCATACTCTAGGGCAAGCATCGAGAATAAGTGGGGTCACTCCAGCCGCCATATCAATTTTAATGATTATGATAAAAAAACACTTAGCCACCGTGTAACCTAGACTTAAGTTATGAATCGCTGTGCAACTGTTCAATGGCCACAGATCGATCGTCTCCCATAAGCCCTGCTAAGCAGAACTCTAATTGGGTCAATGATTGTTGTATTGTTACTCTGTCTTCAGCATTGGGTGCTTTTAACACGTACGAAGAAACCAAGCTGGCATCACCTGGGTGACCAATTCCAACCCTTAGCCGATGAAAGTCTTTGCCTATATGCCGAGAAATATCTTTGATGCCATTATGACCCCCTGCACCACCGCCCATTTTATACCTGACGACACCACACTCAAAATCAAGGTCATCATAAACAACGTATAAATCTTCAGGCTTAATGCGATAGTAACTTAAAAAATTTCTAACCGGAAGGCCGGAGACATTCATAAAAGATTCAGTTTTAACCAACCAAACAGAATGTGCTTCTATCGTGGTTTTCACTGCTTGCACAGACGCCATTTGTACGTCCTTTAAAACCACCCCTCTAGAGGCTGCTAATTGATCAATCAGCCACTGCCCAACATTATGTCGGGTTTTAGCATAAGCATCCCCTGGGTTACCTAAACCCACAATCACTTTCATAAAAATAGATCTCCTAGTGATTTATCTTGAAAAACCCGCTGAATAACATCCGCTATCAAGGGGGCTACACTCATCGTCCGTATTTTTGAACACGTCTGTAAATCATCGCGTAAGGGGATGGTATTACAAAAGATTAATTCATTAACATCTGATAACATTAACTCATCTGGACTAAAAGCAGTACAAACAGGGTGCGTTACATAAGCCAGAACTGAAAGCGCCCCACTTGCTTTCAATGCTTTAGCCGCTTGCATTAAGGTTTTTCCTGTATCCAGTAAATCATCAATTAAAATACAGTGATAGCCATTAACATCACCAATGGTGTGTAAAGTTTGGGTTCCGTGCTGAGGGTCCCTGCGTTTATCAATAATGGCTAAATCTGATCCACCCAGTTTTTTCGCCAAGGCTCGAGCTCTGACAACTCCCCCTACATCAGGTGAAACAACTTTCATCTTCGTTAATTTCTTGTGAAGAATATCTTCAATAAAGATAGGGGTCGCATACATATTATCGATGGGCATGCTGAAAAAACCCTGCATAACCTCTGAATGCATATCCATAATCAAGATACGATCAACCTTGATTGCAGCAAGCATGTCTGCAACAACCTTAGCCATAATAGGAATTCTTGCTGACCCAATTCGGCGATCTTGTCGAGCATAGCCAAAATAAGGCATAACAAGTGTCACTGACTTAGCAGAAGCTCTCTTTAGAGCATCTACAATAGCTATTAGTTCCATCAATAAATCATTCACCGGCGAACAAGTAGATTGTAAAACAACGGCATCAACCCCTCTCACCGAGGTACCTAGTTCAACATCAACCTCTCCATCTGCAAACGATGAAACATGAATTTTTTCTAAATCAACACCTAGGTGTTCAACAATAGCTTGAGACAATTCTGGATGAGAACTGCCGGAAAAAACTTTCATAAACCTAAACTCAAATTTAAACCTTTATTTAATGAGATAAATTAACTAAAAATCATTATACCTTGATCCATAGAATATTCAATTGTCCTATTCATATACCCGAAACTTTATTGTGTGATCTATTGATATTGATAAGAAAAATAACTATTGACAAACCCTGCCAAAAAAGCTAAAATTCAAATACTAATCAAGAGCAAAGACAGGTAATCATGAAAAGATCAGCACCAAGCCTATTTGATTCAAAGACTTCAAAAAAAAAACCTAAACTAGAACCCAAAAATCTAAGATCTCTTTTTGATGGCCTTAAATGGCATATATTAAGCAACCAAAAAGACTTCCTAAGCAAACCTGGTGCATATAAGCTACAAATAACATGCGCAAACCTTGCCCACTCAGTCCCCTTCCGTCAGTATTTAATATCACAACACTTTACTGTTGGAAGTCTCAATATGACTCACTGCTTAATTACTGATACTTTTATGCTTCGTGGGGGAGAACAACAGTTAACACTTAGCTCAGAGATAGCTACCGGATATTACGAACAATATCAATCATTACCCCAAGAATTAAAGCAATTATTAAACGACGATTCATTCAAGCCATCACCCTTCGACAATATGGCTTTGGAGTTGAGGGGTTTTATTCCTGTAAAAGCACTGTTACCTTATCTGCCACAAGAAATATCCCAGGCCGTTCAAATTGAATTAATGACAAAGGTGTATCTATTCAAAATAATAAAAGAAAACCACAAAAGAATTGAAGAGCAGCGCAGTGAGATTAACGAACTGAGGGCGCAGTTTAAAGATATGTCACAACAGATTGCTATACTACAAGTATCTCAAAACCATCAACCTGATTCCATGCGTTGATTTTCAAATAAATATGGATAAAAGTCAAGCAATCCTATTTTATTCCACCCAGCTATGAGCTCTTTAATGAATGAATTGAGAATATTTTGTCTATCTTCGGCAGAATCGCTTATGAGTATTTGTACATGACTCATCACTGGCTGAAAATATTTGTGGTGAAGCTATAACCCTCAAATACCGCTGCATCACGTCTAGATGACCTTCTGTAACGCCTTCCATTACAGATTTTTACTAGCATTTTCTTCCTGTAGGTCAGGACCTCTCATACGTTTGTCATGGGCCCTTTGTTAGACTCATACCCCAGGTGCCAGGATTTCCTTTGTATTCCCAGGCTGTTCCGGTTGGTCAACCTGTTCCCAGGAGCAATACGACCCTCCGAAGACATTAGCATCATGACACACGCCGTGACCCTTAACTTTATCGGTACAATCATTATTGTGGTCACACTCGTCCAGGGGACAATAATTGGTGACCCCACACTTCAATAAGAACAACATCATAACGAGTATAAACCCATAAAATAGAGCTGTCCAACAAGCATCCCAATAACTATTAACTTCTTTTAGAATAGACAAGGTATTAACTCCAGAATAGAACGACAGCGCCAGCGCCCTAACATGTCCTTATTCTCATTTAACTCTGGATACTTTAGCACACGTATGCCACTAGAACAAAAAAATCTCTTAAGCGATAATTAGCCTCAAGAAAGACCTTTAATAACACGTGATAAACACAGTTCAATAATGAGAGGGTTATGAAAAAGAAAAGAGTGGCTGGGGTGCCTGGATTCGAACCAGGGATCACGGGATCAAAACCCGATGCCTTACCGCTTGGCTACACCCCATCAAATTAAGACCATATTCTGCTTTAACAGCGCCCTTTTGTCAATCCCAAGACGTATTTTCGTGCATTAATAAATAAAGCTGAAGTGAGAAAAACAAATAAAAAGTTAAGCCAGCTGTTATCAAGAGAGGGTATTATACGGAATAATTTGGATAGTTTTATGCTAATTTACGTGTTGTGGTGTGCCTAGAAAATCACTTTATACAAAAGTCATTAAGTAGAACGAATGCAGATAAAGAGCTTAAATCTTTTTCTATGATAAAAAACAGTTAGAGAACCCAATTCAAACTTTTACGGTCTTTAAAGCTCATCAATAATCTATAAAATAATACACATGACCTATACAGTCGGAGACCTCCTCAAGAAAATGGTGTGGCTGCAACCATTAAGCATTGTTACGTTAATATTTTTTTCTTGCCTTATTGCAACCTACCACTTGCTATTACCCTGGCAAGTTTACAGCCTCATGCAAACAAAGCCCTCTCTCATCACATCCAATCATGCACTTATAACAACTATCAGCTTATTTTGGGCTATTGATATTGTATTTCTTCTTCAAACAAAATTATTAAGCAATTTAAAGAATAGACTTAAGGCTAAAGTTGCGCTTTTGCTACTCAAAAACTGTCGACTAGGCCAAGGGCTACCATCACAACCAGCACCAACACATATAATGCATATTCCTGATCATGCCATTGATTTAATGATTTGGATGATATGCCATGGATTAACATCTCTTCTACAATGGAGTTATGCTCTGATAGTGATTAGTCAAATTTCATTCGCTCTTCCTATCTATTATACTTTGTTAGTAAGTATCATTATCTACAGTCAATATAACTCTCAAAACACCCAAACCTGTTGGAAAAACCATCACACTATACAAAATAAAATTCTTGCTCAACAAAATCAGTTAATAACTCATTGGAATCGCTGGCCAACACTTCCTCAGGGGCAGCAACCCTGGAGCTTACTTAGAAAGTTAACAAATAAACGCCATAAAACATCTGTTGAAATTTCATATAAACACCTTAAAAAACAATCGTTCATAACCTCTTGCTCACTCATCTCTCACTTGATTAGCTGTGCTATACTATTTAATCAAAAGAACCACCATATCATTTCTTTTTCAGAATTTACTTTTGCCCTGATGATTTGTTATCAACTCAACCAGAGCCTTCACTTTCAATCTGAACAGATAATAAAAATAAAACAATCCTGGGAAAACCTCTATGCCTCATTATGCCATATTCCCTCTCCAGTGGGCCCTAGCCTAAAAATACAGCCAGAATACCCCTTACCTATTCGTTTAGACAGGGTTTACCTTAACTACAAAAAAACAATACTTCATAACATTAATTTGTCGATAAAAAGAAAATCTTGGCTGCACATAAAAGGTCCCTCAGGATCTGGAAAAACTTCATTAGCCTTAATAATATCAGGCGCACTAAAACCCTCTCAGGGAACTGTGTACTTTAACAACGTTGAACTTCTATTCCAACGGTGCTGTCATCAAAAAGTTTTGTATTGTTCTACTGATCCAAAATTTAATAATCAACCCCTAAAAAACTTTCTTTTAGAATCTTCTTCCCCTTTAACCCATCATGATAAAGAACTACAGTCTCTTTGTTTAGATACCAACATCAATGACTTATCCTTAGGGCAACGCCAAAGACTCCAGTTAAACACAGCACTTTTCAACCATTATGATATTATCATTCTTGACGAAGCTCTTTCAGGGGTCTGCTTACAAAAAGAAATAGAATGGTTAAAACAACTTAAAAGGATTCAATCTGCAGTCGTGTACATATCTCATCGCCAACCTGACAAACATATACAATTTGACAAAACAATCAATCTAAAGCAGGATTATAAAAGGTAAAGACTCATAACCCAAGATACTGTTTCATGTGAAACATACATTTTTCTCAACGAGATGTTGTATTCTTTGAATCTAGAAATTCACCTTTAAACCGCCTATTTTGATGGAAGCAGCTCCCCCTAATTTAGAAAGTTTAGCATTAGATTGAAGACCTTGACCAAATAAAGTATTGCCTTTTAAATGAAGATCTTTAACCGCATCAAAGCTCTTTTCTTGTCCCTCATACACCCAACCTGTAACTGATGAACGCTTATTCATTAGCATTTCTAAAGCATCCTGTGCTTTAATCAGCCCTTTTTTTGCGGCTTTTTTATAACAATCAATAGCTTTATTGAGGTCTTTATTTGTCAATCCTTGACCGTACTCATTCATAACGCCCAGATAATACTGCGCTTCTACATTTTCATTTTTAGCTGCTACTGAGAACCATAAAAGAGCTTGCGTATGATGAATATCTACTTCGCCTTTTCCGTAATAATACATCACCCCCAAATTGCACTGTGCTATAGTATTTCCTTGGAAGGCTGATTGATTGTACAAGTCAAAGGCTTTTGTATAGCTTTTAACGACACCAAGACCCTTTTCGTACATCAACCCCAAATTGCACTGTGCTACAGCACTTCCTTGCTCGGCTGCTTGATTGTACAAGTTAAAGGCTTTTGTATAACTTTTAACGACACCAAGACCCTTTTCGTACATCAACCCCAAATTGTAATGTGCTATAGCATTTCCTTGCTCGGCTGCTTGAGTGTACAAGCCCAAGGCTTTTGTATGACTTTTAGCGACACCAAGACCCTTTTCGTACATCAACCCTAAACTGACTTGTGCATTAGCATACGCTTGCCCAGCTGCTTTATTGTACCAGTAAATCGCTTTTTCATAGCATTGCTCCTCTACGCCGAGACCCTCTTCATACATATTTGCCAAATTAAACTGTGCCTTAGCAAGCCCTTGAATTGCTGCGCCGGAGTACCATTCAACGGCTGTTTTATAATTTTTAGTTACTCCGAGCCCTTGATCATACATAACCCCCAAGCTATTTTTTGCTTCAGCACAGTCTTGCGCAGATGCCTTTATGAACCAGCTAATAGCTTCATCATAGTTTTGAGCCAATTTATACATCTTTCCTAAATTGAATTGAGCTTCAGCATGCCCTTTTATTGCGGCTTCATTGTACCAGTGAATCGCTTTCTCATGGTTTTTCGTTACTCCAATCCCTGTCTCGAATATCATGCCTAAGTTGAACTTTGCTACAATATTCCCGAGATTAGCTGCCTTTTCGAACCAATACAAGGCCCGTGGGACGCATTGGCCTATTCCAACACCCCCTGCATACATCTGCGCGATATTGACTTGTGCTAAAACATTGTCTTGATTAGCTGCTCGTATGTACCATTCAGCAGCGATTTCATCACTTGGATCAACCCCAAGACCCTCTGCGTACATCACTCCCAAATTTAATTGTGCTCTATCATGACCATGGTTAGCTGCTTTAGTGTACCAGTGAATCGCTTGTACATAGCTTGTAGTTACCCCTATCCCATTTTTATACATCAATCCCAGATTATATTGAGATAAAATATGTTCTTGATTGGCTGCTTGTGTGTACCAATCAATAGCTAGTGTATAATTTTGAGAAAACCATTCTCCTTGATCATGCATCACACCCAGCATGAACTGTGCTGAAACATGGTTCTGATCAGCTGCCTGTGTGAACATGTTAGCAGCACCCTGATAGTTTTGATTATCATAGTGCAACAATCCCAAATCATATTGAGCCTGAGCATCCTGTAAGCTATTTGGTTGCAGCATACGATTATTACTATTGGTCATATTATTTAGCTCTGCTTATTTGATGGAAACAACCTACCAAATATTCAGCTATGTGTCAATATCAAACGCTTATCTGTTGCCGAAGCCAGGGTGATAGTTGCTTGAATTTTCATCTACCTCAGAATCATCATCCGATTCATCATCAGGAGCAGCATCAGGAGCAGCATCTCTCAATTCTTGCAAAGCACCCACCGCCTCATCACAACCATTTTCTGCTGACAATGTGAGAAGTATCAATGCCTCGCCGATACTCTCATCTACTCCTTGACCATTATGATACATCACTCCCAAGCTATATTGAGCTTCAGCACACCCATGATTAGCAGATTTATTGTACCAATGAAAGGCTTGTTCATCACTTTGATCAACCCCCTGCCCTTGATC
>DASCQC010000008.1:0-24220 GCA_036012865.1 Gammaproteobacteria bacterium
TTCTTTCGCCCACCCTCTTAACTTATCCATCGCTTCAGTCTGACCATTATTACACGCCGATCTAAACCCAGCATAATCATCAGCTGCTAACATCTCTTCTGCTTTTCCTAATTCTTTCGCCCACCCTCTTAACTTATCCATCGCTTCAGTCTGACCATTATTACACGCCGATCTAAACCCAGCATAATCATCAGCTGCTAACATCTCTTCTGCTTTTCCTAGTTCTTTCGCCCATCCCAATAACTTATCTATCACTTCAACCCGACCTTGACCACATGCTAATTCAAATCCATAACTCCCCACGGGTAGCATCTCTTTAGCTTTTCCTAGCTCTTGCGCCCATCCCCATAGTTTTACCATCACTTCAGTCTTACCTTTTTCACAAGCACGTTTAAATCCAGAGTAACGCGCAAATGTTAGCATCTCTTCAGCATTTCCTAGCTCTTTCGCCCATCCCCATAACTTTTCCATCTTCATCACTTTAAGATCAATATCCAACGTCGATAGAATCATGAAATGATTTACATGAACTAGCATCATTTTAGCTATTCCTAATTCCTTTGCCCAACCTAATAGCTTCTCTACCGCCAAATGATCCTTTATTAATGCCTCGAAAAACAGATAATAAGGACGATTCTGAAGCAATTCATTTGCAAGCTTCTTGTCATGATCATTGTTGGAAGCTTTTATCTTTTCAATATCACTTACAATCTTACTTATTAGGATGTTTATGAGCTCTGTGCTATTTCCTTTAATAGCACGAGTTAAAAGATATAATCCTTTCTTCCCAGCCAAGTAATGTTTGAGATTTATATTTTTATCTTTCATAAACCACAAGCATAGATGATTATGTTCTAACTGAGCTGCAAAGTATATCGCATGAATATGAACATTTGTTAATGAGTTATAATTAACACATAATTCGTCCACCAAATATTTACACAGCGCTAAGGATCCACTCCTAGCTGCTTTATGAATTAATCCTTCTCCCTTGTCATCCTTGATGTCATGAACACTGAAATCAGAATTTGATATAACACTACCAATTAATGTCTTAACAAGACTTAGATAACCCTTTTCACAAGATTTCAATAAAATCTCTTCTACAGTTTTTTTATTTGACTGCCAATCGAATACAACTGTTGATAAATTTTCAATTAGACTAGATTCATCTAATGATTCAAGCTGCTGTAGTAATTCTTCTAATATCATGGATAGTCCTTCTTAATTCACAAGCATTTTAACATAACAACAAAAAACAAACAACATTGATTTGAATGCAAACAAAGGCAAATTCTGTGTTAAAATATATTTTATAGTGAACATTAAACAATCATTGCTGTTCTTTAACATCAATACTGACTCTAAGACTTATAGATAAATAACTTATACTACTTAACTTACATAATTTGATATAATTTATTACGGCTAGCTTCTTTAAAAGCTTTTTTAATGATCATCCTAGGTATATACTTATTATACGAATTAATTAATTTGCGGAAATAAATAAATGGAATCCATTAAAGGCCCTGTTGAACATGTCACATTTTTTAATGCTGAGTCCGGCTACTGCGTCCTAAAAGTAAAATTCAAAAAAAAATTACATGCAGTCATCGGAACCATTGCTCACATTACACCCGGCGAAATCATTGAAGCGCATGGTGAATGGATCAACGATAAACAATATGGAAAACAATTCAAAGCAACCACCCTCCATACCTCAGTTCCAACCTCCATGTCAGGCATTAAAAAGTACCTTTCTTCCGGAATCATTAAAGGTATTGGCAAACACTTTGCAGATAAGTTAATTGAAAAATTCAAAGATAATTTATTTGAAGTTATTGAAAAAGAACCCAAACGTCTTGGCGAAATCGAAGGTATTGGCGCCAAAAGAATTGACATCATCCACCATAGCTGGATTTCACAAAAGTCCATTCATTCAGTCATGATGTTCCTTCATGATCATGGCTTTGGAACTGCGAGAGCTCATAAAATATTCAAAACATATGGAAATCAAGCCATCGAATTCATTAAAAAAAACCCCTATCAATTATATGATGATATTCGCGGTATTGGCTTTAAAATGTGTGACGATTTAGCTCTTAAGCTAGGGTTTGATCCTTACTCTATTGATCGGTTATCAGCAGCAACCAGGCATATTCTACAAGAAGCATCCTCAAAAGGTCATTGCGCTTTGCCACAAAGCAAACTCATTGAATTATCTGCTCAATTACTTAATGTTAATGAGGATTGCTTTGATGAAGCTATCAGTCTGGCCCTTAGTAGACAAACCATCATTAGATCTACGCTCTCCGATACGCCTCTAATCTACCTAGAAAGTCTCTATGATGCAGAAACTTCTGTTGCAAAAAACCTGAGCCAATTACTGCGAGGCGTACTGCCCTGGAATGGTAAGGATTGTGATGAATGGATTGATAAAGCACAATTGCAGCAAGGCATTAAATTAACACACCATCAACTAGAGGGTGTCGATTTCGCTCTAAACAATAAAATATCCATACTTACTGGCGGCCCAGGTGTTGGAAAAACCACAGTACTGCGTACAATCATTCAATGCATTGAAAACTTTACACCCAAAATAGCCCTTTCTGCTCCAACAGGAAGAGCTAGTAAACGACTGAGCGAATCCACTCAAAGGCCTGCAACAACGCTTCACCGCCTTCTTGGTATAGAGGCTGAATCTTATGGGTTTAAACACCATAAACACAACCCTCTTGACGTTGATTTTCTTGTTATAGATGAATCTTCAATGGTTGATATATTATTAATGGATGCAGTGATTCAGGCACTTCCTCCTAAAGCTGGCATTCTATTTGTTGGGGATGTTGATCAACTACCGTCCGTTGGACCAGGATATGTTCTTGGTGACTTAATTAACTCTCAATGCATTCCCTCTTTCTGCTTAACTGAAATTTTCAGGCAGAAAGAGTCCTCACAAATCATCGTCAATGCTCACAGAGTTCATTTAGGTCAAATGCCCATCGTTAATAATAAATCCACGGACTGCTATGTTATTTATCAAAATGATCCAGAAACCTTGCTTGCCACACTCAAAACCGTGATAACCGAAAGAATTCCACGTAAATTCAACATGAACCCTTTGCAAGATATCCAAGTATTATCACCCATGCATAAAGGCTTACTGGGTACAACTAACATCAATCAAATGCTTCAACAAGCCCTCAACCCAACAACTGACTTTATGGTCCATTATGGCATCCAGTATCGACAAGGAGACAAAGTTATTCAATGCGTAAACAATTATGACAAAGATGTCTTTAACGGTGATATCGGCTACATCGAAAATATTGACCAAGAAGAGAAGATTGTTACGGTATCTTTTGATAAACATATTGCCAGCTACTCATTTGATGAATGTGATGAATTACAATTAGCTTATGCTATTTCTATCCATAAAAGCCAAGGTTCCGAATACCCTGCAGTTATTATTCCAATGATTACTCAGCACTTCACCCTTCTTAATAATAACCTTATCTACACAGCCATTACCCGAGGAAAAAAACTTGTCATTTTACTCGCACAGAAAAAAGCTATGGCCATTGCTGTTGGAACACCCAACAAACACTTAAGAACCACTACACTTGCAATTCACCTATCAAAACAACTTGAAGAATCATTGCTTTAAACGTATTCTAGAATACCTAGGAGTTGACCATGCACGATCATCCAAAATTTGAACAGCCCATCTACGACCTCATACATCAAATAGAACAACTGAAAAATTCAACAGATGGCACCTGCGTTAATACCAGTGAGCAAATCACAGCGTTGAATAAAAAACTTGATAGCATCACCCAATCTATTTATAAATCCCTCTCTCCATGGCAGATTGTACAATTAGCTAGGCACCCCCTTAGACCTAAAGCACTCGATGTTATCGATTCACTATTTGATTCGTTCTTTCAACTTCACGGCGATAGACATTTGGCTGACTGTCAATCCATCATTGGAGGCATTGCAAGATTTAATCAACTACCCATCATGGTCTTGGCACAACATAAGGGGCGTGATATTAATGAACGAGTAAAACATAATTTCGGAATGGCTAACCCTGAAGGTTACCGAAAATGTAAAAGACTAATGCTGCTAGCTGAAAAATTTAATCTCCCCGTTGTATGCTTTATCGATACACCTGGGGCCTACCCGGGAATTGATGCAGAAAAGCACAACCAATGCGAAGCCATTGCCAATAATCTTATGACCATGTCTAATTTAAAAACTCCGATTGTATCCATAGTTTTGGGTGAGGCCATGTCAGGCGGAGCCATAGCTATGGGGGTTGCCGACCGTGTTTTAATGATGGAATATGCCATTTATTCCGTGATCTCTCCCGAAGGCTGTGCCTCTATTTTATGGAAAGATACTGAAATGGCCCAACACGCAGCTGAGTCAATGAACTTAACTGCCCCAGATCTTTTACAAGCGAAAATCATTGATAGCATCATTAAAGAACCTATTGGCGGCGCACATCGAAACCATAAGCAATGCATTGAAACGATTCGTCACACACTCACGTCTGAATTAAATTTATTAACTCAAAACAACAATGAAACCCTAGTTAATCAACGTCAACAAAAACTAAGAAACCTTACCAGCAACTATTATGCCCTCTAATCTCGAATGGTTACATCAACAATCTCAACAATATGATCACCTTTATATCGCATTGAGTGGGGGTGAGGACTCGACAGCTCTTGTGCATGCCATAAGCCAACATAGATCAAAGTTCTCAAGCCAAGTTTCTGCCGTCCACATCAACCACCTTATACAACCTCAATCCAATGACTGGGCTAACCATTGTCAAAACTTCTGCAATAAAATAAACATGCCAATCGATATTCTCACAGCTCCTCAACCCCGTCCTAAGGCAACTGAAACAGAGGCAAGAAATATCCGGATATCATTACTATCATCCTTTGTTAAAGGCAATGCAGGTATCGTGACTGCACATCACCTGAATGATCAGATTGAAACCTTTTGGGTCCAACTCAAAAGAGGTGAAAAAAACCATGCCTTATCAGGCATGAAATCAACGAACAAAGTTCATGGGCTAAGGTTTATTAGACCCTGGTTAAACCTACCTAAACAACTGATTAAAAAATACATTGCCAAACATAACCTAAAGCCTATTAAAGACCCTATGAATCAAGACAATTCAATTATAAGAAACAGAATCAGAAACCAATGGTTACCCCTGGTTGAGTCTACTTTTCCTAACCATGCACAAGAAGTTGTTCATTTCCAAAAATTTCTCGCCCAGCAATCATTTTTACCCAAACCTCAATCACAACTTTGTGTCAACACTCTCATTAATTTACCTAAGAACCAACAACTTAAAACCTTCATTTCTTGGTTACACCATCATCAGTGCTACCACTTTAGTCAACAACAATGCTTAACCTTTATACAACAATTAACCTCACCACCAGATAAGAGTCCTACACTGAGTCATTCAACCAAGACAATTCAGCGATTTAATAATAAGCTCTATGCTCTAACCAATCAGCAGGTCAAAGATCAAGTAATCCATTGGAATTGGCATAAACAACCTCGTATCACCTTACCTGACAACTTGGGTATTCTTGAAGTAACAGCACCCAAATCCAGCCAACTACCCCGTAGCTTAGTCATTAAAATCACACCCTCTGAACCCTATCAATCAATACAAAGTAATCGCCAATCTATCTCTATTAAAAAGATCTTCAATGCTAGCAAAATACCCCCCTGGGGTAGAAAAAGTTACCCTAAAATTATCTTAAATAATGACATTATCTGCCTTCCTAATATTCCAAACACCAACTTGCAGGGATCAAACATAGACCTTGAGATCATTTTTTATCCAAATTATCATATTCATTACTTTTATTATTAACTGAATTTGCCTATAATCATTTTACATCTTGAGAGTTCATATGAGTAATAAAGCAATCTTAACCCTTGGCAAGGAAGTTTTCGAACTACCTGTTCTTGAGGATACCTATGGAAACAAATTTATCCAGACCACATCGCTTAACCAAAAAACAGGGTATTATACAATAGACCCAGCCTACAAAAACACTGCCTCTTGTGAATCTGATATTTGTTACATCGGAGGCAAAGAGTCTTTGCTTATTTATCGGGGTTATGAAATCAACTATCTGGCTGAAAACCACCAATTTACTGAAGTTTGCTACCTCCTTTACTTCGGTCATTTACCCAGCCAAGAAGAACATCATCAATTTATTCATAACATCAAAACTCATCAACACGTCTCCGATAACACCGTTTCATTATTAAAGTCCCTCCCCAAAAACGCTCATCCCATGTCTATGCTCTTAACCATAGTCAGCAGCCTTTCTACTCTATTGAGTTGGGATCTTGATATGAAATCAACGCAATCGCGTGAACATGCTCTTTTCAACATTCTTGGGCAACTGCCTGTTATTGTGGCCATGATCTACAACTACAAACAAGGCAAACCTGTTGTCCTGCCCAACCCAAACTTGGACTACACTGAAAATTATCTGTACATGTTATTTTCAAATAATGACAGTGAATATAAGCCGTCTGAAAAGGCTGTTGAGGCCCTCAATAAAATATTCATTCTTCATGCTGATCACGAACAAAATGCTTCAACCAGTGCTGTTAGGTCTGTTGGAAGTACAGGCGTTAATTCCTATGCATGCATCACTGCTGGTATTGCTGCATTATGGGGGCATCTACATGGGGGCGCTAATGAAGAGTGTCTTAATATGCTTAAAGAAATTGGCAGCCTTGACAATATACCCAAGTATATCGATAAAGCCATCAACTCTAACGACCCTTTCCGGTTGTATGGGTTTGGTCATCGAGTTTATAAATCATATGACCCACGGGCACAATGCCTCAGATCACTCACCCACAGCCTCATTAAAGAATCCTCAGGCAATAATGTGCTTCTGAATGTGGCCATGGAGCTTGAGCAACAGGCCATGGACAATCCCTACTTTCAAACAAGAAATTTATACCCTAACGTGGATTTTTATTCAGGACTGATTCAAAGCGCTCTAGGGTTAAATGAAGACATGTTCACAACAACATTTGCCCTGGGCAGGGCTATTGGCTGGTTGTCTCATTTAGAGGAACTTATATCACGCTACCCTCACGCAATAACAAGGCCTCGTCAAAGATACTTAGGTTCTAAACAAAAACCTACAGACACTTAGACTCAAAACATATTTAACGCCTTAAAAAAAGGCGTATTCCATTGATAATAAACATGAGTGGCAGCAGCCAAAGCAACAATGTTTGAAAATTTATTGGCGGTTGATAGCTTACATGATCACCGTATCGATCTTTAAGGTATCGATCAATCTGCTCATCCGTTTTATTCTCTACAATAAGATTCTTAATTTTAAGCCTAAGTGAATCTGAAACCACATTGTCTGATTCTGCTAAACTCTGATTCTGACAAACAACACATCTGTATTGATGAATGAGCCTAGAATAGCGTTGACTTTGATCGATAGATAATTCAATGGCATGAATGCTCGTCGAAAGCGCTATGAATACAGCAGTTATCAACCCCTTAATTATTTGCATGAGCGTACTCTATCAATTCTTGAATATTGTCATCGGTAAAACGTTGATTCCAAACTTTTTCAACCTTACCTTCTGAATTAATCACCAGGGTTGTAGGAACTCCACTTGAGCCTAAATCAATCGCAAACAACCCATCATCATCTCTCATGATATCGGTAAAAACACCTGGGTACTTTTTAATTAACCGATGGAGCTTTTGAAAATCATTCTCTTTATAGGCCAATAGAACAACTGGGATACGAACTGAATCACGAAAGTGGTATAAAACTGATATTTCATCGACACAATAAGGGCACCAACTTGCCATAATATGCAAAACCCATTTTTTGCCTTTATATTTATGATTTAAGTTTAAACTCAACTTTCCATCGATGGTAGGTAAATCATAAGTAGGCAGTGATATAGATCGTTGTAACTGCAAAGACCCCGTACGCTTAGATGCATGAATAGATATCAACATAGTTACAGTAAAACTTAACAATATTAATGCCATAATCGTCATCATGATTGGCCGTCTAATCATACCGACTTCCTTCTAGACCTATGATTGGCAAATGCAGTCAACACCCCTAGAATCATCAAAAGACTTCCTAGCCATAAAAAACTTTGTAATGGCTTGTGATAGCATCTTATCACCCAACCACCCTGTTTAGCCGGTTGTCCTACAGAGACATAGAAATCATAGCTAAGGTTACTGTAAACATCCACAGGAGATATAATCGTGCCACTGGGTTGATAAATACGTTTTTCAGGCTGTAGAATAGTTTTCATGGTTGATTGGTGTATCAGCTGAATAGGCACCACGGTGGATTCATAATTAAGGGCTTTAACCTCTCTATTGTTTAACATTCTAAGTTTAAACCCTGAAAAGAGCACTTCCTGTCCAGGTTTGATGATAAAATCTGCCTGACTGCCCTGGTAAGTTGAAAAGGTTAAGCTTAATATCACCAACCCAAAACCAGCATGACTTACCCTCTGAGCCATTGATTTTGAATACCCGAAGACCTCCATGATCAACATCGAAGATAAAAACACACCCAAGAACATCATCACATGAAGATGATATTCATTCAAACTAACCCACACCATTAAACAAGTTGAGATTGTGGTTTTCAGCAATAACGAACGTTGATTCACTAAACCAACACGCCCCCAGGACAAATGGGATTGAATAATCATTAATGCAGATATAACCAGCGCTAAAGGAATAATCAATTGATTATAATACGGAGCACCCACTGAAATCATAGTCATATTCATCGCTTGAATAATCACTGGGTATAATGTTCCTAACACAACAATTAAAAACACCAGAACAATCAGGTACGATCCGACTAACACCACACCCTCTCGAGTTAGCATACTTATTTTTTTAGTGATCATTTGAGAGGGGCGTTGATAGCTAAACCAGGTATAACCACTGTAGGCTAGCATCGCAACTACTGCAGCCAATAAAACGACACCTCTGGTTGAATCTTGACTAAAGGTATGAACAGAAACCAACACCCCTGATCGAACTAAAAACAACCCAAAAACTGCTGATATGCCAGCAGCTAAGCTTAATAAAAGCACGGGCCTTTGAATAGGTGAATACCGAGGAAGAACTTTCAAGGTATGCAATAAGGTCAATTGGAGCAACCATGGAATAAGGGAAACATTTTCAACCGGGTCCCAAAACCAAACCCCTCCCCAACCAAGCACACGATACGCCCACCAACTTCCAAGGGTAATCCCCAAAGTTAATACCGCCCACTGAATACGACAGAGCGTAACAAGACCTTGAGACCAGCTTTGCTTAGGATGCTTAATAACAGCTATAGCCAAAGGGTACAGCATCAATGACCCAACATACCCAATATACAAGATAGGCGGGTGTATCAACATCCCCACATCCTGTAATAAGGGGTTCAAATCTGTTCCTTCTGGAGGCGCCAGCGGCAATAACCTTAAAAAAGGGTTTGAAGTAAAAACACAAAAAGCTGAAAAACCACTGATTAAAAACAACCCTTGCCGTAGGGTATGACGTTTAATAAGGTCATCCAAACCCTTTAATTTTGATATCAAAAAATTCCAAAGAACCAACATCCATAACCATAAAAGCAATGAGCCTTCATGACCACCCCAGACTGCTGAAAGACGATACCACCAACTTAAATTCCTAGAAGAATGCTGGTAAACATAATCAACAGAAAAGTCATGAGCCCACATTGAATAAAACAGTGTTAACAAAGAAATGCTGATCAATCCTAACAGCACATGTAATGATCTTACTTGAACTTCTGATGACGTGACGATCTTCGAGTAAAGGCCACACCCCAAGGATAACATCATCAGCAATATTAAACATAAGTGTCCTATTTCTGGTATCATTACAAGCCTTTCCGATTGGGTGGTCGATAATTTTCATCGTGTTTTGCTAAGATTGTATTGGCCATCAAAACTTTTTTACCCGTTAACTTACCCGATACAACCAGTCCCTGACCTTCACGAAAAAGCGAAGGTAATACACCCGTATATTCAACTTCTAGATTATTTTCACCATCGGTTAACCTGAAGAAAACCTTCATCCGATCATCACTCCAAGCCACCGAACCTTTTTCAACAAGCCCCCCAACACGCAACAACCTTTTATGATTATTGTTTGCCTGAATAATAGCTTGACCAGGCGTCACAAACAAATTGATATTCTCATTGAAGGCTGAAAGAATAAAATACCCTCCAATGCCCAAAGAGATCAAACTAACGCACAACGTATAGATTCTGTGCTTATGATTAATATTCATCTTTTCCTCTCACAGACATGCCCCATAAGATGACATAAACCATAAGAACAAAGCCATAAGCCCCTAAAATGTAAACTGTAAATGAATCGTGAATAGACATTACTTCCTCATCAACATGGATTGAATTAAACGATCATTTCGCAATCGCCTTTGAATATCCTGTAAAGCAAAACGAATAAACAGCGTTAAAAAACTCATGGCTAGTGCAATTGCCATCACCCCTAATGGCCAAAGCATCTCATTTGGCATGCTAGGTTTTGTCAATTTCAACACGGTCGCCTTCTGATGCAAAGTAAACCACCAATCCACTGAAAAATGTATAATCGGCAAATCAATTAAACCAATGAGTGTAATCGCTCCAACAATAATAGCTGCCTTTTTCTCATCTTTATAATGGGCTCTTAATTGAATAATCAAAATAAAGAGTAAAAGTAAAATAAACTCTGACGTTAAACGAGCATCCCAAACCCACCAGGCACCCCAGGTTGGTTTACCCCATATAGATCCTGTAACAAGAGCGCACAAGGTTAAACCACAGCCCACCTTGGACAAAGCTGAATGAAAAACATCCAATAATCGAACTCTAAAGACCAAGTATGCTGCAGAACATAAGCCCATGGCTGCATAACAACCCAGGGAAAAAGCAGCACATGGAACATGAATATAAAGGATTCGATAAACCTCACCTTGCTGATAATCTGTTGGTGCATGAAGAATAGCTATGATCGCTGGAATCATCGTTAATGCGGAAAATAAAGATAACCATGGCACGAAGTTAGTCACATACTCATAAAAGAATTTCATAGCAAGAAGACGCTTTAACATCATAGAAACTTACCTATTCGAATAAACTGAAATACAGCATGAATACTCACCTAAGATTTTCTCATATTTTTTACCGCCAATGCATGTGATTTTTCTAACAACATCCTATCAGGGGCTGCTTGGTCCAGGTGATCTAATACATACCTCCAATGAGCTGCAGCTTTTGAATACTCTTGATGAGCCATCGCATCTTGAGCCGCTATACGGTGAACCTCCATATTTTCGAAATGACGTGATAAATACATTCCCATCAATTTTCTATCTTGTTGGCTTAATTGATTTTTATTCAATTTCATTTGGCTTTTAAGGTAATGAATAAAATAAACATCTTTAGGGTGATTTTTAACCAACCAAACATAGTGTTGTTTGGCACAGGTATAATCCTTTACATGCATGCATACAGAAGCTAATAAAGATTGCTTTTTCTCATCATTGGGGTTGAGTTTTAAATCCTTCATTAAAGAGGTCTTGAGCAACTCAGGTTGATTTAAAATCTGGGACAATTTATAGGCATCATTAGCAGAGACATACGCTTGATGATAAATCACACCTCCTCGACCCATGACGGCGTAAATGGCTAAGCTAAGAACAACACAAACAACCATGGAGCCCCTAACCCAAAACTTGGAGTGTTCTACAGATGAATAGATATAACCGTACGATAATGTCAACATACCTAGTATAAATATAATCCAGAAAACCAACAAATCATGCCTCGAATAAATTAAGATCTACGTCAATATGTTTCCCTACTTTTAACACTTTGGGTAATGAAACAGGACCAAAGGCATACCGCTTTAATCGACTGACTGTCACTCCCATGGATTCGAAACAGCGCCTAACAACACGATAATAACCCACAGAAAGCACACATGAATACCATTGGTTCTGAGAGTCGATAGATTTTTCTCTTACCACCTCAAACTTATCAAATTTGACACATTTTCCATCCAAAGTAATACCCTGTTTAAGCACATGATTTCGCTGTTCTTGTGAAATAACACCTCGACACCGAACTAAATAATGCCTCTGATAATGAAATTTGGGGTGCATTAATTGGTGAGCGATATCACCTGAATTAGTTACTAATAACAAACCTGAAGTATTCACATCTAATCGACCGACTAAAACCCACTGAGCTCCTTTTATCTTAGGTAATAAGGTAAAGACAGAAGGAATTCCCTCTTTGGGTTTACGACTACACTCATACCCTTCGGGCTTATTGAGCATAAGTAACCTAGTAGGTACTGATACGCTGTAAATACGTTTACCTTTGACAGCAACAACAACATCATTGTTAACTCTCATTCCAACATGTGCAACCTGGCCATCAACGGTTACATCTCCGTTCGCCACCAAAACTTCACAATTTCTCCTGGATGCAACACCAAGTTGGGATAACAACTTCTGAATTTTAATTGTTTTTTCGAGATCACTCATGCTGCACAGTGTATCTTTTTATCGATTAGCATTCAACCTTTTCATCCAATAAATCATGGTCCGTTAAAGGAGTTATAATTCTCAAAACATAGTTAAAAACCTCCAATCATGGAGCTGTTCTTCTTATCATAGATGGTTATTTGACTTAACATGAAAAGCAGGCTAGAATAACAAGGGTATAATTTATTATAATCATATACATGAATAACATATGAGGTAATATGAAAAGTTACAAAGAGTTACTTGAGATTGCTACAACTGACTTCAAAGACAGAATTGAATTAAACCCTGACGGGACTGAAATAAAAACACATTCTCTAACACAAGACATGGGTTTCATTGTCTTAATACTATCTCATCCTGACAATACCATCACCTCTTTTAATCTTTCGGGCAATCAAATAACACAACGTGAAGTTGAAAGGTTAGCTGAGGCACTTAAATTCAAACATTGTAAACTTACCTCACTTAATATTTCTCATATGAAATCAAATTTACTTGAAGAAAGAGTCATTGATGACATCATCACCTTAATACTAACTCAGCCTGACAATACCATCACCTCTCTTAATCTTTCGGGTAATCGTATAAGGGTTGAAGAAGCTGAACGTTTAGCTTTTGCACTTCAGTCCGAGCATTGTAAGCTTAAATCACTTAATCTTTCTCATAATGAAATAGGATTTTCAATACAAACACCTCTCATCAATACAGGTTTCGCTCATGCACTATTATCTGAGCACTGTAAACTCGTCTCTCTTAATCTTTCGGGAAATAACATTAACAGCAAAGATTTGGACGATATAATTCAGAAGATTATACAACAAAACTTCCGAATTATATTCTTAAGGTCAGATAATGCAACTAAGAAAATGTCAACGAGTGATGAGAAAGCTATCGAGGTTAAGAAAGAAATATTGAACAATGACGATAACTTTTCATACATACCAAATCAATTACGAACCCCATCATTGATGGAGGGCGTGCTACCAGAATTTGTTATCACACAAATGGCAACCTCTCTTGATAAGGAGCCAAGCAAACTCGATCATAATCAAATTTTTCTAGATTTATTTTATCAAGATCCTAACGCTTCAACTCATATTCCTAAATTAATATCAGATAGAGCTCAAACCATCCACCTCCTATCAGAAACTTGTAGTGAAGACCCTACACTCTATCTCGATTCTTGGGGTAAGTATTGTCATCGGTGGATATGGAGTAATGTAAATTCAAGCCCCTTCCTACGTACCGCTGAGATTTTCAAAGCATGCTATGCCTTAATTGGCAATGAAGAACTGTTCTCAATCAATCTTGAGAACGCAATTACAGATGCTGCAAGCAAACCTTCTTACCATACCATTCAAACCACCTTTATGGGCCAAGCTATCCATCAAGAGCTTTCTTTCATTACTCAAGATCTTTCTATTGCAGAGAATCAACGGATTACATCTTTATTTGAAACGATGATTAAACTAGATGTTAACTTTTTTATGGACTTTATTTCAGAACATTACAATGGTTTCATCGATCAGGCCATTACAATCATTTATGAACTGCTAGAAAATAATGTGAAATTTAGAGAATCACCTGAGGGATTTGAAGCATTATCACAATACCTAGCTCATCAAGTTTTCGAAGAAGGTGCCATCCTAGGTCAAGATGATTTAAATAAATTTATTCAGATTGTGAACTGGTCTAAATATTATACTGAGAATCCGGCAGCCACACCTTTGATATCTGAAGCCGATATGATTAGCCGTCTAAAACCAGCTATCCCTGGTTTAGGGTTCATTGAAAAACCTTCCCTTGAAAAGTTACATAAGAGACTTTCTTCAGCAGACAATAAAGACAAATACACATTGAATGAATTAATTGAAATTGTTCAACAAACAAAAAGGATTACTCTCAGATCAACTTTTGATGCACTTAGAAAATATAGTATTATTAACAACACAAAACCAGTTGCTAGATCCTCAAATGAAACACCGGAATCAGCTTTGCAGCCAGAGTATCCAACTGATGCCCCAAAATGTGCATAAGTGACAATCAGTAGTTGACAGAATCTAGAGAAAATTTATTAGGCCAGCCATAATGAGAACAGCATTGAAATATGACGACTTGAAGATAAGCCCCCTATCCCTCATCACCCAAGATTAATCTTTTCATCCAATAAATTATGCTCCGTTAAAGGGCTATGATCGCCAAAATCTAATGGGCTAGGTGCCTTTGAAATAGCCATGATTAAGGGCTCATTAATAAGACTGGTGATGCGACTCAAGATAGAGTCATGGCAAAAGTATAAACCGATTCTAGAAAGTGATTTAATGATTATCTTTCTTTTAAACAGTCCATTGGGTGACACCCAAAAAATACAGGCATCATGCCTAAGTTTATGAATAACTCTATAGGTTGATTTTTCCATAATCAACCATTTTGATACATCTTTTAAGTGATGCGTGACAATACACCAATCCAGTATCTCATCAAGACCCTTTAATCGCAGGATAGATGCTTTCTGAAATAAAGCAACATTCCAAAGACGATTATTAACATGCAAGATAAGCTTATCCCCTGATTTTAATTTTTCTACCATAGACAATATAACCTCGTAGCCGCACTGCTCATGTAAATGGTATATTTCTGTCATGCTACAAAGCCCCCTTTACCCGTTAATACATTAGCCTCATATAACAATATACTTATCTTAATGTATAAACGACTAATCGCATAGATGAATATAGTATTAATACATCTTGCCTTCTTATTAATCATCACTATACTATGGCATTAAGGTTTTAGGAAACATCCAATGCAATATAGCTTACAATTTATACCTCTTATTATCTTTTACGCTTGCTACCAATTCGGCAACCTAATTACTGCTGCTTTTGGCATGGCTATTTCAAGTTCAATTATCTACCTTTATCAATGGTACAAAACTAAAAAGCATCATCGCGTAGACCTCATTACTCTACTTTTTATCTGGGGTTTTTCTATCTCTTCAGCCTTAACCCATAACGATAGTATTTTTAAATGGAAGCCTACTGCAATATTTTGGCTATTTTCATGCATATTAGTCGGGAACCAATTATTGAGAAAAGAAAATATTATTGAATGGATGATTGCAGATAAAGTATCAGTGCCCAAAGCCATATGGTCCAACTTAGACAAAATGTTCGCCTTATTCTTCTTTATTATGGGTGGTGTTAACTTGTTTGTCCTTTTTAACTATGACACGACAACCTGGGTCAACTACAAATTATTTGGAAGCTTAATTCTAACTTTTATTTTTCTTGTCGTTATTGCTACCTATTTATCACGACATGCTGATGACGTTACCGCAGAATAAGGTTATTGAGGGCATTCATAAAGTCCTCAATAAAAAATTTACACCCTCTCTCTTGATCATCAAGGATAAAACACACAAGCACACTCAGCACTCACAGTACATCCCAGGTAAACTCCACATTGATATTACAATTCAATCCAAGTATTTCATCAATTTAAACCGCATACAGCAACACAAACTGATTTATCAAGCTTTGGAAGATTATAAAGATCAACTGCACGCCATTGCCATTAAATCAAGTGACACATCAGAATAAAGCTACCATTCACAACACATAGTTTTTAAACGTTCAGAATCATACAAACTTGATTAAAACTAAAGTAAATTGCAACTCTTATGACTAGATGTTGAAGAATCCTTCGAGTTAACCAAAGACTCTATATCCTCTAAGCCGCTATCTTTAAAGCAGTCTTCTGTTGGATGTCGTATCGAGCGTCCAGGAATGCCTTGCAAGTCAGATGATCTAATCGTTAAAGTCGTATCTTCATCTAGATGACCTACTTTTAACTCATCACTCCCCAAGGAATCAACACCCTGGTTAACATCAGCCCTTTCATCAGGGTTACTATCTTCTTCAGTGGTTACTAGAGCATCTTCATTATTCTGTTTTTTGGGTGAAAAAATTCGTTTCAAGAAACCCCAAAAGGACTCTTTTTCTTGGTTTGTAGATACCTTGTTGGCATCACCCTCTTGAGATTCTTCATCTGGCATATCTATAATAACAAAATCGGCTTGATTGGGTGAATCATCATTAAATTCCTCTGCTTTTTCTTCAAGATCAGAGTACTGAGGGTATTCTTCCATAATTTCTTGAGGAGAAACACATTTAAAATCGGGTGTAACAATCATCTTTAAACCCATATTTCTTGAAATATTTTGTAAACATGCTCCAGTTATCTTAGTACAACCCCATAAATATAAAAATTTTAATGATGACCATTGACCGCTTGTAAAAGGGTCTGATGAAATATGAGGCGAGTGATTAACATTGAGCACATGAAGGTACGGAAGTTTTGATAATGCTTTCATAGCAGCATCACTAACCCTTTTATAGCGAATACTTCCGGTTAATTTAATCTCTTCGCTAAACTTTCTAATAACAGAGGGTATCATGAGTGTTTTGTGCCAATTTAAATCAAATAAAGCATTTTTAGTTTCTAAAATGGAATCCATGGTATCTTCTTGAACTCCCCGATAAAGTGAATCAACTATCGTGGCGCAACAAGCAGGTAACCATTTGTATTTATTTTTAGTGTGATTATTCAATGAAATTAAATTTTCTTGCTTTTTCATCAACTTTTTAACCGATTCATTATCAAGTTGATAACCATGTTCTAAATTAAGTTGGTGCAAATTAGTACAATTCTCAGCCACATCAATAACACCGACATCAGTAATTAAATCACAGCCACACAAATCTAGAGAGGTTAACTCCGTTGAATACTTGATAATCGAAGAAAGCCCATGATCAGTAACTTCAGTACAATAACTAAGATCAAGTAATAACAACTTTAACAAATAGGGATGAACTAATTGACTCAAACCTTCACCCGTTAAGGTAGGCAAGCCATTACCTTGACCTTTAATTGTTAATGACTCAATCACCGAAAGGTTTTTAGCCAAGATAGCAAATAAATCATCAGTAATTTCATCAACAATACTTAAATTGAGTGTTTTTAAGTTCGGCCACAGATTTTCAGGAATACGGTTAAATAAGGCCGGTTTAAGTACCTGACATCCTTCTAAGTCTAGATTCCTGACTGAATCTCTGTATATAATTTCTTCTAAACTATCGGTGCTAACATTGTTACAGTATGCTAAATCCAATACCGTTAATCTATGTAATTTATCTGTGATACTGTTAACTGATTTTTTAGTTATTTTACAGCCTCTAAGCTTAAGTATTTTAATATTACGACAGGATTTAGCAAGGGCCATCACTCCCCCATCACGAATCCTTGAGCAATTACTTAAAGTTATTGATTCAACCTGGGTGCAATTTTCACTTAAACCTTCAAGATCATCATTATCGAGTTTATAACAATCCTCAAAATTAATCGTTCTCAGGTTATCTTTTTGCTTTGATAACTCACTGACAATACCTTTCATCAACGGTTGATAACCTTTGATATTGAATACTTGTAACTTGGTGCAACTAGATAATATAGCCTCAATAAAACTTTCAGCCATGTAAGGGTTATAAGCCAAATTAAGGGTTGTCAAATTACCAAAGGATTTGGCATCAATTTCAGTAAAATTGACAGATGGTTTTTTTAAACCACAACTTTCAATACTCAGCTCTTCAATCTTAGAATTAAATTCACGAACGGATAAAATAAAACCACCTTCGATCGAAGGACAGTTCTTTAATCGGATGGACTGTAATTCCAAACATTCAGCAGCGAACTTAGCTAAAGACTCATCTGAAATTTTGTTATTATTGGTGATCGTCAAATGAGTTATATTGTGACAGACTTCACTTAAATCACAAATGCTTTTATTCTCTAGTTGTGGAATGTCATTAAGCTTAACCGTTCTTAAGTTCGATAAGCTATCTTTGTTAAGATTAGCAAAAGCATCCATACCTATATTAGGACAATTGATGATTTCAAGAGAAACGATATGACAACATCTTTTTAATATTGCTTGTACAGATAGATCATTAAGGCTTGGATCGTCTATCAATCGAAGATTGTTAATTTGTAACCAACAAAGGTTAGTGTCTTCATTATTCCAATAAAACCAATGCTCTTGCATTGAATCAGCTAAAGTTAATTTCTCTAACGAAGGACAATTCATGATCAATAAAAGATTAACCTTACTCGTCAGTTGAGAGCATCCTGACAAGTCAAGTTCTTGAAGGTTTGGCCAACTATTAGGCGGTTGATTCAGAAAAGCTAGGTCTGTAATTTTATGACAGTTCTTAACAACCAGTGATTTAAGTTGTGGCGCTTTATGCGCTATCGCCTGAAGGGTATTATCATCAAGATACCCATTACCCGATAAATCGAGATATTTCAGATAACGACAATGTTGAACAACGCTCAATATCATCTGATTGCCTAACGAACAATCATCAAAATAATTGACAGCATTAGGCGATATTATAGAGTCATTAGAGCTTGTTTTAAGTGATAACTCTAACCTAAAACTTTCTAAATTTGGGCAACACTCGATGATCTTGATAACCTGCTGGTTTGAAATAGCATCATGAGTAAAATCAAGAAATTTTACTTTAGACCAACAAGAATCCGATGATTCAATGATAATACTTTGATCTTGTATTGACTGTGCATCTGTGTGAAACAAACCCAAGAATTCTTCATAAACTGGGAGTTTTAAACTCAATAAATTAGGAAAAGCAAGGATTAGTTTTGGAATAATCATAGGAGAAATTTTCTTACAGAAGGATAAGTCAAGTGAACATAATTGATCATGACTCAATAAGTCATCAAACGAATCCTCAGTAAGATTAATATCATGCTTAGGCTGGTTCTGCTGCATAAAATCAAGAACAAGTATCGGCATAAACACGTCGTTCTCTTCTTTTTTGTTGGGTGATAATGCTTCCATTATCCGTAAACTTTGCAGTTTAGGAAAACAGTCAAGAATATGAGCCAACCATCCTTCATGAAAATAATTGCTGGATAACTCCAGGGACTTTAAACTTTCATGCGTTGAAAGATTATTAAATACATGCTGTGTGATATTGTGGCAACCGCTTAAATGAATTGAATTCAGTTCAGACCAAAATGCAAAAACATGATGAAGCATTTCATCTGTTAAATCGTTGAATCCGCGCAAACTTAAAGCTTTTAAATTCTTATATTGCCTGTTTTTCAAAAGTTCTTGCAGAATTCTTCCCACATCAGGGTTGTTATCTAGGTTTAATACCTTAAGTCCATGCTCGAAGCTAGTCTTATTATCTATAAAAATCTGGACTTTTTCTGCTTTATCTTGATAGCCAAGATCAATCTCTACTAACCCCTGATGGAAACCTGCAAGACGAGAAAGAAGATCATGACTTAGACCTTTACATTGTCTTAATGATAAAGTCAATAAAGAAGGACTGCCCGCAACTAAATACGAGACTACATCATTACTCACGTTCTTGGTTAATGATAAATCCAAATATTTAAGATCTGGCCAATTAATTCCTTCCACCGGCTCGCCATCAAGATCAAATTCGGAACCCATTAATTCAAGATCTGTCAATCCTTTAGTGTGTTTAGAAAGTAATAATAGCAACCTCATAGAGATTAAGATATCTAAATTAGATAAATTAAGTTTAGTGAGTTTACCTAAGTTAGAACCTACGATATACGATAACATCTCTTGAGAAAATCTAGCTCCATCAAGGTCCAATTTTGTTAAATTAATATCTGAATATTTACTTTTATAGGCTAAATCTGAACTTGATTTTACCATTTGAGATTGTTGTAAACTAAGTGATGTTAACTTAGTAAAGTTATTGAAAACATCAATAATGTTTGTCTCATAAAAACCATTACAACGGCTTAAATCCAGCTTAACTAGTCTCTCTGAAAGCACCCATTTAATCTTTGCAAAGAACTTAGCATTTAAGCTTTCTTGTTGGACAGTCAACTCCGTCAATTTAGCGAAATCATCTTCGATCAGCCGCTGAAAACCCGATTTGACATTAGCACAACCCGTTAAAGTTAATGCTGTTAAATCTGTACATGTGCCACTTAAGTTTGCCAAGCATCGGTTATCAATATGTTGAGAAGATATCAAAGTCACACGTTTAAGATTAACGTATTGCTTAGTAAGACCGCTTAAATCCCCCGGCGTAATATTACCATTGATTTTCAAGGTTATAATTTTTTGGTTGTATTCTGATTCTAGCAAAAGACTGACATCATCTTGGCTAGCATTGGTTAAATCCAAGTGCCTGACATCCAAAAACCTTGCAGAAAAACGTGAAAACAATTCAGTTTTATTACTTTTTTCCTTTAAATAGAACGGAATTCGGAATAATTTTTGATAGTTCGAAAAAAACTTAGTATTAAATTTGTTCGTACTAAGATTTAAAAACGACATAAAATCAATAAACTTTAAAAGATGGATAGCAGCACCTGCTAACGATACTAATGGTCCATCACGATTATCGTCTTGACCCTCGTTGCTTCTATGAGTAGCTTCCAAACCTTGATCCACTTAAAACCTGCCATTATTCAAATAAATTTTTAGATTATATCATGTAGTTTGCCCAAAAAAAACTTTAATATCAAACTATAATATTTACTTTTAATGATCTTTTGGTATAAATGGTAATATTCGACTTTAATATATTCTGCAATTTAACTTTATTTTATCTAATTAATTTACTCAGTGACGCCCGCAACGCGCCCTAACCATAGGCGAGTAATGGCTTCTACATGCGTTCCTTGATTAGCTTTCTTCTTAAGTTCATGCACAATTCTTTACCTGTAGATTTTAATTCATTTATATGATTAAAACGTTAACACAAAAAGCAATGGTATACAGATTAGTAACCCACACACTCTAGTCTCTTATCCCTTCTTTAATCCTGCCCTACTTACTTCTAATTCACTTTCTTCTCTTAACATCTCTTTTAACAAATAATGCTTAAATGGCACTTCAGTCCACTGATCTCTATCCGTAGTATCACCCAAGCCTAATTGTCCCCTATCATTCATACCACAGGCATAAAGTTTATCTTCTCCATCCTTGCCTTTTCCTTTTAGAAAGCTATGCCCATATCTATCTATCGCGTCCTCTATCGTAAACCCTTTAGACAAAGTAACTTCAGTCCATTGATTTCTATTATTCATGTCACCCAAGCCTAATTGTCCAATATCATTCTTACCACAGGCATAAAGTTTATCTTCTCCATCCTTGCCTTTTCCTTTTAGAATGCTATGACCCCAACCAACCATCATATTTTCTACGCTAAACCCTTTAGGCGAAGGTACTTGATTCCATTGATTTCTATGATTATTATCTCCCAAGCCTAATTGTCCACAATGATTATAACCACAGGCATACAGCTTATCTTCACCGTTCATATTTTTCCCTTTGAGAAAGGTATGAAACCCTCCAGCCATCACTTTTTCTAAGCTAAAACCCTGAGGAACTGTTACTTCAGTCCATTCATTTCTATGATTATTATCTCCCAACCCTAATTGTCCATGATCATTCCTACCCGAGACATAAAGCTGATTTTCACCATCCTTACCTTTTCCTTTTAGAAAGCTATGATACCCTCCAGCCATCACCTTTTCTATCCTAAACCCTTTAGGAAAAGGTACTTCAGTCCATTTGTATCTATTCCTTCTATCACCCAAACCTAATTGTCCAATATTATAACCTGTGGCATAAAGCTTATCTTCTCCACCCTTACCTTTGATGTAAAGAAAGGTATATCCATGTCCAGCTACCACCTTAATCTCTATCCCTGTTAATTTAGACGAAGTCCTTGGCTTCTTAGCAAACAAACCGATATCACTGGGTTCACCCGAACTATGTTTTCTTTTTTTATCTAATTTATGCATACTCTACCTCTTTTAATTTGATCCAATGAGTTGCTCCGTTAAAACATACAATCTCTAGGGTTAAGCCCCATACTAAAACCTGATGACCCCGAAGCTTCTGACACACCACCCTCTTGTTTGCGATCGTTGACATCTTCTTGTAATTTTTTTAATAGATCCGCGACAGGAACTTCAGTCCATTTATTTCTCCTCCTTCTATCACCCAAACCTAATTGTCCAGCAGAATTATCACCTGTGGCATAAAGCGTATCTTCTCCATCCTTACCTTTTCCTTTTAGAAAGCTATGATACAATCCAGGTATCACTTTTTCTAAGCTAAACCCTTGAGGCGAAGTTACTTCAGTCCACTGACCTCTATCCGTAGTATCACCCAAGCCTAATTCTCCGCATCGATTCCAACCACAGGCATAAAGCTTATCTTCACCCCTCTCACCTTTCCCTTTTAGAAAGCTATGATTTTCGCCAGCTATCACCTTTTCTATATTAAACCCTTCTGGTAACGGAGCTTCTGTAAATTGAGTTCTATCCTCATTATCACGTCCTAAGCCTAATTGTCCATTATAATTATTTCCACAGGCATAGAGCTTATCTTCACCATCCTTACCCTTTCCTTTTAGAAAGCTATGATACCCTCCAGCCATCACCTTTTCTATCGTAAAGCCATTAGGAAAAGGTACTCTAGTCCATTTCTGTCTATTCCTTTCAGCACCCAATCCTAATTGTCCACTATCATTCCTACCACAGGCATAGAGTATATCTTGACCATTCTTACCTTTGCCTTTTAGAAAGCTATGCGTATATCCAGATATCACCTCCTCTATCGTAAATTCTTTAGGTGAAGGTACTTCAGTCCATTTGTATCTATTCCTTCTATCACCCAAGCCTAATTGTCCATACTTATTCCAACCACAGGCATACAGCTTATCTTCTCCATCCTTACCTTTTCCTTTTAGAAAGTTATGATGTAATCCAGCTATCGCCTCCTCTATCGTAAACCCATTTGACATTGTCAATTCAGTCCACTGATCTCTATCCGTAGTATCACCCAAGCCTAATTGTCCATATCTATTAAAACCCAAGGCATAGAGCGTATCTTCACCATTTACATCTTTTCCTTTTAGAAAAGCATGATCATCTCCAGCTACCACCTCCTCTATCGTAAACTCTTTAGGCGAAGTCACTTCAGTCCACTGACCTCTATCCGTAGTATCACCCAAGCCTAATTGTCCATACTTATTCCAACCACAGACATACAGCTTATCTTCTCCGTCACCTTTGATGTAAAAAAATGTATGACCAGATCCAGCTATCACCTTAATCTCTAGCTCTGTTACTTTAGACGAAGTTCTTGACTTCTTAGCAAACAAACCGACACCACTGGGTTCACCCGAACTCTGTTTTCGTTTTTTATCTATTTCACGCATACTCTACCTCTTTTAATTTGATCCAATGGGTTGCTTAGTTAAAAAATACAATCTCTAGGGTTAAGCCCCATACTAAAACTTGATGACCCCGAAGCTTCTGACACATCGTCTTCTTGTTTACCATCGTTGACATCTTCTTGTAATTTTTTTAATAGATCCGCAATAGGCACTTCAGTCCACTTATCTCTATTCGTAGTATCGCCCAAACCTAATTGTCCAGCAGAATTATCACCTGTGGCATAAAGCTTATCTTCTCCATTC
>DASCQC010000009.1:0-47159 GCA_036012865.1 Gammaproteobacteria bacterium
AAATTACCGATGCAGGACTTGAGGCATTGGCTAAGAACTGTAAAAACCTAACCAGCTTGGATCTGGTTGGGTGTAAAAAAATTACCAATAAAGGGCCAGAGGCATTGGCCAAGAACTGTAAAAACCTAACGAGCTTGAACTTGAGCGGCACGAACATTACCGATGAAGGGCTTGAGGCATTGGCCAAGAACTGTAAAAACCTAACAAGCTTGAATGTGAGTGGGTGTCGGAAAATCACTAATACAGGGTTACAGGCTATCGTTAGAGGATGCCATCAATTAAAGACGTTGATAGGTACGACAGGGAAAGATAGTCTGGATAGGATTAAAGCTGAGATTCAGACTGTCGATAATTTTTTCAAACAATGATAGCATTGAATTAGTAGAATAAAAACAACAATTTATTTTTATATATTTGATGATTATGGTACAATGTTGTGTGTTATTTAGAATAAAGGGGTTATAAAAATGAAAGGACGGGTAGAACAAAAGCCTGAAAAATGTGAGGGCTGGATTGGGCGAATTCTCAAAGAAAATGTTGATAATGAATCTAAAGTTGGTGAAACGGAAGGGACTTTTATTGAGAATCTTCATCAATTAAAAAATTTAGAGTTATATTTTGATGGATCAGAGTTAACAGCTGAAAAAAAAGAGTTGGTGATAAAAGAAGCAAATAGATTAAAGCGCTTTTTCAAAGGCTGCGGTTTAGAGAAAAATGAAACTATAGTTAAGGCCTTTACTAAGATAGATCCTGATTTGGCTAAAAGTAACGGTGTCAGTCATCAGGTTGATTCATTAGTAGGAAAGTTATCTAAAGAAGCACTCATGCCCCAACCACCAATTATGGCACTCAATGAAGGGCTGATCAATTACATTGGCGCATTTTTATCTAGTTTTTCTGAAAAGAGAAACTTTCTATTTGCATCGATGGGATCTTGGAGGCGATCTGCTATCATTACCGGGAGTGTTGATTTGTCATTTTTTAGTCGAGTTTCACAAGACTGGAGAAAAGAAAGATTCTTTTCGATTATGGTAGATGTATCTTCATTAAAACTAGGCAGGATCCACCCTGAAGATACAATATTTCATAAGTTTTTTCTTAAACCTCGATCTCAGCTGCTAACTGGCTTGGATGTGTCTGATAACAAACTAATTAACGATGAATGTTTGCAAAAATGGTCGGCTGCTTTAGGAAACCTAATCAGCTTGAGTTTGTCAAAGTGTACAAGTGTTACTGATAGTGGGCTTGAGTCATTGGCTGATTGTTTTAGGAAGCTAACCCGTTTGGATTTGAGTGGGTGCACACACATCACCGAGAAAGGACTTCAGGCATTGAAGACAAGCGGTGTAAGGTTAACTAGTTTGAATTTAAGTAGCACCAGCATTCAAAATGAGGGAGTTAAGCTATTGTGGAAATTTTGTCAGGGATTAACTTACTTGAATTTGAGTTATACTAAAATTACTAAGAATGGAACAGGTTTTTTACATGGGTTTAGTCGCTTAATGACTTTGGATTTGAGTGGGTTGTGTTTGATGTTTACTAATGCGGATAAATTGATAGTCAAGAGGCCAATTGAGTTGAGTTTTAGTAAAAATACTTCCCTTTATGATCATTGGCTCGGGGTGTTGGCTAATGATAGTCCGAACCTAACCCGCTTGAATGTGAGTGGGTGTACGAGAATTACTGATATAGGGTTACTGAAATTGGCTAAGAGTCCGCACCTAACAAGTTTGAATGTGAGTGGGTGTCGGAAAATCACTAATACAGGGTTAGAGGTAATAGTTAAAGGATGCCCTCAATTAAAGACGTTGATAGGTACGAAAGGGAAAGATAGTCTGGATAGGATTAAAGCTGAGATTGAGCTAAAGAAAAGGGCTTTGGTTGCGCTAACTGATATTGAGCTAAAGGAAGGGGTTTTGGTTTCGATAAAGTTAAGGTAGGTCAAGAACCCTGAAAGATATGAAGGAATCATTGTAAGGGTTCTGATAAGTGATTTTTATATAGGGTTGTCGTGCGTGGATATTGTTTAATGAAATGTTTCGCCGGGCCAGATTTTTGAAGGTATCTGAGTCTTGTTCTCATGAGTTATTTTAAGGCGGTTAGAATCGCGAGCGAAAGCTTTAAAAAACTCTTGAAAAAATTTATCAAAGAATTTAGCAGAATCCCAGGGTTGTATATGACTTCTAGCATCTGTCATGAGTTGGTGGGTCATGCCACAAGGGTCAATATCTGAAAAAGGGTCTAAGTTCATGCAAACATTGAATGACATCCCATGATAGCTACAGTGTTGTTTAATACGTAAGCCAATAGAAGCTATTTTACCTCCCGATTGGGTATAGACTCCTCTGGCCTTTGGGTTGGCAGAAGCTATAACATTAAAGTGTAGGAGTGTTTGTATGACAATATTTTCAAGGAGGGTAACAATCATGGTGGGTTTGATTTTATTGTTTTTCAAGTTTAATAGTGGGTAGATGATAAGTTGCCCTGGACCATGATAAGTAATGAGTCCTCCTCGATCGGTTTGGATGATGGGAATATTGTTTTTATTGATAATATGTTCAGAGCTGTCTCTGACTCCACAGGTATAGACGGGGGGGTGTTCGGTTAACCAAATTTCATCTTCTTGGGAGGGAGTTCTTGATTGAGTAAATTCTTGCATCCGTTGCCAGGTTGAAAGGTAGTCGGTTTGACCTAGTAGTCTTATGATCATGTTATGAGCTTGGGATGACAAATGGGTTGAGGATCTGGTGAGTAAATTGATCAAAGAGTTTTTTTGTGAGGGGTGTGTTGTTGGGAAAATGGTGTTCATCTAGCTTGGATACAGATTGTATAATTCGTGTTGTGCTGGATATAAAAACCTCATCGGCATTTAAAACATCTTCTTTGGTCATGGTTTTTTCTTGATGTTTGATGTTTAGTTTTTGGCATATATTGAAAATATATTCACGGGTTATACCCAGTAAGATGTTTTGAGTTGATTGGGGGGTATAAACAATTTCATTTTTGATGATAAAGATATTTGAAGAGGACCCTTCAGTGAGGAGGTTATCTTGAAAAAATAGGCACTCAGAGGCATTGTTCTCATGAGCAGCATTATTGGCAAGAATGTTCGCCAGTAATGAGGTTGATTTAATATCACAGCGTCCCCACCTTAAGTCGGGTTGACTGATGGTGTTAATGTTAAGTAATGTTGCAGGCATGGGTTTTAAAAAGCTCATCATTAAAAAAGTAGGGGCATTGTTTTTCCATGCATGGAGTCGAGTTTCATCACAACCGCGAGTTACTTGAATGTAATAGTAGCCATCTTCTTTGGAGATATGATTAACTTCAAGAGTTTTATCAAGAAGGGTCAGCCATTCTTTTCTGGTTAGTGGGTTGGGTAATTTGATTTGTTCTAAGCTATTATCTAAGCGGTCAAGGTGCTCGTTGGCAAGAAAAGGTTGGCCTTGATAAAAGGAAATAGATTCATAGACGGCATCTCCGAAAAGAAAACCTCGATCTAGAATGCTGACCTTGGCTTTATCGATAGAGGTCCATTGATGGTTAATGTGAACTGTTGTTAGAGGGGTAGCCATTGGGAGATTTTAAGCCGAGTTTTGTCATAGTAGTAGGTGTACCAAGAGCCCTTGGGTGCTGGGTTAAAGGTAATGAGGGGGTGAGATAATAAGGTTTGATTGTTTAAAGTAATGGCGATATTACCTACTTGGGTGGCCTGGGGGATGGGTGCCATGAGGTGGGGGTCTTTAGTTATTTTTAGTTGAGTCTTGTTAGCAGATCCTTTAGGAATGGTTGCACTAATGATTGTGGTGCTTCCTGCTTTGATATTTGGCTGTGTTGATCCCCATATTTTTATGGTCGTGAAGGGGGTGTTAGGGTAGTGAAAGGTGAGGGTTTCAAAAAACCTAAAGCCATACGTCAGAAGGGTGTCGCTGCTTTGATCTCGTTTAGAGGGGCTTGATGTTCCCATCACGACGGCAATAAGGCGGGTATTGTTTATTTTACCTGAGCTGATAAGGCAGTGACCAGCTTCATCTGTGTGCCCAGTTTTTATGCCATCAATGTAGCCATGACGCCACAATAGTCGATTGCGGTTAGATTGTTTAATTTTATTATACTCAAACCATTTATCTTGAAACCACTCTGAATATAGTTGGGGGTGATTGAAAATGAACTGTTGAGATAAGATGGCAAGATCTTTGGCGGTGGTCGTGTGATTAGGTTTGGGAAGTCCAGTGGCATCTTTGAAGTGTGATTGTTTCATGCCTAGTTTTTTAGCTGTATGATTCATGAGTGAGGCAAAGGCTTCTTCAGACCCTGCAATATGCTCAGCCAGAGCAATGCTTGCATCGTTACCCGAGACAATGGCAACGCCTTTGATGATTTTCTTCATATCAACTTTGGTGTTGGGTTTTAAAAACATTCTAGAGCCAGGGGCTTTCCAGGCTTTGGTAGAAATAAAAACCTTGTCATCGATGTTTATTTTTCCATCTTTGATGGCATCGGCGGTTAGGTATAAAGTCATCAGTTTGGTTAAACTTGCAGGAGGCAGTGGTTTTTGAGCGTTTTTCTCAGCAATAATGCTGCCTGTTATAGCATCCATTAAAACATAACTTTTAGCGTGAATGGTCGGGGGTGGCGGAATCAGGATGCCATCAAATGTCAGCGAATTCGGGGCTGCATGAACAACACAAGAGAGTATGGAGCAAAGTAGTACAACAATAAATCGCATTTGTATGATCCTTTTATTAGTCTGAGGTTATGTTATCAGGAAACAAAGGTTTCAGCAATTTTAAATATGTTTAATTTTGTAATCAGGGTGAGTTTTTGTCAGTGTTTTTTTGATGGCAGTAAGGTCCATTTTTTTAGGGTACGGGCCTAAGAAAAGTTTAACGAAAGTTTGCTTACCAATATTAATCACGGAGTATTTTGGTAAATAACCCAGCTCTTTACGAAGTTTATTGGCAAGGGCGTCAGCTACATTTTCTTGTTTAAAGATACCCAGCTCTATCACGATTTTATTACGTTCTATAGGAGGTGAGAGCAATTTGATCTGAATTTTTGCAACGCCTTTTTTCGTGTAGCCAAGTTTATAAGCCGCAGCGTAGGAGAGGTCTAAGACACGATTGTTGGTATGGAAGGGGCCCCGATCATTGATGCGAACAATGAGTTGGCGTTTGTTATCTAGGTTGGTGACGAGTATGTAACACGGAATGGGGAGTTCTTTGTGTGCCCCTGATATGGCATACATGTTAAAGGGTTCCCCTGAAGAGGTGCGCCTTCCGTGAAATAATTTGCCATACCAAGAGGCTGTGCCCGTTTGGTTGAACTCTTTGACATTGTGGCGAATGTGGTAAGTTTTTTTAAAAACGGTGTATTGAATAGGGTTTCCATATAGGCTAATGGGTTCGGGTTTTATTTTGGTTGAGTAATGAATTTTGTGGGGGTTAAATTTCGGAGGAGGGCCGTCTTTTGCTCCGACTGCCCAGGGGCAAAGGATGAGTAGTAAGTAAAACGTCCAGATTGTCTTAAGATTGTGTTTCATACCCTGTTTAGTTATACTTGAATTCGAATCAAAATTCAATGAGTCATTATGCCTATTCAACTAGATTGTATTAATAGCCCCCATGTTTTGGAGACCCTTTTGGATGTTTCTCCTCATCGTATCCGTTATATAGAATGTGCTGTAGATTATCGTTTTAGTCAGTCACTAGATATGAGGTTGTCTCAGGTGGGGATTCATTGTAAGCGGGTGAAAGCAGTTAAAGGATGGAGGGCCTGGTGTGAGCCACTCGAGCCGTTGACTGAGGACTGGTTGATGGCGGCTGTAAGAGCAGATAAATGTCGCAAAATAATGGTGTTAGATGGCATTACTGACCCGCATAATCTAGGGGCTTGTTTGCGCTCATGTGCGGCGTTCTCTATTGATGCAGTTATGTTGGCTAAGCATCATTCGGTTAAGGTGACTGAGACGGTGAGAAATGTTGCTTGTGGGGGGGCTGAGCGTGTTCCAGTGGTGTATGCCCAAAACCTAGCCAGGTGCTTGCGGAGTCTTAAAGATGAGGGTTATTGGGTTTACGGTGCCAGTGAATCCGGAGATGTTGAATTGTCCCAAGTTGATTTTCATTCTAAGAGTGTTTTGATTTTAGGCTCAGAGGGTAAAGGAATGAAAAAAGGTATTGGTCAGTCCTGTGATGTTTTGTTTTCAATTGAGACACAGCGTGATTTTTCATGCCTTAATGTTTCGGTGGCTGCAGGTGTATGTGTGTATGTGTGGGGGCGATGTTCCTAGTTGATTTTGGACGGGATAATATTTTTTTGAATAGTGACGAAAGTCGTTGTTATATTTTTACTTTTATGATATATTGCTCAATAACTTCTTGCTGCCTAGCTGTTAGGTGGCTGAACGAAACCAAGAGGAGTATAAACGATGAAAAGTTATGAAATAGTACTGATTGTAGACCCATCCTGCAGCGAGCAGTCTGATGAGATGTTGGCTAGATATCAAACCACCATTGAAGAGAAGAAGGGTAAAATTATTCGAATGGAAAATTGGGGGCGACGCAAGTTAGCTTATTCCATTGGGAAAAATCACAAGGCACATTTCTTGTTTTTGGGGATAGAGGGCCAGCCTTCTATTATGGACGCGGTCAATGGTTTATTCCGTTTTAATGATGCTTTGCTGAGAACTTTTGTCACCACTGTTAAGCGACACAACCTTGATAAAACCGCGATGCGTATTGCTGAAGAGTTACAAGACAGTTCAAAGGATGAGTTGAGAAAGGCTCTTCGTGAGTGTTCTGAGCGATATAACTATAAAAACCCATTTGCTTTGAAAAAGTATATTTTAGAATCGGGTCGTATTATCCCGAATAGAGTTACAGGTTTAACGTCAAGGGAACAAAGAGATCTTGCCAAAGCCATTAAAGTTGCTAGGTACCTTTCTTTATTACCTTACTGTGATCGACATATCTAGAAAAAGCTAGAGTAGACCTCTTTGGAGCGGTTGGTATGATTAAGCGTACAGGGTTGTATTTACTTAATAATGTATCAATATCGGCAGCGCTGGTTTTGTTGCTTTCGGCATTGTCTTTACATTATGATTTTCTGTACGTTTTTAGTTTAGTTGTGATGGGGCTGATTACGTTGGAGCAAGGGTGGGTTGTTGGCTTTGGTTTTTTTCTAATTTTGCTATTTCCGTTTATCAAGTTGTTTCAGCATGAAATGTATAGCTTATTCGACTTTTTGAGAATGCTGAATGCATTGTTGCTCTGGTTGGGAGCGGGTGCTTTGCAGCATTATCGGTCTTGGACCTCGGTGTTGATGATGTATACGGCTGTTTTACTTGCCGTGGTTGTCGGAGTCCATCTTATTATGTCAGATGTTCATGGTTTCTGGTTAACACATTACCTCCAAGATCTTGGAAAGTTTCAAAAAGCAGTTCCTTCTGAGGCCAAGATACGGCTTTTATTAGATCAGTATTCCTATTTTTCCACGGGTATGGCTGTGTTACATCAAGCCACGGTTTCATTATTTTGGGTGGCGTTTTGCTCATTATGGTATGGTTGGTCAAGGTTCTCTCGGTTAGGCATTATTCTCAAGACGATTGTTGTGGTTGAACTGAGGCCTCTTATCGTTAATGTCTTTTGGTTTGTGTTACTGATGGGGATTGCCTTTAATAATCAACTAATGATCGGTGACACGTCATTGTCTTCCCCAGTATTTTTGGATGCAGTGCCGGCTATTGTTTTTGCTCCATTCGTTGTGGGACTGGTTGTTTTCCATTCAGGAATGGAGGTAATTGTTAAATATTATAGAAAACGACAACGATCTTCGGGTTTATTGTTTATTATGCTTGCATATACAATGAGTATCATATTATTATTTAATTTTATTATAGGCATTGCTCCGGTTGTTGGTATAATTGATTACTATACTAATCTTCGAGGAAAGCTGAAATCCAGTTATCGTAATACATAAAAGAGGTTAAAGATATGAAAGTTTTGTTAAAAGAAAATATTAAAAATTTAGGAAAAGTTGGAGAGAGCGTTGATGTTTCTCCAGGGTATGCCAGGAACTGGCTGATCCCTCAAGGCAAGGTGTTGTTGGTCAACGATGCTAATCGCAAGGCAATCGAAGACCAACTAAAAGGACTTAAGCTCATTGAAGCAACCAAGCAAAAAGAAGCTCAAACGTTGGTTGATACAATTGCAGCACTAGGTGATATCGTCTTAGATCATCGATTGAATGAAGAAGGTCGATTATTTGGTTCAGTTGGGATTAGTAATATTGTTGATTATTATAAGGAAAAAGGTCAAGCTGTGCAGCGAAAAGATATCAACCTTGTCAATGCTCCGATTAAAGAACTCGGGGAATATGAATTGGTTTTTTCTCCTTATCAAGACATTAAAACTGTGATTAAGATCAAAGTGATTTCTTCCACGGCCGAAGCAGAAGCATCATCGACAGAGAGTTCAACTCAAGAATCCAAGGATGACGAGTAATCCAAAACAGAAGCCTTCTGTAACCGTTCCCTTTTCTAAAGAGGCGGAACGTTCCGTCATTGCGGGGTTATTATCCTACAATAAGGTCTGGGATGATATCTCGGATATGTTGATGGATTCAGACTTTTATGTCCCGGAACATGGTTTTATTTATAAGGCTATGCAGGAACTTGCCAATCAAAATAAACCGTTCGATGTTTTAACGGTTACTGATCAATTAAAACAAACAGGCAATTTAGATAAAGCCGGGGGCGAGTCATCGTTGTATAGCATTGCGAATGACCTAACGTCAGTGGCTAATTTAAAAGCTTATGCTGCGATTGTTCGAGACCGTTCTTTGTTAAGAAAATTATTGGATGCTGGGCATGATATTACTCTATTGGCAGGGGCTCCTGAAGGGCGTTCACCAGAAGAGGTTATCGATCAAGCAGAACAATGCATTTTAGCCATCTCCGATAATAGACAAACGTCAAAAGGTCCCTTAAGTGTTAAAGAATTAGTTCCCAAAGCCACCCAACGAATCGATGATTTAAGCAAGCAAGATAACCCTGTGACAGGGTTGGCAAGTGGCCTTAAAGACCTGGACACATTCACTACAGGCTTTCATAAAGGTGACTTAGTGATCTTGGCTGGAAGGCCTTCTATGGGTAAGACCTCTTTCGCCATGAATATCGCTGAGAGTGCTGCTATTAGTCAACAAAAAACAGTGTTAGTGTTCAGCCTTGAAATGCCAGGAGATATGTTGGTCACTAGAATGCTATCCAGTTTAGGAAGAATTGATCAACACCGAGTTCGAACGGGGCAGTTACAAGATGATGATTGGCCAAGGTTATCTTCAGCCGTGAATATGATTTCTGAATCACCTCTTTTTATTGATGACTTTCCGGGCCTAAGCCCGATGGAGTTAAGGGCCAGAGCTCGGCGCTTAAAACGTCAAGAAAAGTCATTGGGCTTGATTGTTGTTGATTATTTGCAGCTGATGCGTATTCCTGGGTTTAAAGAGGGAAGAACTCAAGAAATATCTGAGATCTCAAGAAGTTTAAAAGTAGTTGCTAAAGAGCTAGAAGTTCCAGTGATTGCTTTATCACAATTGAACCGAAGTCTTGAACAACGCCAAGACCGGCGCCCAGTTATGTCAGACCTAAGGGAATCAGGTGCAATAGAGCAGGATGCTGATATCATCGCATTTATTTATCGTGATGAGGTCTACAATGATCAATCGCCAGATAAAGGCATTGCTGAAATTATTATAGCTAAACAAAGAAATGGTCCGATCGGTAAGGTAAGAACTTCATTTTTAGGCCAATACACACGTTTTGAGAACTATACTGCCGATACGGCTTTTGTGGAGTAAAGTTGCGTAAAGCAGAAATAAACCTTGATTGCCTTCAACACAATGCTGAGGCTATCCGTCGTTTAAGGCCTTGTCAAAAGATTTTAGCTTATGTCAAATCCAATGCTTATGGCCATGGTTTATCCGAAGTCGTGAAGGCTTTGAATGACCATGTTGATGGTTATGGTGTTGTGGGGTTGCAAGAGGGTCTTAAGTGTCGGCAGTTAACGTCATTGCCGGTGGTGGTTAATGCTTCTGCAAGTGATTTAAAAACGTTGATAGCTATGTCAGCTCATCAGCTAGAACCCGTTGTCTTTAGCTTAGATTACTTAGAAAAATTATTGAAAACGCCAGTATCTTGGCCACGAATTTGGCTTAAAATAAACACGGGCATGAATCGCATGGGGTTGCATCATTCAGATGTCTCAAAAGCAGTCACATTATTGCAGCAATCGGGTAGGGTTAAATCAATTATACCCATGACACACTTGGCTGATTCTTCGATGAGCATCGACAATAAACATCAGCTGGCTAGATTCAGAGACTGGGTGGATAAATCCTCATTCAGCTCGTCTTCATATGCTAATTCAGCTGCCATTTTAGAATCCAATGATCACCGTCACGGCGAGTGGATCCGTCCAGGCTTGTTACTCTATGGTTGGACCCCAGAAGAAAATCAAACACATTTAATTGATCTAAAACCTGTCATGTCACTTTTTAGTCAGATCCTCTCCATTAATCATTTATCATCAGGAAGCACGGTTGGTTATGGTAGACATTATGTTGCCAAGCAACCCCATTTGGCAGCTATGGTGTCTTTTGGTTACGCCGATGGTTTGCCTCGACAGATTCATACGGCAAAAGTACTTTTAGGTGAAGCTGTTGGTGAAGTCATAGGGTTACCTTCTATGGATACAGCATGTGTTTATCTACATTCAAAGGCCAAAGTTGGTGATTGGGTAGAGTGGTTTAGTCCTCGTCATAGTTTGCATCATTTAGCTGCATCCAGCCAGACCATTCCTTATGAAATTTTAACCAGGTTATCAGAAAGAGTAGAGCGTGTTTATGTCAAAGAATATGACAAAGTCGAAGGCTAAATGGAGAGCTCATCGGGGTGTTTTAGAGCTTGATGCTTTATTATTGCCTTACATCGAAAAAAGATTTGATGATTTATCAGAGGACCGACGACATGACTTCTTTACGCTGTTAGCCTTACCAGATCCTGACTTACAATCGATATTAATTTATTCAGAGAACCTTAACCCAGATCACCCTCTTTATCATATTATTCGGGACATAAAAAAAAATAATCAGCTCTTAAGTGAATAAGAGCTGATTAAGGGTTGTCTATCCATAGAAGGGAGCTTGTTTTACTTAAAAAGAGTTACTACTATGACTACTACGATTAGCCGTATTATCAGTGCCTTTCTCTGGATCGTTAAACAGGTTCTGGGTAAAATTATTCATGTTTTGTTCAGAAAATATACCCTCTTTACGAACATCGCCATTTTCGTCTTTTGAACCCAAAAGCTCTGAGCGAACATGGTTAGCATCTTTGTAAATTGTATCAACCAAGTTAGATGTGTCTGCGTGCTCATCTTGCTTGGCATCTTGATACGCGTCTTGTCTCTGTTGGATTTCTTGTTCGTAGTCTGATTCATTGTTTTCTTTTAACTTGGTTAAATAAGTTTGATCTTCAGTGAATGTTCTCTCATCTTGCATATTTCTGGAAGGAAAACGCGAATCATACTCTTTGAAACCAAACCCTTCCTGAGTAAAGCCAAAGGCGTTCATAACATTGGCAAAAATATTGATAAATAAGTTTGATATCATGTTCCAGGTTCCTTTAGGGTCAGTAAAAATCAAAGCTAGCCCACCCAACACTTTTTTGGTTTGACTTTGTAAGTCGTCAAAAACGTTCACAAACATGTTTTTAAAGTTTTGCAAAGGATTTTTCGAGGCTTCTTGAAAAGCAAATTTACATTGTTCAACATCTCTGTTTTCATTATCGATTGTTATATAACCGTCTATAATATCTGATAAGTCATTATCAGGGTTGAGAGCTATTGATTTTAAAAAGACACTCTCTCTTCGCTGAGATTCTGTAAATAGAGTCTGTTCGTCTTTACCCTGGTTAAAGCCTTGGGTCCATTGACTGTCATTATTACGACAGAAGGATTCATAGTCACGATGAGCTTTTGTGAATACACCACCCTTATCGAAGGCCTTTTTAATCGCATCTGCATTATTATGTTCTATTTTATCTCTAAACCTAGTTTTAAAGCTATCATCTAACCAGATGCTTGCAGATTGTTTAACTAATTTTGCAAATATTTTTGTAAGTTGACTCATTTTCATTGTTTTCTCCGTTGTTGTTTGTTTGTGTTATTTAAATGCTAATACTATCAATATTAGGTTTAGTATTCTCTTTTTCATATCCTGATTCTATTATAGAATCTGTAGGTCGTTGATACCCTTGTTCCTCATGACCCGTGGGTAATTGTGATGACTTTAAATAACTTTGTTCTGAATCTGGTTTTGTAGGTGAGAACCAGTTGTACACAGATTTTGTTGCACTATCAATTAAACTATTCAATGCGTCACCCATATGACCTTTTGCATCTGAGCTATCGTCACTAAACCACGGACCTCTATCAGCAGGTATTGGTGACTGCATATGCCCATTTCTATCCGTATAATTTGTGGTGGATTTTATTTGTGTTGGTACAAATTTATCTGTACTACCACTCTCACTACTATTAGAACTTAAAGATGGAGAACTACTTATTGTAGCATTATGTTCTGATAGAGCTTTCACTGTTAGAGTAGGAGTGCTTGGCCCTGCACGTGTAGCTGTAGTAATCATCATTTCATCATCAGCAACACCGTCTTGATTGCTTTCGATTGAAGACGACCTTTCGCGTGTTGATGATACCGATGCAGTATCAGAAGATTGCTCTTTAGTAGAGGGCTGTGTCTTATCTACTGGAGTTAATTCAACTTCTTGGTTATGTTGGTTATGGCTATTATCATCTTGCTTAATACCAAGCAGCGAACATATGCCACTATAGATGCTACCGACGATAAATGCTATCAGTTCGAAAAAAGATTTGATCCAATTCATTGGGTTAAGGGTTTTGAAGAACTCTTTAACCTCATTAAGTGTTTCAATAGCCTTTTGAGACGTCTTGCTAACTGTTTCCTTGACTGTATTAATACTCTCATTGAGATTCTTTTCCACGGATTCCTGTTTATCTTGGAAATCCATTTCAGTGAAAAGTTTGGCGTTTTGATAGCCTGTCTGTAATCGCTTACTTGCAGACGCAGCGGTTGCTGCAGTGTAGCTGTAAGCTGAACTTAAGCCGCTCTTTACAGAATCATATGCTTTAGTGAAGATATTCATTGTGTTTCTCTCTATTTGTTATTGTCTATATTATCAAGAAGATTCAAGCTCTAAGAACCAAAACCACAAGATCCATTATAAATAATATCTCTTTGATGAGCAGAGCTGGCATTGCGTCGTTTTTGATTTTTTGAAGCACTTTTCACAAACATTTTTGCAGCAGCAGGATCTTTTGCGGCTGATGGTGATGGTGTTAGTTTTATAGTAATAAAATTGCTTAATATGCTTTTGAAGGAACTCATCATCGATGCGAGTTGCTTTTGAATACTAGCAAATAACTCTGATGTATTATTCTTCATTGAACTGATCATGCCATCAGTCATGCTTTTAGCACTACCCATTAAGTTCTTAGAACTATCTTTTAGGTAATCAGAAAATTCGCCTGCTGATTGTTTAACTAAATTTGAAATGTGACTCATATTAAGGTTCATAATTTATTCCTATATTTATTTGATTGTTGACCCATCATAAATGATTGTTTTGATTAAATCAAGCATTATGTGTATAAAATACTGAAAAACATTAAATATAATTAATGTATACTAAATATACAGTGTAAGTTACTGAATATATGTTATTTATCTTCAGAGTATCCGATCCTAAATTGTTTACCTTTTGCTTGTGGTATGAGATTTTATGTGATTTTTTATCCGTATTTAAATAAAATGTTTTGGGCACTTGAAATCATTCAGCCAGCGCATGTTTAAAGGGTTAATAATCTTATTGGATTGGATTTCAATCGGCTCTTTATCAATAAACATATGAGCTGTTTGTTCATTATCAAGTTGTAAGTTTAATGTTTGAAGTTTAGAAAACCATTCCCAAGGATGCTTAATGACAAGTGTTTTTGGTTTGGTATAACTGGATGTATATAAGCTTAAGGTTAATGGTTTCTTAAAATCATGCGGCCAATTAAGGTGGAGTGCTTGTGATCCTTTATGCATTTTCTGAGCCGGTTGGTTCTCTTGGCTTAAAGTTAATAGGGTATCAGTGTGCATGAATTGAGGGTATAAGCTAAAATCTATGCTCAGGTTATTCAGATCTTTATCCATTAACAATGCTTGTATAATATTGATATGCATGAGGAATGATAGTGATTCGTTATCTTTTAGTAGAGGTTGATTAAAATATTTTTTCCATTTCCATGGGTCTTTATGTTTATCAATCCATGGATCGATGAATTGTTGAAAGGTGTTAATGGATCCCTCCTTACCAAATAAAGCGACGATAGACTTTAGTGATGAGGGGTTTTCAGTATTATTACCAAAGGGGTATTTTTTCTGGAGATTCTTTTCAAAGGGGGTTGCAACCAGTTTTTGATATTGCTCATCAATGGATTGACGAACTTGATCGAGAACAAATTGCTGAAGGTAAGGCTGTAATTGTTGAGCCCAGAAGTCTGTAGGAGGCTGAGATAACCAACTGGGTGGTTGGAGCAATGTTTCGAAAATAAAACTGTCCTGCTTAGGTTGTAACATTTTATCTAAAAGATTATAGGCATGAATGAATATCACCGGAAGCTGTCGATCATTGATAAGTTGGCTGACAGGTTGCTGCCAATTATCTTTTAAATTTAATTGATCTTGATTAAGAAGCTCTTGCAGTGTGTTTCTGAGTTCTTCAGGATGCGTTGTTAGTTGTTTTAGGTGCTGGTGCCACTCTGTAATAGAGGTTAAATGACTGGGGATGATTTCATTTTCAATGGGCAGAGTTCGTTTTATTTGAGGGGTTACAAGTGCAGTTTTCTTGGGCGGATAATATAAGGTTTGCACATACTCTTGGCATGATAGAGGCATAGACCAATTGCCTAAAATATCGATGTTCTTTTTCCAATGATGACATAACTCTTCCCAAGGTTCTTGGCTGCTGTTAAGTTCAGGGTCAAAATAATGTTTCAGGTCTGAAATTTTCTGTTGATTGGACTGTTGGGATAAATATTGAGACAGGTGTGTCAGCAAGACAGGTTTAGAGTTAGGCTCTCCTTGAATGATCCACTGATACAGCGTGTTTGCGGGGTATTGAGGCCATAAATGTGTTAATAAGTTAATTAACTGTTCTTTAGGAACTGGAGATTGGTTTAACAATTGGGCTAATTGAAATTGTTGTGAAAAGGTTAAAGATTGGATGGAGAGGTGGATAGGTGAATGTTGACTAGTGGGAAGTTGGGTGTATGAGGGGGTTTTTAAGGTAGGTAAGCTTAGTGGAGTATTCACCCATGAAGCCAGTGCAATGATGACCCAGGATGAAGACAACATTTGTCCCCATAAACCAAAGTTAGGTAATGGGGTGGTTTGATTGAGAATATTGTGAGTAAAATGAGGGAAATTAATAGGGGGGTTGTAGGTCTTTAATAAAGGTAGGTGGAGGCGAGATGTGTCGTAATATTCTTTAATTAAATCGTGTGGGTGGCTGTTTTGTAGTTGACTCATAAAATGTATAGAGTTACATTTTTCGGTGAGTTTACAGCTTTGGATAAGTTGGAGTAATTTACAATGGAATGAGGATAACTGTAAGGGAAACTCGATTAATTGATCTTTGATCTCGAGGGGAGATGTTGAGAGTATCCTTAGGCTATTTGTTAAGATGTGATCAACGGATAGTGAAAAGTAATGTTGCAAGGCTTTAAATTTATCATTTGTTACGTTCAGTGAAAATTGCCACCACTTATCACGATCTTGCGTGGTCATTTTGCTGAAATAGGCATTAAACCCGGTAATTTGATCCATGTGTGATATGAGTATTTTAATAGGAATGTTGGAGGTTAATATTGGGTTTTTATTAATCTCCTGAGTTAACTTATCTAGGTTGAGTAAATCACTAGGTTTGAGAATTAAAATACATTGATTAGGTTTCGCAGGAGTTTTGGAGTCGCGGAGAAAAATGGTTGAAGTGTTTTGTTCACTCATTAATGATTCTATCGCAAAGGTTTGATTTGATTTGTTATACCACATACGTTGATTCGGTGAATGGGTTAAGACAGTTTCAGTATAATGAATGGATTTTAGAAACCCTGATTTATTACTTTGTGGTGTGCCAAGGACCAATAGGTATGTGGGTTGATAGTAATGATAAGAGTAAAGCTTAAAGACCAGATGAGTGAATTTAAGGTAAAAACATTTTAACCAAGACTCTTGGTTGGATTTTTGTCGCATTGATTGCATTAAGGTTGCATGACGCCATAGCAGAAAGACAAAGATAAATGCAATTAATTTGGACTGAGGGAGTTGTAAAGGATAAATATGATTCAATGACCAATGAGAGCCAAAAAGGTGAATCAGACTGATCGCCATAAAGCATAAGAATAAACTTGAAACATTGATGTTTTTCATAACAGAGAAAGCAGATTAATGGGTTGAACAAAGAGGGTAGTGATCATCAACCCAATCAATAAGAGACTCATCAGCCATACTTTGACGGTGTATGTTCCATAAAGAGCGTGTGGGGTTTTCTTTGGTTTGGGTAAGGAAATAGTTTCAAAATCCACCGATTGGTTGAGTAGGGTTTTTAAGGTTTGAAAGTGTGACTCTTGTTCTTTGGAGGGGCGGTATAATTGAACTAAAAGATAACTTAATTTAAGGGTTGATTTCAAGGACTCTTTTTGGGCGCTTGACTGAAGCAATTGGTAAAGCTGCTTTTCGTTGGAGGCAGTGTCAGATGTTGTGTTCAGAAGAGGTAGTTTATGAGCTACCCAGTGCTGAAGTAATTTTAAGGTGTGCGTTTGTACACTAGGAGGTAGTTCTAATGATTTAAGTTGGCCTTTGAGGTGTTGAAATTCTTTTAAAAAGCTATTTTTAATGGTCACAATGGCATTGGTGTTATTTTCAGATAAACGTTGAGTTTTGATAATGATAGGAAGGGTATGACCCATTAACGGGTTAGACTTAACCAAGGGCATCAGCCAAGATCGCCGGTGCTTAAACATGATTTCAACACTGTTTTCGTCCATGATTATCCTAAGTTACTTAACTTATTATCTCAAAAATAAACCATGATGCAAGAGATCATTGTTCGATTGATGTAATTTCTTGTCTGGATTGAAATGAATGGGCGATAGTATGGGGATCCATATACTCAATCTCACCGCCTCGAGGGATGCCACTGGCTAAGCGTGTTATTTGAATGGAGGTGGATGCCAGTTGCTCGGATATATAAAAGGCTGTTGCCTCTCCTTCTACTGTTGAATTGGTAGCTATGATGATCTCAGAGACGATAGTCTGTTCATGGAGTAACCGAGAGAATAAAATATCTAGGCCAATTTCTTTAGGGCCCAACCCATCCAGTGGGGATAAACGCCCCATGAGCACAAAGTAATGCCCTTTGTAGCAGCCTGTTTGCTCGATACTCATGATATCTTGCGGTGACTCCACAATGCAAATTTGATGAGGCTGTCTTTTTGGGTTTTGACAGATATCACATTGATCGTGTTCGGTGAAATTTCGACATGATTGGCAGTGTTTAATGAGGTTGAGGGTGTTGTCAATCTGGTGGGCAAGGTTCAACCCTGAATCTTTTTTTCTTTCGAGGAGGTGGTAAGTAAATCTTTGAGCTGTTTTAGGGCCCACACCAGGGAGTACTTGAAACCCTTGGATGAGCTTTTGTATGATGTCACTCATTTTTCATGAGGGGGTTGAGAGTGAGTTTCATTGAGCATCTGTGCGATGGTGTGCATTTGATTTTTTGAATACACTTGCAGGTCATGAACAGCACCTTGGTGTGCCATTAATATAGCTTCAGCCAAGTGGTTTGAATTAAGGTTGTTATCATTGGGGTTATCAATAACTAGGGTTAACTCATATTTACCATTCATTGATAGTGAGATGGACCCTTGGTCATTGGGAAGGGGAATGTTTTTTTCTACTTCATACTCCTCAAATGCTTGTTGAGATTGTTTCATTTCATCGCTCATCATTTGAGCGCTTTGAAGTATTTGATCCATTTTACTCATGCGGTTATGCCTGCTGTTTTATTAGGACCCTCATTATCAGGGTTTATGCTCTCTGTAGCAACTATTTTTTCGGCTAGATCTTTAATTAAAAGCTCTCGTGAATGCATATTATAATTTGCCACCCCGTAGCTTATACCTAAGATATTAGAGCATATCAATAATGAGTTAAACCTTGCGGGCATTTGTAAGATGTTATCAGCATAATGAAAGATATCATGCAATAAGGTTGATCCAACCAGGGTAAATGAAATGGAGGTTGTTAAGGCATAAAGGGCGCTGACGGCAATTTGGTACCAGGTAGGGCTCGTCCAAGTTTTATAAATAAGAGTTCCTATCGTGACCATACACAGTAAAGTGGAGGAAGAGGCGTAAAAAACTATCAACGCTTGCATGGTTTCAGAAAACAAAAAGTACTGAATTAATGTGTAGAGAGTAATAATACAAATAGGGCCAATGAATTGAGTTAACTTGTTATGCAGTGGCGGCTCGGTCTCTATTTTCGTAATGGATGAATGCTTGAAGTATTTATAAACTTGCTCAAATAGTCCAGTATTAAGTTTTTGTTGCTGATCAATGATAGACTTTTTATCAAGAATAACGCAGGTTGTACTCAGTAATGCGCTAATTAGCATGAGGATGGGCTTTTGAAGTTGTAAGCCAAACTCTAAACTCGCAATATAGGTGATATCAAAAAAGACTAAATACTGAAAAATAAGGCTTGCAACTAAAAAGATGATTTTTTCGATCATTTGCTGTGATGTTATGCTGGATTTTAATTGATTGAGTTGAGCCCATTTATAATTCTCAATGGGGGTAGTGTACTTCCATTTTTGATTGGTAAGAAGGGTTCTCTTTTTCTTTAGGTAGGATTGATCACTTTTATAAATGAAGTAGCTTAGTAAAAAGGCTATGCTCAAAAGACTTATTTTACCTGCGAAGGTGATGTTAGCTAAGGAGGCAGAAGTTCCGAATACAAATAAAAATAAATATCGAAAAGTTGAAATGGTGGATTGCATTTTAGGCAGAAAATACTCTGACCAAAAGGCACGCTTTTTAATCGTTGGCGTATAAGAAGGTTTCTTGTTACCAGCACCCATTAAAACTTCCAGTTAAATGTCTATAGCATACTACTACATCATTAAGAAATAATTAAGCGTTGATTGACTTATTGAAGGTAAAGATAACGATCCAATAACTTTAGATTAAATGAACTAAAGAGGGTTTATTTTTTCATTGAAAGATGTTAGTTTATCGGTATTGAATAATTGACAAAAGGAAATAGTAATGAAAACCACAACTAAATTTGATAAAAATGGCGTTCAATTTAAAGGAATCAATATTACTAGCTTATGCGCAATGTTGTCTAGTAGCTTATTTTTCTTCCCTCAATATTTTCATTTTATTCCTCTGTTAATATTCACTAGCTGTTGTAAAATATATGATCTGATGCAAGCAGATAAGATTGAACAAGAGCAAAAGATATGGAAAGCTTCATCGTTGATTTGTCTTTGGGTTTTTGCTGCAATGTCGCCGTTATCGGATGTGGTTTTAGGGGGTGCTTTATCGTTGACCTTATCCCTACTCGGCAATGAAATGCTTTTAAAGAGTATTTATCACAGGGCAGAAAGCTATGTGCGGCCCATTTATGTTGAGGTAAAGCAATGGGTTGATGATACCATCAAGTTTCATCCTAACCCCTTGGCTCTTTGCATGCAGATTATTGGGCTGATGTCTTTACAACTGCTGTTCAGCTTGTTGTTTTTTAATTATTATTTTGAAAGGTTTGGTTTGTTTAATCGAACTCTTATGAACTTTAAAGCTGGGGACCTCGTTACTTATTACTGGTTGAAAACAGAATCTGCTGTTTTATTAGGCTTATGGGCATGTTTGGTGTTTTTCGAGAATATATTTATCAACTTGGGGACCTATATCCGCTTACAGTGGGCACAGGAATATAAAGAATATATTTATAAAACTCTTTTTGATGGGGATAATCATGTGTATATGAATCTTCATAAAGTAGAAATAAACGGAGAGTGGAATAAAAACCAGGTAGGTGGAACAATACTATTTACGACCGCACAGCTAATTAAAAATGTATTTTATTTCCTTTATGCTTTCATCAACATTGTAACGGGCATTGTTATTTGTGTGAATTTATCCAGGATTTCTTTGGTGGGGTGTGGTTTGGCCTTGTTGATGAGTTCAATTGAAATTTTACAACCCATGGTTAACTATTTTGGAGGGCTAAATGAGTTACAAGCTTCAATGGCTGTTATTAGAAATGATTTACCCAATAAAATTAATAATGCATTAAGCTCATCATATTATTTATACAATAATAAGAATAGTTTGTTGCAAAGAGTAACTAGCCACGTTATGAGTCAGCTTAAGAAGTTGAACCATCTTCGTATAAGGGAAGTTTTTCTGCGGTTTCTTAGAATTTTAACTCAACTTTTGAGTGTGGATCACTTGCAATCCTTTGTGTTATTGCCATGGGTGCTGCAAGGTCAGCTCAATGCGCCAGATTTACTCTTAGTTACTCAAATGACATGGCAAATAAAGAGATATTTTAATGCCTTCTTTTCTATTTCTAGTAGGTGGTCAGATTTTTTAGTTAATCAGAGTCAAGTCTCAGCATTACTTAATCAATCTGGAAACCCATCGAATGCTTTGAGTTCCAGTTTAAAAGTGTTGGGCCAGGAGGAAAAAGATAAAGGCTTTTTGGTCGTTGAAGAGGGTGGACTTTCTATTTATAAAAGTAATCAATTGTCTAGTGTGAATGAGGCAGTGAAATCAGAGCTGTTGATTTATTTTGATCAGGGTTTTTCATTCCCAACTAATTCATATATTTTATTTAAAGGAGAGAATGGTGCTGGAAAATCAACATTCTTAAAGTTATTAAGTGGTGCACTGAATACAGAAGATAAGGCTAGAGGAATGTATAATCAGCCTGGGTTATTTTATCAAGGAGACTATAAGGTGCCAGAGCATATATTATCGGTTTCACAACAGGGAAATGGGGAAAGAATATGGCTTCCTGATGCCACAACAATGAACCATAGAATCGATGTTTTAATTTCCAAAAATGTGAGTGATTGGGATAAAGTAGATCAATATAAACCTATTTATGATTGGGCGGTAATGAGTGTAGAACAAGGAGGTTTAGGTTTATCTGATATGAATAATAAGAAAGAATCAAGTTTATCAGGAGGAGAGGTCGCTAAATGTGAAATGATTAAGGTTTTGTGTCAATTGGAAGATTTATCAGGTCAGGCAGGGTCTATTATGATTCTTTTAGACGAGATTGTAAGCCCAGCCTCTGGTCAATCAGTAACAAATTTTAGACAATTTCTTACCCATAAGTTAAAGCATGAGGATTTGAGAGACAGGGTCACTGTGGTTGAGATATCTCATCGAGATAAAAAAGTACTGAGTGATACCTTTACTCATTGTTTAACCATTGGTCATGATAAGCAAGTTGTGTTGACTGAATATCCGCATGAATCTGTACCCATCGAAAATCAACGGTTTGCTGAGGTGTTAAGCTATTAATTGAACGTTATTAGGGAAGAAGGCTATGATTGAGCTTGTTAAAGAAAACTTAATTTTGTTTTTGAATTTGGACACGCAGCTCATCAGTTATGGCAGCCCTATCATGGGGAGCTTTTTAATATTAGATTAATTGTTTTAGTTTAATCTTGATAACCTGTAACTGTTATTATTGAGCGATAACCAAAAGTTATTGGATGTATGGTAAGGGATAATTTGGATGGAAGGCTTCTAAAATTGTTTATTTCTATGTTCAAAAGTGCTAGGTTATTATGAAATAATATGTACAAGGATAGACTCATGCCGTTGGTGCCGAAATCAAATCAAAATTCTCGTAGGTATAAAGGAAACAATGTAACGAGCCTATTAGCCATGATGTCGAGTGGTTTACTTTATTTTCCGCATTATTTTCATTTTTTTCCACTGTTATTCCTCATAAGTTGCGTTAAAGTTTATGATTTTATTCAACAAGAAGAGGTTCGACAACTGCCCCAGTTATTTACAGTTTCATCGTTGATTTGTCTTTGGGTTTTTGCTGTGATGTCTCCGTTATGGGATTTGGCTTTAGGGGGGGGGTTATCTTTTGTCTTATCCTTGCTCGGCAATGAGCTGCTTATAAAGGATACGTATCGTAGGGTAGAAAGCCACGTGCGGCCTATTTATGTTGAGTTTAAGCAATTTGTTGAGGATGTAAGAAATTTTCACCATAACCCAAAAGCTCTTTTGTACCAGATAATTGGGCTATCATTATTCCAGTTTCAAATAATAATGAGGTTGTTTTTGTATTATGTTGAGAGGTATCGTAATTTTTCTAAGTTAGTTTTGAACTTTAAAATTGGGGATCTCAAGGCCTATTACCAGTTAAGAGTGGAGGCTGTTTTTATTTTAGGTTTGTGGGCTTTGATACGTTTTTTAGAATACACATACATTGTCTTACGGTCCTTTATTCAGATAGAGTGGGCTCAGGATTATAAAGAATATATTATCCAAAATCTTTTTAATAAGAAGACACATGCCTATGTTAATATGCATAAAATATATGTCAACGGAGAGTGGAAAGCAAAACAAATTGGGGGAGTTATTACTAGAAATATCAACCAGCTTGTTCACTATGCACTTATGTTTGTTGATGTGTTTATCGATAGTGTTTTTGGTGTTTTATTGTGTGTTAAGCTGTCTGAAATTTCTATGGCAGCTTGTGGCTTGGCATTGTTACTTAGTTCGATCGAAAGTTTACATCTTATTATTAATTATTTTGGGCGTCTTGACCAAGTACAAACAAATATGAAGATCACAGAAAACAGTTTGCCCAATGAAATTAATGATGCTTTAGAGTCCTCTTTTTATGTTTATACTAATGAGAGCAGTTTATTAGAAAAGGTAAAAGGCAGCATGATACGCCAGCTTCGAAATTTGAAGTTTCTTTACTTAAAGCGTATTGTTTTATGGTTTTTGAGAAGCATGACTGAACTTGTGGAGGTGTATAATCTACAAATCTTGATATTATTGCCTTGGGTTTTGCAAGGTCGTCTTAGGATTGCTGACTTATTAGTAATAGCAACCATAACGGATCGAATCAAAATACGTTTTCAAAGCTTTATTGAGGGAGTCACTGAGGGCTATGCGTTTTTGGCTGCCCATAGACCCGTATCAATCATTTTGAATCAGTGTGGAAATGACATTAATGCTTTGAGTTCAGATTTTGATCTAATTTCAGATGAAGATCAAGTTTTGATTGTTGATAAAAATGGACTGGAGGTTTTTAAGAGAAATTATTCTGTTGATAATAAAGATGAGTTGTTAATTCGATTTGATAATGATTTTTCATTGCCTACTAATTCATATGTGTTATTTAAAGGAAAGAATGGTAGCGGAAAATCAACGGTTTTAAAGCTGCTTAGCGGAGCACTTATCTCGAAAGATCGCATGGGTAAAATCTATAATAAACCGGGGTTGTTTTATCAAGGAAACTATAAAGTATCCAAGCATATATTGGCTGTTTCTCAGCAGGGGAATGGAGAGAGATTGAGTCTTCCTGATGTAGAGAGAATGAATGAAAGGCTTGATGTTTTAATTTCTAAAGAGGTGAGTGATTGGAGCAAAACTGATAAGTATAAGGATATTTATGAATGGGCAACAAAGGGTTTAGATGAAGGCGGTTTGGGTTTATGTGATATGGAGAAGAGGGTTGAATCAAAGTTATCAGGTGGAGAGTTTGCAAAATGTGAGATGATTAAGATCCTGTGTAAACTAAAGGATCTATCGGGAGAACCCGGGTCTATAGCAATTCTATTAGACGAGATTTCCAGCCCTGCTTATTCTGCATTAATTCATAACTTTAGAGCGTTTCTGAAAAGATTAATTGCAAGAGATTTTAAGAACAGAGTTGCTGTCGTTGAGGTTTCGCATGAGGAGGCAAAAGAAGGTGGGGGTGTTTTTACGCATTATTTAACGATCAATCAAGAGAATAGAATTGTCTTAACCCAAGCTAAGAATGATTTAGGTTGTAAAATCAAGATGGGTGATCATAAATCTGGAAGGAGTTAATGATTAGCTCCTTCCAGCTTAAGATTTTAGTGAATAATTAATCAATAAAGCTAGCATCTTTCATGCTAAGTTTGACTCTATTTTGTCGGTCTATTTCAACAACTTTGACTTTGATGATTTGACCTTCTTTGATCCATTCATGAATGTTATTGATGCGTTCATTGGCAATTTGAGAAATATGTAGGAACCCATCTTTACCTGGAATCAAATTAACAAAAGCGCCGAATTCTAGAATCTTGACGATTTCACCATCATAAACTTGGCCCACTTCAACTTCTGCAATGAGAGTTTCAATATGTTTTTGAGCCTCTTCTGCATCTTTAGCGTTGACTGAGCTGATTTTAATTAACCCATCATCAGAGATATCGATAGTGACACTAAACTTTTCGGTGATTTCACGAATGGTGGCACCGCCACGTCCGATAACTTCACGGATTTTATCAGGCTTAATATTAAATTGGATATACCTGGGTGCAGATTCAGCTAAGTCACTTCTGGGTTCAGCGATGGCTTCATGCATTTTTTCAAGGATATGTAAGCGGCCATCTTTAGCTTGGATTAAAGCTTTATCCATGATTTCACGGGTAATGCCTTTGATTTTGATATCCATTTGAAGTGCTGTGATGCCTTCTTTGGTTCCAGCAACTTTAAAGTCCATGTCACCTAGGTGGTCTTCATCACCTAAAATATCGGTTAGGATTTGGAATTTTTCACCGTCTTTGACAAGGCCCATAGCAACACCAGCAACAGGCGCTTTGATCGGAACCCCTGCATCCATGAAGGCAAGCGAGGCACCACACACTGTGGCCATAGAGCTAGACCCGTTGGATTCGGTGATTTCTGAAACAACCCTGAGAACATAAGGAAAGTCTTCTGCTGAAGGGAGTGTGTTAGCAATAGCTCGTTTGGCTAGTCGACCATGACCTACTTCACGTCTTTTGGGTGCACCTAAGAAACCAACTTCGCCGACGCAGAATGGAGGGAAGTTGTAATGCAACATGAAGGGTTCTTTAGTTTCAAGACCCGCCGGAGTATCTAAAATCTGTGCATCTCTATCAGAAGCTAATGTGACAGTTACCAGAGCTTGAGTCTCACCACGAGTAAACACGGTATGACCATGAACAGAGGAGTCTTTTAAGAGGTCAAAGTCGATAGTGATGGGTCGAACTGTTGTGGTATCTCTTCCATCGATGCGAGGTTGACCCTCTAAAATTTGATGGCGAACAACAGCTTTTTCTTTAGCGTGAATGGCTTGGTTAACCAGGGCAGGTGCAACATCTTCAAATTCACTGCTAATGGTTTGGTGAAGTTGGCTACGTGCAATATTTCTTTCGTGTTTCTCGGTTAATTTGAAAGCTTGATCAAAATCACTGTCAAATTTAGTTAGATCCGGAAGGGTCTTTTGCTCTGGTGCAGTCCATTCATACGTTGGTTTCTTGGCTTTACTGCAAAGAGACTGGATGGCAGTAATGGCTGGTTGCATGTTTTCGTGGCCGAAGTAGACAGCATCAAGCATTTGTTTTTCGCTTAAGAGTCTAGCTTCAGATTCAACCATGATGACCGCATCTTGGGTTCCAGAGACAATAAGGTCAAGTTGATTATTTTCTTCTAGATTAAGTTGGGATGGGTTAATGCTAAACGCATCGTCTTCGATTCCAATTCGGATTCCACTCACCGTGCTATCCATGGGAGCACCTGATAATTGAACCGAGGCAGAGGCTGCGATTAGAGCAGGCATGTCTGGGTTTTGATCAGGGTCAATAGATAAGGTTATGATCATGATTTGCATTTCGTCTTTGTATTCTTTAGGAAACAAAGGGCGAATGGATCGATCGATGAGTCTTGAGATAAGAACTTCACGTTCTGAAGGTTTGGTTTCTCTTTTGAAAAAACCGCCAGGCATTTTTCCAGCTGCATAATATTTTTCAAGATAATTAACTGTTAGCGGAAAAAAGTCTTGATCGGGGTTTCTGTTGTGTCTGATCGTTGTTGTTGCTAGTAACACGGTTTTACCTACACGAATGACGACAGCACCATTGGCGTGACGAGCAATACGACCAGTTTCAATTGAATAATTTTGTTCACCAATAGAGAATGTCTCTTGGTGGAATGGGATTGACATATTTGATTCCTATTTTCTTAAGCCCAATTGCTTAATTAATTTTTGGTAAGACTCCACAGAAGTGCTCTTCATATAATTGAGTAGGGCCCTTCTTTTATTAACTAAGTTAACCAGTCCTTTTCGTGAGTGGTTATCTTTTCTAAATATTTTACAGTGTTCGGTTATCTGTTCAATTCGCTTGGTAAATAAAGCTATTTGAACTTCAGATGAACCGGTGTCGCTAGTTTTACGTTGGAAGTCTTTCACTATAGCTGACTTCTCATGTGCGCTTAATGTCACGTATTTCTCCACATACTTTTTACAATTCGGTATTCTAACGCTGATTAATGATAAGTACAAGAAATATTTTAATAAATTAGATGATTTCTTCTTCTAATTGCTGCATTGATAGGCGTTTAGTGATAGACCACCTCGAATTAGTATAATGGGCTACACCAACAAGGGACTTGTGATAGTAAAGTAATAAAGGGTTAGGGGAGGTTTGAACAAAGTCTAATGCTTGCCCGTAGAATAGTTTTTTAGCTTCTTGGTTGCTGAGGTTAAATTGAGATGAGTTGGGAAATAGTTTTTCTAAGGGTTCTAATGATGAGCCAAGGGATTCTGGTTTCATGGCAAGTAGTTGCTCAAGATTGTAGGCATCTTCAAGGTTAAAATGAGCTAATTTTGTTCGTTTAAGTGATTGAATGCAGGCTCCCACTTCAAGGGTTTCGCCAATGTCATGGACCAAGGAGCGAATATACGTTCCTTTAGAACAAGAAACGTTCATTTCAAGCAGGTCAGACGACGGTTGGTTGATCGTTAATTCATGAATGTTGATTTCTCGGGGTTTAGGTGAAATAGGAGTTCCTTTACGAGCATAGTGGTAGAGGGGTTTTCCTTGGTGTTTTAGAGCGCTGAAGGTGGGTGGCGTTTGTGATTGTTTACCGGAGTAGGTTTGAATCAAAGCATTAAGTTCCTTCGTATGATACGTGGGAATGTTCGAATGGGTTGCAATCACCTGGCCATCTATGTCATAGGTGTCAGTTTTTACGCCGAGTTTGGCGACGGTGTGGTAAGATTTATCAGCATTGAGTAACGTGTCTAAAAGCTTGGTTCCTTCCCCAACACCCATCACGAGAAGGCCTGTTGCTAAGGGGTCGAGTGTTCCGCTATGGCCTATTTTTTTTAGGTTAAAGTGCTTTTTAATTTGAATGACTACTTGTGAGCTTGAAACTGAGGTTGGCTTATTAACAAGTAAGATGCCATCAATGTTCATTGTGGAATGTGATTTTTTATGATAAATGAAGCAGTATCATAAGTAAAAGATACCTTAGGGATGCTTTTTGAAGTAATGTTTTTAGCGATGTGAGCTTGAATAGATTTAAGGTGAGGTTGTAATAATTGGATGATATTATTGCCGTGCTCAAGAGACGTGACTAAAATTTTAGCCTGTCGTAAGTCACGGCTGAGCTGAATTTTCTCGATGGTGAATTGATGAGTTGAGATATTCGGTGGTTTATAGCAGGAGAACCACTCGTGAATCAAATGTGAAAGTAATTTTTCAAAGCGTTTTAATCGATGGTTCATGTTTCTAGCGTGGGCATTACTTTTTCGGTGATAAAGGCTTCGATTTGATCATTAGCCTTGATGTCTTTGTAGTTTTTTACTCCAATACCACACTCCATGCCATTTCTGACTTCAGCGGTATCATTTTTAAATCGGCGAAGGGACTGGATTTCTCCTTCGAAAATAACAACGTTATCTCTGAGAACTCTGATCTTGGTGTTTCGTTTAAGTATTCCCTCAGTGACCATGCATCCTGCAATGGCTCCAAATTTAGATGAGTTGAAAACCTCACGAACTTGGGCGTACCCTATGATTTTTTCATTAAAGGTTGGTTTCATGAGTCCGAGAACGCCAGACTTAACTTGATTGATTAGGTCATAGATAATACTAAAGTAATAAAGATCTGTGCCATTGGTTTCGATAATTTGACGCGCTTTTTTATCAGCCCTGACGTTAAAGCCAAAGATGAATGCTTTGGAGGCATTGGCCAGTTGGGCGTCGGATTCGTTAATTCCACCCACCCCTTTACCGACTATTTCAATGGAGACTTCATCGTTGGATAGTTTAGTTAAGCTATCGCACAATGCGCCTAATGAACCATTGGTATCGGTTTTAAGAATGATGTTAAGTGTTTCTTTTTTATCCTTGGCTTCAGAAAACAAATCTTCTAAGCTGGAGCGCTTCCGTTTAGATAGGGTGATTTCACGGTGTTTTATTCGGCGGACGTCTGCGGCTTCTCGAGCTTTTTTATCAGACGACATACAGATGAAGGTGTCTCCCGCATTGGGCAGTCCTGATAGTCCTAAAATTTCGACAGGCATGGAAGGGCTGGCTGATTTTATGGGTTCGCCAACATCATTAAGCATCAGTCGTATTTTTCCAAACTCTTTGCCCGCAAGTAATATGTCGGATTGCTTAAGTGAGCCGGATTGGATTAATAAGGTTGCAACGGGGCCTCTTCCTTTATCTAGTTTAGATTCGAGAACAATCCCTTTACAGGTACCGGAGTGATTAACGGATAATTCTAGCATTTCAGCTTGAAGTAGTATGCTATCTAAAAGTTCAGGGATTCCTTTGCCTGTTTTGGCAGAAAAGGGTGCAAAAATAGTATCGCCACCCCAGTCTTCAGGGACCACGTTTTGAGCGACTAAATCATTGCGAACTTTTTCTAAATCTGCATCAGGTTTGTCAATTTTACTAATGGCCACAATCATCGGAACCTTGGCTGCTCGGGCATGATGGATAGCTTCTATGGTTTGAGGTTTGACGCTATCATCTGCAGCAACAATAAGGATAACAATGTCTGTAATCTGTGAGCCTCTTGCTCTCATGGCTGTAAAGGCTTCATGCCCAGGGGTATCGAGAAACGTTATGGCCCCTTGTTTGAGCATTACTTGGTAGGCTCCAATATGTTGAGTGATCCCCCCATGTTCCTGACTGGCAACACGGGATTTTCGCAAGTAATCTAAGAGGGTTGTTTTACCATGATCAACATGCCCCATGATAGTGACGATTGGAGATTTAGTTTGAATGTCTTCACTGCTATCTTCTTCTTCGATAAGGTCTTCTTCGGATAATTTTAGATCATGTCCGAATTCGCTAGCGAGGATGGAAGCAGTTTCAAAATCAATGATTTGATTGATGCTGGCTAATACATCGAGCTCCATCAATGTTTTAACAAGTTGGGTGCTATCAATTTTGAGTGCTTTGGCAAGGTCAATAACCTTAATCGCCTCAGGAATAACCAGGGTGGTTTTTTTGGCAGGTTTAGCTTTTTTGGCGGGTTTCTTTTCAGTTTTGTTTTCAGAAATATCTTCCTGAGGGGCCGTTTCAGCGATGGGTTCATTTTGCGGGGAGGACGTTTCTACTTCTGGAGATTTTTTATTATCATCTTCTATAGGGGTTTGTTCGGGATCTTTTTTATCCAGTATAGTTTTTTCAGGTTGTTTTTTAGCAGGTGAGGCTGGCTTTGTTTTGCCCAGTTTTAGGGTTGATTTCTTATGTTTGATGACTTGAATAGTGACATCTTCTTTGGTTTCATTGGTGGTTTTTTTCTTTAATTTCATCGTGGAGCTTTTGGGCGCAGTTAGCAGTAATTTGCATTGATCCATCGACAAGGGTTCAGAGGTGTCTTTGATGTCATGACCTGCTTCCGTTAATTTACGGAGGAGGTCATTAATATCGGTATTAATTAATGCAGAGATTTCTTTTAAACTTAATTTACTCATGATCTTCGCTGGTCTCGGTGTTTTTAAAGGCAGAGTCTCTTGCTTCCATGATGATTTTGCCTGCTTGGTCTTTCGGTATGCCAATGTCATTCAGTTCATCGGTTGAAAGGTCTGCAAGTGAAGAGATAGAATTAATTTTATGGCTTCTTAAATTATGAAGTAAGGCCTCAGAAGCTGATTTTAACTGATTCAAATCGCTATCAGGAAACTCCATCATGTCAGTTAAAAGGGCTTGTTTTGATCGGTTGATAAGTTCTTCAGCAATTTCATTGTCGAATTCTTCAATTTGGCCGAGTTCCAGAGCACTTAGTTGAGTGATCTCGGAAAGAGACGAGTAGCCTTCTCTAATAAGGACGTTAGCAATGTCGTCATCAACGTCAAGTTTATGCGTGAATAGGTTGCGTTCGAGGGCTGTATCTTTTTCTGATTTTTCAACGGCAGCATCTTCAGACATGATGTTAAGCTTCCAATTTGTAAGTTCGGATGCGAGTCTGACATTTTGGCCATTTCTGCCGATTGCTTGAGAGAGCTGATCGGGATCAAGGGCTAAATCAATGGTGCGGTTTTTTTCATTGATGGTGACGGATTTTACTTCAGCAGGTGCCATCGCATTGATGACAAAGTGAGCTGGCTGATCATCCCAGAGGATGATGTCAACACGTTCGCCATGAAGTTCATTGGATACGGCTTGAACACGGGATCCTTTGACACCAATACAAGCACCAATAGGGTCGATGCGAGTATCTTTGGCTTTAACTGCTATTTTGGCTCTGGATCCGGGGTCGCGTGAGCAGGCTTTGATGGTAATAACGCCATCGCTAATTTCAGGAACTTCATGTTTGAATAATTCAACAAGAAACTCATTGCAAGTTCTAGATAGGGTGACTAAGGGCCCACGACCTTCTGGGACAACTTCTTTCAAGTAGCCGCGAACACGGTCGCCATTTCGAATGGATTCTTTAGGAAGCATTTCACTTCTGGGTAAGGATGCTTCAATGTTATCAGTTAAATCAATGATAACGCAGTCTTTGGTCACACGTTTAGCTCGGCCGGATACAATGTCACCAATTCTTTTTGAATAGTACTCAGCTAATTTTGTTCGTTCGGCATCTCTGACGATTCGGGTGATCACTTGTTTGGCAAGGTGGGCATCAATACGCCCGAAATCGACTGATGGAATGATTTCTTCAATTTCATCGCCGACATTAATATCCTCATCCAGTTGATGGGCTTTAACGATAGACATTTGTTGGTTTTCATTGAATTCTTCGGTATCATCCTCAACCACTTGCCAGACACGTTTAGTTTGGTATTCACCCGATGTGCGGTTAATGCTAACACGGATAATAACATCTTCACCGAACTGCTTGGCTGATACCGTTGATAAAGCACCTTCCATCGCTTCGAATATGGCTTCTTTGGGAACGTTTTTGGCATTCGCAACATTGTTGATAACGGAAAGAATGTCATTCATTGTGTGCTCCCGGCGGTTGGAAAACGACGTGCGCCTTCGTGATGTTCTCAAGTAAAAGTGTTTCTATGCCTTGAGTTGTTTTTAGGGTTATGGTGTTATCAAGTGCTTTCTGAAGTACTCCAGATGTTTTGTGATATTTTCGCTCTTGATCCATGAACGTTATACTGACCATTTTTCCGATGGATGAAACATAGTGCTTGAGTTGTTTTAAGGGTCTTTCTATACCCGGGGAGCTGACTTCGATTTGTACGTCATCAAAATCTTCACTTTGGGCTGATAGGTGATATCTTAGATGCCTTGCTGTTAGGGCGCAGTCTTCGGCAGAAACGCCGTTTTTGGAATCTATCTTGACGCGCAGAACCCTCCCGCTTTGAGCACGACTCATTGAGGTGTCGTAAAGCTCAAGGTCACAGGCGTTAACAGCTTCTTCAACCATGTTAGTTAAATCTACGGTCATCAAATTTCCAGTTAACTGACGCTTAAACATAAAAAACCCCATTGATGGGGTTTTTAGTTGGTAGCGGGGGCAGGATTTGAACCTACGACCTTCGGGTTATGAGCCCGACGAGCTACCAGACTGCTCCACCCCGCAATGTGGTAGTATTCTACAGAACTAAATTTGATTATGCAAGTCCTTTATTAATTTAGGTTAATTTAATTATTGTCTTACAAGATCCATTTACTAAGATCATCGGATTGGATAATGGTTTTAAGTTGGTCATTAACATAGGTATCATCGATTTTGATGGTTTGATGGGCATGCTGATGAGCGTTGAAAGAAATGTCCGCTAATAACTTTTCTAACACAGTATGAAGTCTTCTGGCACCAATATTATCTGAAGTTTTATTGCAATGAAATGAGATTTCTGCGATTCGAGCAATGCCCTTTGGTGTAAAATTAAGGGAAACTTTCTCAGTTGCTAAAAGAGCTTGGTATTGATCGATAAGAGAGGCTGTGGGCTCAGTCAGAATCAGTTCAAAATCTTTTTGGTTTAAAGGCAGCATTTCAACACGGATAGGAAGCCTGCCCTGTAGCTCAGAAATCATATCAGAGGGGGTGACTCCCATAAAAGCACCCGAAGCAATAAATAGAATATGGTCGGTACTGATGGAACCGTATTTGGTTACCACAGTGGTGCCTTCTAAAAGAGGCAATAGATCACGCTGAACACCTTCCCTAGAAACCTCGCCTTGGCTGCTGGAATGACGGATGACTTTGTCAATTTCATCCAGGAAAACAATGCCGTTTTGTTCGGTGTTAGTGATAGCCTGGAGTTTGATTTTATCTTCGTTGAGTAGTTTTTCAGCTTCTTCATCTTCTAAAGCTTTGCGGGCCTCTTTGACCGTCATCTTTTTGGTTTTGCCTTTATCGGTCGAGAGGTTTTGCAACAAGCCTTCAATTTGATAGCTCATTTCCTCCATGCCAGCAGGGGCCATAATTTCAATGCCTAGACTGTTGGTAATGTTGATTTCAATCGGTTTGGAATCTAGTTTTCCCTCGCGTAATTGTTTAAAGTAGGTGTCACGATCTTCTGGTTTGTGGTCACTCTTCTTACCTTTGCTGTTTTTTTTAATAGGGTAGAGGGTCTCAATGATGATTTTTTCAGCGGCAATTTTAGCCTCATGTCGGGTAGCGGCTATAGCTTTATCTCGCTGCATTTTATAGGCAATATCGATCAGGTCTCGAACGATGGACTCAACGTCTCTCCCAACGTAACCTACTTCGGTGAATTTGGTGGCTTCTACTTTAATAAACGGTGCATGAGTTAAGGCAGAAATTCTTCGAGCAATTTCTGTTTTACCCACCCCCGTAGGGCCCATCATTAATATGTTTTTGGGTGAAATTTCTTTGCGAATGCTGTGGGGTGTTTTCTGTCTTCTGGATCGATTAGCTAGGGCAATAGCCACGGCTTTTTTGGCGGAAGCTTGGCCAACAACATGTTGGTTCAGTGCTTCAACAATTTGGTGTGGGTTTAGTTCAGTCATGGTGTATTCTCTTAGTTTTTGATCTTAAGTTCTTCAATGGTAAAATGTTGGTTGCTATAAATACAAATATTAGAGGCGATGGATAGGCTTTCTTCAACCATTTTTTTAGGGTTTAAAGAAGAGTGTAGGGCCAGCGCTGTTGCGGCAGCTTGAGCATAAGGACCTCCTGACCCAATAGCAGCGACATTATTTTCAGGTTCAATGACATCACCGTTGCCAGTAATCACTAAGGTGGCTGTTTTGTCAGCAACAATCAGCATGGCTTCGAGTCGCCTCAGTACTTTATCGGTGCGCCAATCTTTAGCGAGGTCAACGGCAGAGCGTAAAAGGTTGCCTTGATGTTGTTCAAGTTTGCTTTCAAAGCGTTCAAATAAGGTGAAGGCATCGGCGGTAGCTCCAGCAAACCCTGCGATAACAGATTCTTTATAAAGTCGCCTTACTTTGCGGGCATTGTTTTTAAGGATGGTATGACCAGCTGTGACTTGTCCATCTCCTCCAATCACAACGCTGTCTTGGTTGCGTATCGATACAATGGTGGTGCCTCTTAAATCAGTCATGGGGTGATTCCTGTGTTATGAGTTGTATGAGGAAGGTAGATTATTTTAGGTGCTTGGGTATATTGAGCGGGGTTGTTTTGAATGAATTGATGGGTTTCCTTCAATGTTTTAAAAGGGCCAATTAAACTCATGCCTTCCTGAATCAAGTGTTGTTTGAAAGAGCCTGTTTCTAAGGTTTTATGGTGAAACGCGATGAGAAAGTGACCGCCGTTTGGAGCGGTCCATTGTTCAATGTCTTTGGGCAACGTCACGGTATGAACTGTGGTGGTTGGAGGTTGAATAGGATAGTATTTGTAGCCAAACCAGCCAAGTGCGGGTATTAAGCATAGCAACAGGCCGAAAAGAAACCATAAGCCTCGTTGGTTGGAATGGATGGTGAAATTGTTAGCATAATCCTTAGGCATTACATTCTCTCTGGTGCTGATATGGATAAAAGGTCAAGTCCGTGAGCCAAAACCTTCTTGCAGGCTATCATAAGTCCAATTCTGGCCTTTTGCAATGGTTTTTCTTCCACTTGAATGCGGGTTTGATTGTAATAACTATGAATATACCCGGCTAACTCGTAAAGGTAATGGGTTAAGTGGTGAGGTTCTAATAAAGTAGCACATTTTCTGATCTTATCAGGGCATTGACTGAGTGCTTGGATAAGTTGGTGTTCTGCTGGTAATTGCAATTGACTTAAGTCGATTGCTTCTATGTTATCGTGAGTTTTTTCAAGAATACTACAAATACGAGCATGCGCATATTGAATATAATAAACAGGGTTGTCGTTGCTTTGTTTCTTAGCTAACTCCAGATCAAAGTTGACATGTTGGTCAGCTTTTCTTGAGCAATAGTAGTAGCGGGCAGCATCAACGCCCACCTCATTGATCAGTTCGCTTAGGGTAATAAACTCACCAGAACGGGTGGACATTGAGATTTTTTCTTGACCTCGGAATAAGGTGGCAAATTGGACCAGTTTGATGGAGTAACGTTGTAAATCGCAGTTTAGTGCCTCCATTGAGGCTTTAACTCTTGGGACATAGCCATGGTGATCGGAGCCAAAAATATCGATAATTTGACCAGGGCAGTGATTGAATTTGTAGTAATGGTACGCAATGTCCGCTGCAAAATAGGTGTGGGCACCGTTCTGACGAATTAATACCCGGTCCTTGTCATCTTTAAATTCAGTGGATTTAAACCATAGGGCACCTTCTTTAGTGTATACCCAAGGGGTTGCTTTGATTTGTTCTAAGGTGTCTTTTAAAATATTTTTTGCAGTTAACGTGCTTTCATGAAACCAGCTGTTATAGGTGACTTTGAAATTAGATAGGTCGTCTTTGATGGTTTGTAAAATGGCCTGATAAGCAATATTTTTTAAGTTTTCAAAGCCGGAGGATCCTAGGTTGTGTTTGACAGAATGAACCCATTCTTCAATGGAGGTGAGGGTTGGGTCGGGTTCAAAGACAAAAGATTGATTGTGCTTGCTGACTGTTGTTTTAGCAATGGGTATGAGGTAGTCGCCTTGGTAGGCTTTCTCAGGGAGAGACATACCATGACCCAGTTCGTTCATGTAGCGAAACCACAAGGAGGTGGCTAGGGTATCCATTTGAAGGCCCACGTCATTGACGTAATACTCTTGATGAACGTGATGGCCGGTAGCGGTTAAAATATTAGCCATGCATGACCCGATGGCAGCCCCTCGACCATGGCCAACATGAAGGGGGCCGGTGGGGTTAGCGGAGACAAACTCAAGATGAACTTTCTGACCTTTCCCTACGTTAGGATTAAAAAACTCAGGGTCATCTTTTAAAATGGTATCAAGTTGACTGACTTTTAATTGATCATTCATGAAGAAATTTATAAAACCTGGCCCAGCTATTTCCATGTTAGTAATGCAAGGGTCCTGAATGTGAGAACAAAGAGTTTCTGCTATTTTTCTTGGGGGTTGTTTAACTATTTTAGCGAGTTGCATGGCTACATTGGTTGCAAAATCTCCATGTTGTTTGTCTTTTGATGGCGTAATATGCACCATGGAGGTGTCTTTAAGGTCAGGGTAGCTTTGTAACAAAGCTTTAGAAATAATGTGTTCAAGTAGGGTTTTCATAGGCGCCTTAAGTTTATACGAATATGCTATCAGAGGATGATAACTAGTTCAATGACTGTTTTATAAGATGATTTTTGGTGGGTGTTATTCTGAATGCTGCTAGGGGTGATGGTGTTGTCTTGTTTGTTGGAGTTGCGCATAGTTTTTTGATATCACGATGAAAAATAATTAATAAATATAAAATAATTGGTTTTTTTTCTGGACTTTTTCCTAGATTTTCGTAAACTAGCTAGTTCGTTGAATCGAGATGAGTCGATAGCGATGTTATCGTTTAGCGGATGGGTTGGAATATTTTGGGAGGTTTTATTAGGGTGTTAAATATGTATTGGGGTTATTTGTTTTTTGCAATTTGTAGCAGTATAGGCACATTTGTCTCCGCCAAATTATCTCAAGGTTTTACTGTCTTCATGCCGTTTACATTGGCCATTCGTGAAATTGATTTATCGGTTGCTTATTCAATAGGGTGTGCAATGGGTATGGTTGTATGCGTTATCATTGATGTTTGGTATTTTAATGCATCGATGAATCATGGGGCCATTCTCGCTATATTGATGATCATTGTTTGTACGGTCTATTTAATCACATCAACCACGCCAACGAGTGGCTGATAAAACAATAATTTAAAGAGTCACTATGAAAATACTTCGTTTCCCTTATCCTTTGGGCCCAGATGATGATGGTATAGCATGGGCAAATGCCTTGCTAGCTCAGCCAAAGTACAAAGTCGTTTTAACCTGGGTTCGTTTTAAGGATTTTACTGAAAACTATCATTACTCTTGGTCTCGCCAGGATGCTGAACTTCATCAGCAATTATTTGAACATTTACTGGAGTATTTTAATCTTCAACAAGAGTCTTTAAATCACGTTGAAGGACGATCTGCAGCTATTTCTGTTCAACTTGGTTACTCACCTCGCTTACTAACGGAGATCCAGTCGGACTTAGACATCAAAGAAGCATTAATACGGAAGGGCATGTTTGATGCTAATGATAACTATGCTGTTCCCACCGTATTACTTGCCAATGTTTTGGGGTTTCCTTTTATTGTGGATAAATATTTGAAATCATCCAGGATGGACTCTTTGTATTACGATCAAGGACAAACTTTGGTTTCGGTCTTTTTTGAGCCTAATTACGTCTCAAATGCAACAAATTTAGAATCCTTGTTTGAAAATAATTCAGTGACGAATCCCCTTTATGAACCCCAGAAGAACCTCGATGAAGCAAGCAAAATTAAAGGGTATAACAAAAAACTAAATAGGCTGATTCAATGGGTGGTGGGTAAGAGAATAAATCTTAATCAAGAGCTTAGTAATTATCGTTTTCGTAGTGCTTCTTTGTTGCATATGGTCATTGCTGAGCCTAGCTTTGATTTAAAAACCATTCCTGAAGACGCCAATTCAACGCTTAAAACTCTGCTTGATAACCATAATGACCTGATGATACGTCTTTTTAATTATTTACTGGAGCACACCGATATTATGGTAACATCCAGGGATCATGATAATTATTATTCTCAGAAGACAACAGGGGTTTTTGAAAGAAATCGACACCTTGCTGATGTGAATATTTTGGTAGAAGCAACGCGTTCAAACAAGGCTTGTTTTCTGAACAAAATCAAGGCAAGGTTACTGCGCTTGAATATAGAAGATTTATCAAGGTTTTTAAATCAAAAGATGCAACACCGAGTTTTTCAAGAAGTATCCAAAGGATTCTACAAAACTGAAGAGGACTATGTTCAACACACGAATTTAGTACCTTATCCTACTCAATTAATTCCAGAAGAACCTGATCAGAGGTTTGTAGATTTGGGTTATATGCAACAAGATGATACTCAGGTTTATTTCAATCTGCCGGTTACAGAGTATGGTAATTATTCAGTGTCAGATTATTTTTTAAGGCAACAAGATACCAAAAACCTAACTTGGGTACTAAGGAGAGGTGCTTCATCAATGGATGTTCTGCAATTTCAACAAGAAAATGAACTCCATCATGATCGATGTGATTTTAGTGTTGATGACCTGAGGTTATGTGAGCTAGCGAATCATATGCAAACGAATAATGTTTTTCCTTTGTTGTATTCACCCAATAACATGGGCATCATCGTACGTCAGGGTGACCTTGAAAACTTTTTCATTAACCCTATCAATGAAGTAGAGAGTCAATACCTTTTACATGACAACATCGTTCCATTATATTCTTTTAAGGACGCGTCTAGTGGCAGAGTGAAGATTGATGGTATTCCTGCGATCCAGGTTATTCAGGCTGAAATCGATGCCAATAACCTGATAATCCCGAAAATCGAAAATGTTTTAAGAAGGTTTTTTAAGCAGAATAAATCAAATAAATATCAAAGTTATCGATCTAAGTCTGTAAGTGCTAACCTTCGTAAGCACTGTGATGAAAATGGGGGTAAGATTGGAGACGATCTTAAGGAAGAGCTCCGGACACTTAATCAACAAACTGTTTATCAAGTTGGATCGACGGATATTCTTTGTGAAAATAGGCCTAGCATAGGACATGCAGGCAATTGTTTGGTGAGAGGTTTTAATGGGGATGGAACCTATACAGATATAATCACAACTTTAACGAAGATCATCAATAACGACTCAAATAAAGAAAAGGCCATTGCTGGATACTTTTTAGCATTGGCGCGAGGTTGTTCATATGAACAAGCTTGCGAGGCTCATTTACAAGCAATAGCAACGGATGATCATGATGTTTTAAATCATACCTATTACCTTGTGGTTATCAGAGAGGTATCCAGACGTTATAACACCGGTTTAACCCCTTATGGCAATACCCCTCAAAAATACCCATTTTGCTTAGCGCAATATTGTGCTATTACTCTGGTAGCAGATGGCTTCCTTACGTTTAAACAGTTTCTTAATCAAGATGCTGCCTATGGCTTACCGACAGGTGCAGGGGTCTGCACATGGCAGTCTATTGCTAGATCCACCCAAAAGGTTGTTGATATTCTTAAAATATTCGTATCAACTAAGGTGCCTGATAATTGGATGGATGTGTTTAAAGCATTAAATAATAATCAATTCTTTATTTCGTTATCTTCTCGGGACCTTAAGGGTATCTTTGAAAATGAATTGAAGTTTACATCACCCAACCCAGTTGCATCTACTCAAATAAGCTCCGTTCCTATGCCTGTTCCGAATATTCCAACGATTACCCCTATACCGATCTGTCGGGATATTACGGTTAAGGTGTAATGATAGTAGTCCGGGTGTTAGATCATTTTCGTTTGAAGGAGGAGGTGTTTGCGCTTTGGTTTGCTGCTACAGGAGATTGATCTGTTGACTGCTTGTTGTCTTTCGCACCTTGTATATATTGTGTTACCTTATTTACACATGATGCCATAAACGTTGAAGCATGCTCAGCAATATTTTTATATGCATCTGAACTAGTGATTCCACCAAAAAATGTTGGCGTGGGTGGCGTGGTTGGTGCGGCTGTATCTTCCACTTTTTTTATGTTTTTTTGGGATAAATTTTCACTAAATTTTCTGAGACTCTTGGTGAGACTTTTGCTCGATTGAGGTTCTGATCTCTTGACAACATCAACATCAGTCACGCTCATTCTTCTTGGGCGGTTATTTCCCGGCGTTGGTTTTAGTTTGCTTCTTGAAGGTGCAGATTTGGGAACAATATCATCAGTTGTGGCGGGGGTGGTTCTTACTTTATTTGTTCGTGATTTAGTAAGTTCGTCAAACTTCTTAATGCTTTCTTTTACATCTATTTTTAACTTTTCTGCTTTTTCTTTTGCTTTTCCTAAAACTCCTCTAAAAACTTTTTGTATCTTGGCCGCTGATTCTTCTTTTACTTTTTGTATCTTGGCCGCTGATTCTTCTTTTACTTTTTTTGCTTGCCTAGCTAAAAATCCTCTGACTGTTTTCTGCATTATTGGTGCAGCTTGTTCTTTCTTTTTGTTTAGTGCCACTTGTTCCTTTTCTGCTTTTGCTTTTGCTCTTCCTGAAAATCCTCTAAAAACTTTTTGTATCTTGGCCGCTGATTTAGTCTCAGTTTGCGATTTTTGCCTTTGTTTATAGGCTTTAAAAGCTTTTTTTATCTTGGTCGCTGATGTATTCTCAATGACTACTTCCGCTTTTTTGTATTTTTGTAGTTGAGCTTTTAGATCATCCATTTTGGGCATTTGGATGTTTTTAAAGCTATCTTTAAGTTTGTTGACGACACCCAGTGCTTTTTCCTTTAATGTAGGGGTTTCCCCTTCCGTTGTTCCTATAGTATTTATGGTATTGATTTTTCCTTCCATGTCATCTGATGCCTCTGTCAACTCTTTAAGAGTTTGCGTCGCTTCTCTTAATTCTTTTATATTCTTAGCCGTAGGACCAGTTTTCTCAAAATTGTCCTCTAAATTCTTAAAATTATTTTTAGATTCAACAGTCTTTTTAACAGATGTATACCGGTCTTTTGATTCTACAAAACCCTTTGTGCTAGATTCTATTATTTTTTTGGTTTCTGCTGTATTGAGGTCTTCTTCATTAATTGTAATACCATGTTCCTTGATTTTCTTTAAATCATTTTCACCTATAGAGGTGGTGCTCATAAGATGACCTAAAGCATCGGTTCTGTCTTCAGGTTTCATCTTTTCCCATAGTTGTTTAGCAGATTCAGTAATATTCTTAGGAACGTCGCCTAACTTAATAACTTTCAATAGTGAATCAAATAGATTGGTTTTTTCGGTAGGTTCGCCATTCTCCTGCTCAGTATGAATGGTGTCTATTTCCAGTTCTTTAATTGCTTTACTATTGTTCTCGGCATCTCGTTTTACATCGATAACGTCATTCGTTTGCTTCAGTTTAAGTTTAGTTTTATCATCCAGTTCGTTCTTTGGTTTATTGAAGAGCAGATTAGCTCCACTAATTTTTTCAGTTTTGTTTACTTCATCAAGAACTTGATTGGGATCATCGACTCCAGTAATGATAACCATTTTTTGAGGTTTACCGGCAGCTGTCATGTCATCTTGCCATTTAAAGATATTTTTTGAAATTTGAGCTGAATCAGAGGCTTTACAGATTAAAGCGTAGTTATCATCTCCAGGTTGTCCTTGTTGTTTTGACTCTGCTTTTTGTTTTTCATCTTCTTGGATTTCGGTAGGTTTTTGTTTAATAAGAGCCTCAGTACCGCATATCACTGCCTTGCCAGCTTCAGAGTCAATGTTATTTTCTGCATGTTTATGGATTGTTTCTAGTTCTTCTTTTTGTTGTTCTTCGAGTGATTTTTTCTGCCGCTCTTCCTGTTGATTTTTCTCTACTATTGCCTTCACATGGGCATCCTTAGAAATAGCCTTTTTCTTCTTTTTATTGCTTCCACCATCGTGAGCCATACTTAAATCAGTGCCCGTCAACACTCCTAAAGCTAAAAGGCCGAGCCAGCTTGCTCCAGTGGCGGCATAGCCTGCTCCAGTGGCTAGTTTGGATTTCCACGACTTCTTCTTGCTTTTATCGCCCATAATTCTACCTCTTTTCTTTAATCTAGAATAAGTATAGGACACATGTTGATAATTTGCTGGTTTATATGTCTTTTTTTTCTAAATAAAGAGGTTGTGATAACCTGGTAAAATAACTTCATGAAGTTTTGTCGATAGATTTAGGCTTTTGATATGGAAGGAGAGCTCCTGGTGGTCGTATGATGAGATCTTGACAATTTGATTGGTGATTGCTACTATATGTATGATTATATGAGATAAATCATGAATAATTACGGGTTTTACGGGGCCAATGAGCGGTTTTGTAAGAAAATATTAGTCAGTATATCTGAGGGTAACACTGAAGTAACTACTACAAAAGAAGAAGGTCATCAATTTATACAAGCTGCGCGTTTGTTATGGCAGAAATGGCAACAATTCCTTTCAACCAAAAACTTAGATGCCAGAATAACAACCGCGAATAAAATACAGACTATTATAGGTCAATGGGGGATGGAGAAGGATGATTTAACTCAAGATATTTTAGAAGCGGTGCGGTCTAATTTAAGTCTGGAAATTAGCGCTTTGAGGACTGATGCTCTAGATAAAGATGAATATGTTAGCACAGCTTTGGATGCAGTAAAGGCTATTGTTCTGAAACCATCGAAGACACACCATGATAATAATGATGCTGACAGCAAAGATCTGATAGACTTTAATACAATCCAAGTTGGTTTGCAGGATGTTTTACAACACATCAAAGACCATAAGCTCAAAAACTCCCAAACAAAACATCAAAACAACTTACAAGTCACCCAATCAAATACCCACGCGATGGAAAATGTGTACAGAGCCAAAGCAGCTGCCGTTACCCTAGATGTTACAGCCTTACAACAGACATCTGAAAAGCTTTTTAACAAGCAAGAGCAAAAGATTAGTGGAGGTAATCCACATGGCTTTAAGGTTTCTACCAGGAAAGCTCTTCGGCAATTAGACCCGATTAAAGATTATTTTGAAAAAAAATTGAAATACATTGATGTGCTTTATCAAGCCGAGGATGTTAAAAAACAAGTGCTGTTAGAACTTGAGAGCTATTATCGAAAAAACTTTACAAAAAGTAGTGATGCCGCTCATTATGACCTCGTAGGAGGGCCAAAAATATTCGAAATTGACGACCTAAAGAGAGGTTTGAGTAGGCAGGTCTTGGCAAGTGCTTTTCCGCAACTAACTTTTATTTTCAGAAATCAAAAGTTAGCATCAAGGCGTGGTATTATTACTCAATCACAAGCTAAAATGCCTCCCAACAGAGCACCTAGAAAACAATCTTCGCAGAAAAAAAAGTCTACTAAAAGATCCACAACACCACCAAGACGAAAACGGTTGAGGCAAAAGTTAGATAAGTTCTTCTTTGAAGAAATCGATCAGTTCATTGATGGCATCATACAATACCAAGCGTATGTGAATCATAAATCAGAAGGCTATTTGCAAAATGAGTCGCAAATACGACATTTCTTCACAGTAGAGCAAAAAGTAGTTCAAAATTATAGCTATAATTATAATAGATTGGGTCAATTGCTAGAGCATGGAGACAAGTTAATCAAGCTTCATAAACGTAAAGTCCAAATTAAATTTGATGAGAATGAAAAAGCTTTTAATGGCGTTTATGGTCATCTTGCTAAGATTGCTCTGAAGTCGATCACAAAAATGAGTGACCATGAGGATCAAAAGGTTATCTGTCTAGCGTTTATTCATCACCTTGAATCAACTGGGTTATGGGAAAAGGTCAAAGATACTGCAGTCAAGATATGGTCGGATTTTAGATTGAATCAAACACCTTGGCTGATTCAGCAGTACAGGGAAGATAATGCGCTAGCAGGTTATGTCCTAGAAATTATGCATGGAGCTAATTTATTAACATTGCTGGCAGATCATGCCGGTGATAGCCATGATGTTTTTTTCAAATTACAGGCTTTAACACAGCGAACTAATTCCGATCCGGTTAAGACGCTTGCTTATTACGAAAAGTGTAGCCATGACTCTACTTATCTTGCTTACTCTAAAGAAAAGACCACAGCGCAATTGTTTGTAGATATTTTATTACACAAGGATGGAGAGATTAAAGGACTGTTTAAAGCATTCAAACGTTGGAAAAGAAAATCTAACACAAACCCCGTCAAGACTATAGGTGAATTATTACTGATATCAAGTACGCTTAAACACTCGATTGTGCATGAAAAGTTAACAACCATGCTCATTAAGCAATATGACAAGCTAGACCCGCAAGAAGCAAACGCTTTTGTTGAGGCTCTGTTAAGGTTTTATCCGGATGTTTTTGATTGTCGTGATTCTGTTAATTTACTGAATGTTATGTTGGATTTGATCGTGTTTTTACGCCAGAAGATCACGGATAAAAGTGCGAAGATTTATTCATTAAAGGATAGCATCAAAGCGTTTGAAAATTTATGCAAAGTCAAGATTGGGAAAAAGATTCAGCAGGTAGGAAAAGCTAGACCAGCTAAAGTGTGTACTGAAATCAATAACAACACAGCTCAGATTGATGAGATCGAGAAGCAGGAAAAAACACCCAGGGCTTCTACTTGTTCTTGGTTAGTGCAAGGAACTAAGCAATTTTTCAACCCTTGGTTTGAATGGACATCGTGGTTTCAAGGGCCTGGTGACTTTATGGCAGTCCTTTTTCGTTTTAAGGTAACGCAAAAGCAATTAGAGGATACGTATGACAAAGCTGTTGATGCCATGCACTATTACGAAGATGCTCCTGATGCTGTGAATTATTTTATAAAATTTTTAAACTTAGTTGATTTGCCAGTTCTCGATAGAATTGATGATACGTTTGATCTCGATAACCAGATCAATAAAGTGATAGCGCTTAAATGGTTGGCTCAAATATATTTTGAGGATGAAGGGATCCCAAGAGATGATATTAAAGCAGATAAATATGCGATGTTAGCATACAATTTATACTTTGATTTACGCACACAATACTCAGGTGATAAGGATTTTCAGTGTGAGAGCTTTCAATCTGAAGTTAATGATTTATTTGAATTGAAAACTAAGATACATTTTGAGTTAGCCCTTACTTATTTTAACAAAGGTAATGCAAGATCAGTTGACTATTGTCAGCAATTTTTAACAGAAGAAGAAATGGTTGATGTACAACAGGCGAATATTATCAAAACTATCCTGGCTCGAATATTTTATGATGGTACAGGGGGTGTTAAGCAATCTTTTGCTAAGGCGAAATCTTATCTGGAATCCATGACATCTATAAATTATTACCACCTAATGATTAAAAATGGCTACCTATCTTTGATATATTTGCAAGGGCATGATGGTCTTGAGCCTAATATGTTTAAGGCTCATCATTATCATGAACTGCTAGAGAACTGTAGGTCTAAAAGTCAGCTAAGAATGGATCTGCTGAATACTTTTCACTACCTAAAAGCCCTTTGTTTTTTGAACTTAGGTGAGATTTCTTACATGATAGATAGTTTAAAAAGAATGACGTGTAGAAAAAATCAGAGCATGGTTATCAAGAAATATGGTTTACTTATGCTAGGGTATTATCATGATTGCTTAGGGTCAAAAAATCCTGTTAAGTCAAATCTAGCGATAAAGAATTGTAAGGCAGAAGCGTACGAACTTGGCATTAATTCACAAACATTGAAAAGTTATATGCAGGGGAAGAAGCAGTTGCCATTGCGTGCTAAGCTTCTTGATATTAAGGGTATAAAATCCAGAAAAAAAAGATAAATGAACGGGCTTCATTACTGGAGCAGTCAGGGGGGCGTTTTGTTTTCAAATGCAATTCATTAGGATGATTCATTGTCTTCATCAATTCGAGCAATTTATTTATGGCCATTAGACTAATTAGCACTATCTGATTACTTTTCAGCTGTATCACATCAAGCCTTGATAATATAAGTGGGGTTTAAGGACTCATTACAATAGGTATTCCTGGACTGGAAATGTATACCTATCTGGGCCTGATTTCTTATCTGGGTCTGATTTCTGCTTGTGGTGAACGATGTTATCCAATTCTTTCAGCAGATTACTTTCCCATACTTTTTGTAGGGCCTCGTCAAGGCTGGACCATTGTCGTGGATGATCTTTTAGCAGGTGAATGGATTGAATGCAATGCTGAACAATATTTTCTAGAGTCTCGTTTGATAATACACTAGGGTTGTTGAACAATCTAACAGAATGACTGCCTTGCTGGGCGAAGATCTTGGCAGTATGCAGCACAAAACGTGTTGCCTCTATTAATGAATCAATCTGTGCTGGATTATCTTTGCAATCAAAGGATGATGTGGCGATACGATCTAAAAGGTGATTTATCATCACCTGCGTGCATAATAAGGATGTTCAAGATAAGCTTTATGCATCGGGTTTGAATAATCATGGTCAATTAGGCGTGGGTGATACTACGGATAGACGTAAGTGGACTGAAGTTCCTTTTCCTGAGGATTTAACCATAGAAAAGGTAGTAGTTGTAGATAATCAAAGCTTTGTTAAAGGAAAGGGTAAGGATGGAGAAGATAAGCTTTATGCCTGTGGTTATAATGAAGGTAGACAATTAGGTTTGGAAGATTTTACGAAGAGAACTGAATGGACTGAAGTACCCATAAGAAATAGGGTATTAAAAAGCATTGTATCACAAGAAGAAGCGTCTATGAATAAAAAGAGGTCTAGGGGTAAATAGGTTTTTTAATAAAAATTAGATATTTGTGCTATAATAGGGAGGTGTATGATAGGGGGTTATCATGAAAGATTCCAAAAAGAAAAGTAGTGGCATAGAAGAGACTAAGAATCAAGAAGAGTCTAAAGATAATGAGGAGTTGGCACCCTCCAATCAAGATCAGCCAGAAAGTGCATTGCAGAATCTTGTAGAAATAGGAGAGGATGGAGGTCCTATAAAAAAAGTGACAGGTTATGCTACTTTGAAAGATCTGGGGATGCTTACTAGGGTCAATAAAAAGTTTCAATCAGCAATGAATAAAGAAATCAAGCAAAGGGAGTTATTCATTCATTCTATTTTTACAAGCGGTAATCATACGATGTTATTAGTTAAAACAAAACAAGGTCAAAATAAGCTTTATGCCTGTGGTTATAATGATTTTGGACAATTAGGCTTGGGTGATACTAAGCATAGAGATAAATGGACTGAAGTACCTTCACCTAAAGAGTTTACGATAGAGGAGGTGATGGCTGGAGAGTATCATAGTTTTCTAAAAGGAAAAGGGGAGGATGGAGAAGATAAGCTTTATGCCTGTGGTAGGAATCGGGATGGACAATTAGGTTTGGGTGATAATGAGGATAGAACTGAATGGACTGAAGTGAATATTCCGCAAGGATTTAGGTTAGAAAAAGTGATAGCAGAACCTTATCATAGCATTCTAAAAGGAAAAGGTGTGAATGGAGAAGA
>DASCQC010000010.1:0-117612 GCA_036012865.1 Gammaproteobacteria bacterium
AGATCGAAATTCACAAGCTCGTCTAAATGTGTTCGCAGCGATTAAACTCGGTAAAGGCAAAAGAGAACTCCACGCTCCTGAAGTCAAGCCCCAAGAGAAAAAAACAACACATACAAAGGAGGGGGCTATAGAAGATTCTGGCACTAGAGAGCCTCCAAAGAAGGAGAAAGAAATAGTCAATCGAAGCTCCAATCAGACAGGTCAAGATCGAAATTCACAAGCTCGTCTAAATGTGTTCGCAGCGATTAAACTCGGTAAAGGCAAAAGAGAACTCCACGCTCCTGAAGTCAAGCCCCAAGAGAAAAAAACAACACATACAAAGGAGGGGGCTGACGGAAAAGAACATGTCGATCGAAGCTCCAATCAGACAGGCCAAGATCGAAAGTCAAAAGCTAGTCTAAAGTTATTAGACGCTATTATACAAGGAGCCGGAAATCTTAAACCTAGGGAAGAATGCGAAGAAAAAAAAGAAAACATAAAAGAAGCAGATGGTTTAGAATCTGCCTTCATGAAGGGATTAAATAGGATGAGGGTGGCGGTGAGAACTCCTTCTTCGGAGGATCCTAATGCTAGTACGCCATGGTCATGGTCAGCCTCGAGCACAAAGACTAATATTAATGAAGGCAATAATATAAAGCCAAAAACTCCGCAAAATCTATTGGAAGAATTTAGGGATGTCACCGTCGATGAGAGTAGTATCAATTGCGATCAAGGAGATATTTCACCACAATCAAAAAAACTAAGTACTAACAACACTTCAGTTTCCTATTTGATAGCATCTGCAATGAAACAAACAAATGCACAAAAAGAAAATTATGGTTCTTCAGTCTCTGCATCTATTCCTCCTAATAAGCCAGGAGTACCTCTTCCAGATGCTAGCAAGGGTCGCCAGAAAGCGACAACAACAAACAATCGGAATAATTACCAGGGCGGAAACAAATTCTGTGTATATGAAGAAAACACAGAGACTACAAGTGGCAAGAAGAATAAAAAAACCAATTCAATAGGAGCATTGGAACCATTGAATTCTAATGAAATTGAGAACAGGGGTAAAACAAAATCCAAGGCTACTAGTAAGCCGCAGCAGCCAGCTTGGGCGGGTGCTAGAAATAATTTAAGAGAAACTGGACGACTTAAGGGTATGATCTGAGCAGTTGAGTTGACAAGGATGGAGTAAGGGGCTTTGTTGAAAAAATACGTTATCTGTTTTGTTGTGCTTTTTTTGTCGATTAATCCTCTGCTTGGCTATGGGCAATATGATTATCAGAAAAAAGTATTTAATCACCATGTCGTTCATGTCATAACGCTCAGTCCCCAAGAGTATCAATTAAGTCTAGTTAAGTCCCATGACCAGATTTTTGGTTTAGAAACACTATCTCACATGGCAGAAAGATCTTCGGTAGATGTTGCTATTAATGCAGGCTTTTTTGAAATGCATGGCAAAAAGAAGGGAATGCCCACCGGTTCACTGATTATCAATGGAAGCATTTACAGTTTACGTCATCAACAACATGATGTTTTAATGAGCTTCTTAGATAAGGTGATGATTAGAAAGGTCACTGGTAGGGTGGATGCTAAAATAGGTCATAAGAGATGGCCTATTAAATTGGTGAATGATTATCCCAAAGGTTCTGCCATTGTTTTGTATTCCGATCGATGGGGCGAGACAACACACACCGTAGAAGGTGATCGAAAAGAAGTTCAGCTTGATAATCAAGGTCAAGTAATTAAGGTTTATGACCATGGAAATGTATCGATTCCATCTCATGGTTATGTGCTTTCTTTTCCTCAAAGTTACCAAGGAAACTTATCCTCAGTGGTTCTGGATTTTAAGGGAGATCTTTTCGAGAGAAATGTTTCTGCAGTCATGGGTATTCCAATGTTAGTGACCCAAGGTAGAGTCGTTCAGGATTTATACTCAAAAAAATCAGACTTTTATGTTTTACCGCATGCCAGAACAGCCTTTGGTATTAAGCCTAATGGAGATTGGGTGGTGGTGGTGGCGGAGAATACCTATCAAGCTGATCTGGATAATTATTCATCAAGCGAACTCATGGGGCTTGTGAGAAAATTTTCTCAAGATGGAAAGTTTCAAGAAGTCTTGCATATGGATATTAATCAGTTGAAAGATTGGATTAAAAGTAATATGAAAGATTTTGGAAACACACAAGGGTTAACAATCGTTCAATTAGCAAATCTGATGGTTGATATGGGGTGTGTTGATGCGATTAACCTGGATGGCGGAGGCTCTTCAACTTTGTGGGTATCAGGAAAAGTGATTAATCAGACCATCGGTGATGAGGATTGGGGGCTGGGTTTATGGACCCAAAGACCCATAGCTACCGCAATTGTATTTAAATCTCGTCATGGCCGCTTATCAGATTAAGCAGGTATGGACTGATTCAGCGAAGAGGAGAATATTCAATGAATTGTGTTGTGCTATAAGGTCAAATCAACAGTTTCTATTTTGAATGGATGGTTGTTGGGTGTAGTGGTTGATGCTGATGCTTCTTCGCGGGATAAATCAATAACTTCTGCTTGATTGTTGTGGTTGACTGCAGGAGTTAATGTTTGTTGTTCTTCATTTGATGAAGATAAATCAATAACGCCTGCAGTTGATATTTGTTGTTTTCCGTTAATAACATCCCATTGAACCCTATTACCATTTTTTTGGTTTTCAAATAGTGAAAATTTCGCGAGGGCAGCTTGTTTGTCAAACAAAGGATGTGAAGTTTCTGTTGGAACAACTTGTCGTTGACATTGATAACATAATCTTAGTCGTAGGGGTATGTCTTGCTTTGTATTAACTTTAGCCCCCTGTATATGAGTCATGATGTCGTTAGCTTTAAAAGGTTCTTGATTTATCTGTACTTTAATTCTAAATGATGTGCCAACAAGTGTGGGGGGATTCTCTTGTTCGTTGACAGGAGTCCATTGTCCATCGATACATTGTCCATCGATACATTGTTCCTCGATAAGTGCTGGGGCAAGATCAAAGTAGTTGTTAGGAGCATGAACTACCTTAGTTATTTTCTTATATTGATTTTGCGGAGTGGGTGCGGAGCGGACTATTGTGTAAAAAGCATTCTTAAGCGTCTCAAGGGTGTACAGATGACCACACCCTAACCCTGCTCCTTCAGCATTAATATCAGTCCATGTTAAAGGGTAGTGTTCGCCAAGATTGAATTCTATGCCCTCGGTAATCTTTTTAAGTCCATTTTTAAGGTCAGATAGAGGTATTTTGAGTTCGCTTGGGTACCTTGTGACGGTGACTTCAAAATCATCTGTAAACTGACATTGAGACCATTCAAAGCCCCGGTTCAATTTGATATGCTTTGGTAATGCAACATAAGATAAAGGAACAGAATGATGGCCTAAAATTTGTGAGGCAGTAAACTTGTTTGCAATCATTATCTCGATGATTTCACAGAATTCTTCAAATTTTTGAATAGAGGCGTCATTAGGGTCGACGGTAAAATTGATGGATTGGATCGTGTCATGATGCAGTGTTATGCGGATTCTTTTTGACTCCTTAAGACGTTCTAAGTCAAGCTTTAGTCCCGTGCTCTTGAGGTGATTATTTATGCTAGGAAGTTTGTTACATAGTTTTCGATATATCAAACGCATTTTTATTTCACTGAATTCTTGTTTAGAGGCTAGTTGATCTAGAGAGAGCCTAAGTAAAGCAGGTTGTTGGGAAGAGGATGCTCCAGAACTGCTCTCAATCGCTGATTCAGATACGATAAGCTGATGACCATCAATGGTTATTGTGTTTTCACTGGGTTCTAAGTTAAATGAAAGTAAATGAGTTGTTGTGATGTTGATTATTTGAGTACGAATAAAAGCTATAATCCTCTGTCTAACCGTATCTTTGCAGGCCTTAAATGTCATTTGCCTTTGAGTTGATTGACCATTAATTTTATAGGTAAACATGATTTTTAAAGAAATTTTGACCTCTGAGTTAGGGGTGGGTGGAAATAATTCTATAATCTCTATTATAGGGTGGATTTTCTTAACAATAGGGTCAGAACAAATGCCCTTATTAAAAAAGAAGCTTCGGAGCCGATGAGTAGCTTTATTAACTTTGTGCCTTAAATCATCCATATTCATAGTCTCTGAATTCATGTCATGGCCCAGCTCAGAATAAAGGTCTTGAACCCAAGTGTCTGGGTAATGGTTTTCTCTAACTATTTGAAGAGGTCTTGGTGAGGGTGATAAAGGTGATATTGTAAGAAATGATTCATGGATGCGCACTGATTTTACCCAAGAACTAAAGAAATTGGGTTGTGCTTGGTATTTGAGCGCAAGATGGCGGTTTATCCTTTCTATTTGAGGTGTCATATGCCAATGAGGTATATCTTTTAGAACTACTTGATAATATAGTCCAGAATCAGTCGTTATGGTGGCATCAGTGACCCATTGAGTGTTTATATTATCCTGATGGATTTGATTGTTTGTTTTGAACGTCTCAAGAGTATTCTCTCCTAGATCTTTTAGAAAGATTGTTAATCGTGTATAGACATCGTTTTGTTGTGAATGAAGGTATTGATAGGCTAGTTGATGTAACCCTTTTAGGTTGAGGTTGTAATGCTCAATGAGTATTTTGGCCATAAAAATAAAGGTTTCTTTAGCGCATGGGTGGTGTTGGGTTACATAAATCCACTGTTCAAGTAATTGATCACCTTCGTAGATGTTGTTAAAGATATGAATCAGTTGCTCCCTTAATTGAAGGCGGGAGTTGCTGTTGGCTAGATCATGAATAAAATCAATAAACAGAGACCTGCTTCCCCCATTGCTTTCGTAGAGATAGGACAGCGATGTTTTAGTGAAAAGAATGGATAAAAACGTCTGAAAGTTTTCTGGCACTTGGTCAAGATTTTGTTTTTCTATAAAATAGTAAAACAATGCAGGGGGTAGGTTGTTAACTGTCCATGCATGATCTTTAAATTTGCTTGCTAGGTTAATCGCAACGTTTTGATTGCTATTTGACATCGCAAAATGCATCCAAGCTACATCATGAATCGAAGAAACTTTGTCTGGAATAGCAGCGTTGATAACATCCCAACTTTCAGTTTGGCATAAAAGGTCTATAAGACTAATTTTCTTGTTATAGGCAAGGATATTAGCTTGAGATAAAAATTCAAAGGATAGTTCTTGTAGTATCATTTTAACATGGGCTTCATTTAAGGGTTGTTGATTTTCATCTGTACGTTCAGGTGTTGTTTTAACCCTGTTCATGCCATCAACCTTAATTAAGTGATATTCTTCGAAGGCACTTCGAGCAATGTCTTGCCAGTTTTCTATGTGCTTGAGTTGTTGAATGTATTGTTGAAAGTTTATGGAGGACTTTAATTCAGAGAGACAATGTTGAGCCGTCAGTATGGCAGTGTTGCGTTGACTGGATGAGAAGTGAAATCGTTTTTTTCTTTTTCGGGCGGGTTTTGATGAAGCCGCTTGTAAAGAGTTCTCTTGAAGTGATGTGTGTTGTAATGATGGAGATGTCTTATGGTCATGAACGATGGAGGGTGTGATCTGGCTTGAGGAGCTGCTAGCAACACTACCCTGTTGGACAAATCCTGTTAAGTTGGGTTCGGGTATTTTTACAGTGAGGTTGCAGTTGCGTGATATCTTTTTCTTCTTTGATGTAAAGGTATTCTTTTGGAGATTGCCTGGGGGTTTTATGGTGATGCTTGAGGAGCTGCTAGTGGTAAGTTCCGGGTTGGTTGCTTGGAAATAATGTTTGAATTTTATAAGTTCATTAAAGTTCCATTCTTCTATGACAGTTTCCATAGATTGTTTATCAATATTTGAAATTTCCATGGATTGTTTATCAATATTAACTTCCTGGATGGTAGCTCCATGCCATCCTTGATAAACCCCTTGTCTCACGAGGTCATGTTTCCACTCAGCCTTGACCCAGAGATAAGAGGGGCAGTTTGGACTATACCAAGAAAATGGGTTAGGAATGATTCTTTTTCTTTTCTTTTTTATCTTTTTCACCAAGGGAGTGATTGCAGATTTTTCACTTGGTGTGGTAGTGCTCATTGAGGGAGTGTGTTTTCGTAGTCTTTGAGGGGTCGCAAGCTTTTTTGCGAAGCTTAGGCTTGCTTTTGCAGCATGACAAAGATCCTGCAGTTTAGAAGCAAAAGCATGCGCATGAGTATAGGTATTAAGTTTTTCTAGAATATCATTATAGTCTTGAGTAGATCCTGCGGTTTCGTAATCGCTCTTTAGTTGCAATAGTTGTAATGGTAAGTCATTGTTTGTTATCACGTCTTTTCCATTGTTTGTTTTCTGTATATTACCATGGTTTATCATTATGTTCAATAGTTAAAGTAGGTTGTACTGATGTGTTTTTTAGGTGTGGATAGGGATATGTGTATAGGAATCGGAGGTTTGAAACAGACCTTGTAGTCATTTGGTTACAGGGTTTAGAATATAAGCCAAAATTTGGGTTTAAAAAACAATCAAAGACTGATACCTTAATGAATAATTAAATCATGTGTTGGTTTATAGCTATAGGAATATTGTGTAATAATTTTGGAGTATGGGATGTCTGATAGTAAGGGTTTGTATGAATGGATTGATGAGCAGTCAACAGATTATGATAAGGTTATAGGTGCATTAAAAACAAAACTAGAATCTTGTCAACAACGGATCAATAAGGCAGTAAAGTCCGAGAAAACTTCTTGGGAAGGATTAATTGGGCTTTTAGAAAAAACTCAAGAGGATATATCAGCACTTTGGGCTTACCCCAGTCATATGAATTCAGTCATGAACTCAGATTCTTGGCAAAATGTTTACAATGAAGGCATTGGTCTTTTAAGCGAATATTACTCATCCTTATCTCATGATCATGCTTTATACCAAAAGATGAAGTCGTTAAATAATTCAGTGGATGCCAAAACATGGACACATGAGCAATCTAGAGCCGTTGAACTTAATGTCAGAGATTTTCATTTAAGTGGGATACATTTACCTGTCGAAAAGCAAAAAACCTTATCAGAATGGGTAAAGAAATCTTCACAGCTAAGTAGTCAGTTTTCTGAAAATGTATTAAAATCAACTCAATCATGGTTTTTGAATATTGAAGATGAATCTCGTCTTAAAGGCATACCGGATCGACAGAAAAAACAGCTTCAACGTGCTGCTGAAGCAAAAAAATTAAAAGGATGGTTGTTAACGTTGGACGCGCCTTCTTTTATGGGGGTCATACAATTTGCTGAAGATAGAACGTTACGAGAGAAAATATATCAAGCGTATGTTACCAGGGCTTCCGAATTATCTGATAGCCAATACGATAATGGTGACGTGATGGTGGAGATTTTAAAGTTAAGAAAGTCAAAATCACAATTACTAGGGTTTGACGACTATGCTAACTATTCTTTGGCAACTAAAATGGCTAACTCAACATCAGAAGTGATTGAGCTGATTGAAAAACTTATTAGTAAAACACATGCTCAAGCGGTGGAAGAGTTTAGGCAATTAACAGCATTTGCAAAAGAGCAGGGACAGACTGAAGAGTTATCTCCGTGGGACGTTGGTTATTGGTCGGAAAAACTTCGTCAACAAAACTATCAGTTAGATTCAGAGGCCTTGCGAGTTTATTTTCCTTTGCCCAAAGTGCTTGAGGGAATTTGCGAAATTATTAAAAGGCTCTACGGGGTTAGCTTAACACGGCAATCTGATGCCAAAGTATGGCATGAATCCGTTCAGTGTTGGGCTATTCATGCGAATGACTCTTCACTGATTGGAGAAGTGTATTTAGATTTATATGCTAGAAGCAATAAGCGAGATGGTGCTTGGATGAATGGTTGTCGAGATCGATCAGCCATAGCCAGCTGCGTTCAGCACCCCATTGCTTTTGTGGTTGCAAATTTTATGCCTCCAGGCCAGGAGGGTGTTGCGCTGCTAAACCATCAAGAGGTGGTCACACTTTTTCATGAGTTGGGTCATGCTCTTCACCACTTATTAACCAAAGTAGGGGTGCCCTCCATTGCAGGAACTAATAATGTTGCTTGGGATGCTGTAGAATTACCCAGTCAGTTTTTTGAACATTGGGCTTGGCAGGATGAAAGTCTATCTTTGATTAGTTCTCACGTTGAAACGGGAGAACCTTTGCCTAAGGACCTTAAAAATCGCTTGCTTAAAGCTAAAAACTTCCAAAGTGCTATGGCCATGATGAGACAGTTAGAATTTGCTCTATTCGATTTTAAACTACATCAGCAAGAGTTATATACGGTGAAGAGTATTCAGGCTCTATTGAATGATATTCGAAAGCAAACCAGTGTTGTTCCCACCATTGCTGAAAATCGCTTTCAAAATGGTTTTAGTCACATTTTTGCTGGGGGTTATGCTGCAGGGTATTATAGCTATAAATGGGCTGAAGTTTTATCCAGTGATGCTTTTGAGTTGTTTGAGCAAGAGGGTGTTTTTAACCAGGAGTATTCTTTCCGGTTTAAGCGTTGTATATTAGAGCAGGGTGGTTCTTATGATGCGGCTGAACTTTATCGACAGTTTAGAGGCAAAGATGCATCTGTGGATCCGTTATTAAAACATAGCGGCATTGAAGTTGTCTTTGATTAGATGTGGGTGAGGATATAATTTTGTCAGTGGGTATGGTCATATGTTAGATGAATTAATGAATGAACTCCGTCAACAGGGCATTCATAACGAAGCTGTTCTTAAGGCTATGGTATCGGTTCGAAGAGATCTTTTTGTCGATCAACTCGATCAGTCCAAGGCTCATTGCAATCAAGCTTTGTCTATTGGGTATTCGCAAACCATATCGCAACCTTATGTTGTTGCTAGGATGACAGAACTGTTGCTTGAAAAAAAACAGCCCAATTCAGTGCTGGAAATTGGCACGGGTTCAGGTTATCAAACTGCTATTCTGGCTGAGTGCATTCCTCATGTTTATTCATTGGAAAGAATCAAGCCGCTGTATCAGCTGGCTAAGTCTCGTTTACAGCAGTATTATCCTCAAGTTGAATTAGGCTATGCTGATGGCTATAGAGGCTGGGAAAAGAAGGCACCTTTTGATGCGATTATGATCACTGCTGCCTCGGAGATTATTCCAGAAAAGTTGTTGCAGCAGTTAGCTGTTGGGGGATATATGGTCCTGCCCTTGGGGGAGTCAGGGGTAGGGCAACAATTATGTCGAGTTCATAAAACGACAAAGGGTATGACCCAAGAATACTTTGAAGAGGTGGTGTTTGTGCCTATGCTGCCGGGTAAGAAAGAGCAATAAGTGCAGTGATGAAGAGGGTTTGTTTGCTTGACTAACCACAGAATTTTACGGCAAGAAAAAACTGTTTTAAACAAGCAAATGAATGCTATTTACCATGCCTTAAAGAGGGGCTGTCGTGACTTTTAATCATTTTAGCAATTTCATGGTGGCCCTTTTGTTCTGCTTTTGTGGCGGCTGTGTTGCCAGGCAAAGAGGTGAAACATGTTAGTTCAGGATCAATTCTCGGATGTTTAAGCAGTTCTGTAACGATATCTATATACCCGTTTTCTGCAGCAAACATTAACGCGGTGTAGCCATTATATCGATTTTGAACATGATCGGGAGTAAAGCATCTAAAGTTTATATCAAAATCACTAAGTGATTCATCAATCATTGTATTTATTTCGGAAAGCTCACTCTTTAGTATAAATGTTCTGGCGGGTGTTGTACAAACATCAAGTTCCGCTTGTATCTGGTTTCTCTTGATTAATAGTAGGGTCCATTGGGTTTTATCAGCTAGGTCTTCTTCGGGTAAATTATCAATTTGATTATAATAAAAGAGTACTGTTTCTAGGTTGGGTTTTGTAGACATGATGGTTTTAACCATCTCCAAATCATTATTTTCAGTGGCTATCATCAATATGGTTTTACCATCTTTTTCATCATACGCATTTTCATACGCTCCTGCATTGAGAAGTTTTTTAACGCTGGGGTGATCTTGATTATTAGTTGCCTGTAATAGAGCTTTCACGCCTTTATCCTGTATATCAATATTAGATTCTAATTCAATTTTTATTGCAGGCTCTTTGATGCTTGCTCCAGCCTTGATTAATTCTAGAGCAATTTGAATATATTCCTGATTGTTATCATCTCCCATGCTTTTTGTAATTAATTCTAATAGTCTTTCGCCATTTTTATCCTCGATGTTTGGATCAAAATATAACTGATTTAACTTTCCTTCTCTTGGTTTCAACATTAATTTAACTAAATCTATATTAACTGTTTTAACAGCCCAAGTTAGTGCACTAAAGCCATGTTTATCGCAATATTTTGTAGAATCAATTTTCTCTAGATCAGGATTCCCCGATTTTGGCATTATAAACTCTTTTTTCTTCGCATCATAATCTAATGTTTTTGGTTTTACTCTTTCCCTATTCTGTTTTTTTTCCTCAATGAATTCAATGATCTTGATTAATGTGTTACACAATTCTAAATTACCGTTTTTAGCGGCGACTATAAGAGCATGTTCGCCACTAGTTGGGTCTTGATAGGGTAAAAGTGAGCCAACTAGATACAACTTTCCTGTTATTAGATTCTTAAGAACAGAAGTCAGTTCTTTTTGATGGTTATTTTTCGTGAGTTGGTATATCTTTCTTTGAGATGTCGGTTTCGTATTTTTTGGCATGATGGATCTCCTTTATTATCTTAAGTATAGTAAATTTTGTGTTGTTTGTGTTGTTTTTGTTGTTTTTAACTATATTTATCTGTAATCTGTAATGTCATTTAGCATAAAGAGACTGATGGGTTAATATGTTTAAGTATATGGCTATGATTAGACAGTATGTCACGACTATACCAAGTGGTACGAAAAGAGGAGAATTGCCCAGCTACCCGCTTAAGAGTCGACGTTCTCTAACAGGCGTTCATGAACAATTAGTTAGGATGCCAGAGGATAATATTGCAACCAACAAGGCTATCATGCCACCTAAAAGTGGCGCCTTTGGTCAGGATATTGAGGTGATGAAAGATTGGATTCGTAATGATAGTAGTCAACATTATGATTCAATCGTCTCCGGACAATTAAAGGCAGAACAGGCTGGTGCTCTTTTGACATTTTCAAAAGAGATACAAAAACAAAGGTTCAGTCCAGATCGACATTTTTTAATGTTGCATTTAAGCACTCAAAAGACACGGCATTTATTTTTGCAAGCTAAGTATCCCCTTCAAAAAGAGGCGTTAGATGCTCATTTTAATACGATGGAGCAGTGTGATAAAAGGGCAGAGGAGCTATTGAGTCATCAGAATTTTCGTTGATTGGTTCGAGTTTTCTTTGCTTTGGAGGCATTATGCTTGTGGTTGTTAATTGGGAAAGACGGCTAAAAACTTAGACAAAATTATTCATAAGTTGTATTATTAAACATCGGATAGCGGGGGTTAAGAATATGCGCCAATGGTATGTAGTGCATACGCAATCACAAAAAGAGTGGGTTGCTTATGATCATTTGTTACAGCAGGGGTTTGAGGTTTATTTGCCAAGCATCAAAACGAAACGATCACATGCAAGAAAGATTGATGTTGTTAAGGTGCCTCTTTTCCCTAGGTATTTATTCATACAGATGGGAGAAGACTCTCGGTGGCGTTCAGTGAATGGAACGCGTGGTGTTTCGTATATCCTATCCACTCAACATCAACCTTTAGCATTAGATCATGAGGTGGTTGAAAAGTTAAGGTCATCTGAGGTCGAGGGGGGTGTTGTTGAATTATCCAGTCTTTGTTCTTTTGTCAAAGGCGATCAAGTCTGGATATTGGCAGGGTCTTTTCAAGAGCAAATGGCACGGTTTGAGCGATTAACAGACAATAACAGAGCTCTGTTGTTGTTAAATTTTATGGGTTTACAGACACAGACTTCGGTGCCGTTGGATAACATTGAAAAAGCTTGATATTGAGTTAAAGCTAGCTTATAAGCATCTAAGGTTTTGAAGAGATATGTATTTAGGGTTAAGAATCAACCCTAAATACATACAGATTGGCCGTTAGAAACTATTTCAATGTTGAGTATGAGCGCCTGAGTGACTCTATCATGATGATTGGAATTAAAATAATTGGAATAAGGTGATGGTATTCTAGAATATTTCCAACAAATGACTGATAAATATAGCCCAAGCCTGATCCGCCAATAAGGCATACGGACATGAGGGTGGTTGTGATCCAAGAACCTTTACTGGGGTAAAAGTAAGCATAAAACCCCATAAGACCTAACCCTAGGTTAGCTAAGCCAACTTCATATTCAAAAGGAGAATATTCCCAGATAATGGCGTCTGCTGTTAGACCGCTGAAGAAGACATGAAAAGTAAATGCCCAAAGACATTGAACACCAATGGGAAAAAGGAAGGTGAATTTTAACAGCCAGTATGCCCAGCTGGGGCTTTTATGTCGATTGAATAAACTTAATAAAATAGCCAGTAAGGTGGTTGTTAGAAGCATGTTCGTCAGAACAAAGTTCATTCCATCTTTCATTATCAACATAACCTTTCCTTGGTGTAACTTAACTTCATCTTAGCAAAATAAAATGATCATGTAAACAATCTGAACTTTTCTAGATAACAGGGTACATTCATATGGCGAAATCAACTTCCTTGGCTGAAAATATGATTTCGATTAGACAGTGATGGAATAAATTAACGTAAATGGTTAAGCTAACTATTATCTTAAGGTTGAAAATTTATGCCTGAAAAGTTTATCAAGAGTCGTTCAATACCTCCGCTAAAGGATGTATTTCAACAGGGTCGATGTTTACTTGTGGCTCATCGAGGCAATACTTTATTGACCATTGAGAATACTCTAGAGGGGTTTAAACAGGCCTTGCTTCAAGGCGCTGATATCCTGGAGTGTGATGTTCAATTGTCTAAAGAAGGAGTTCCTGTTGTTTTTCATGATCAAACTTCATCTCGGCTCGTTCCTGATGAGGGTTCAAGTGTGATAACGAATACTCCGATAGAGGCCATGAGAACATGGGAGCTTAGATCAAAAGATATGACAGGAAAGTTATGCACACTGGAAGAAATGCTACACGAATGCTCTGATCGGGCGTACTTTTATCTTGAAATAAAAACTTTTGCAGAACAATCGGAGCAAGAGAAAAGAGCTCTCATTGAGGCTGTATGGTTGTTAGTTGATGAAAAGTTTGATATTGCGAAACAGTGTATCTTGGTAAGTTTTGATGAAATGGTTATGCATTTAATTCATTCGATGGACTTGGGTGTGCTTACGGGGCTTAATTTTGAAAAAAGCATGGATGAATTTAAGGGTATGGATTGGCTCTTTGGATCACTGTCAGCGGTTTGTCCAAATCTTAACTTACTTGAGAGTGATAGCTATGCGTATTGGAAAGAAAGAGGGTTCTTTGTTATCCCTTATACAGTAAATTCTGAAAGTGATCTTGAGGTGTGCAAGACCTATGAAGTAGATGCTATTACGACAGATAGAGTGGGTTATATGAGAGGCCTGCTAGACAATAAATAAAAAACTGTATTATTTTCTTCTAAGACTTTAGGGGGTTAATGTTATACCCTGGGTGAATTATTGTGTGTTCGAGGGGATGATCTCAATGACATAAGTTTGGGTTGAGACATTCTTCTGATATACAGGGGTTTGTTTGTTTTTGTCTTTGGCTTTAATCGATGTTGGTCCGTGATCTTTTGGAGTGTTTTCTCACAACTAATTTCATGAAGTAAGTTGATGATAAAATTGATTTCAATTAAATCTTTGCTATTTATTTTGACTAAAGTTAATTGGATAACCCTTTTAAAGAGGTTAAGTTCTTTATGACTTGAAGGGATTCTTTTAGAGATAGATGAGTGAACTTTCATTAAAAACTTTTGAGATTTTAGCCGATGATGATAGCTATCTATAGAGCATTTTTTACGTAAAAGAGAGAATTGTTTTTGTTGATTAAGTAACGCCATGCAATGGTATAGAGTTTTTTCTACAGGGGTTCTTTTCACATAAAGTTTCAGATCATTAAAGGTTTTATCGTAGTTAATGTTGAGGGATATGTAATCATTGATAGGGCTGTATATAAAATTATCTTTGACTTGCTTAAGGATGATTTCAAAACCCAGCTGACAGGAGCGTAAGGCTTTTGCCTCTAGGAGTAAGGATGAGGGAAGTATTTCATGTTGCAATTGCTGATTTAAATAGTTTATTTTTTTAAGGACGGTATGGATGGACTCAATCAAATGTAAAGTTTCTACGGGTTGTTTTTGGTTATAAGCCTGGCAACATTCTTCAATGGCCAAATTTATGTTCATGCACTCTCCAGTATGTTGATAAGAAGAGTATAGTAAAGATTTTAATTATTTGTTGATTCTGTGAGTTTTTTATCTATTTTTTATCTTCCAAAGGAGCGATACCAATAGCAGAGAGTCTTTTTTTCAATGAAGGGTGGGTAGAGAATAAGCTAGTAAAGTTGGGTTTGCGTATGCCAGCATGTTTGGGGTCAAAAATATAAGATTCGTGACGAAGGCTTTCATGTTGAGTTTCATGGTAATAATCTTTGGCTTCTGGGGTTTGATTAGAATTGCAAATCTTTTTTAACGCATCGCCAAGAGCTTGATTGTTTCGCGTCAGCTTGACAGCTCCAGAATCAGCCATGAACTCTCTAACACGACTTAAAAATGATAGTAGTAAGGCTGTGATAATGGGTACGGTAAAACGAAGTAGTAGCAAGAGAATGAAGGGAAATAAATTGTTAGATCTTCGCCGGCTACCTCCAGAGTAATAAAATATTCTAAGCATTCGGTCTATGATAAGGGTTAATAAACTAGCTAAAATGGTTGTTGTAACGGTCAGTTTTGTATCTTGATGCTTAATGTGGCTTAACTCATGAGCAATGACAGCTTGAAGCTCATTCCGATTTAATGTGGACATAAGGCCAGAAGTTACAGCAATCATGGATGACTTTTCATTCCACCCACTAGCAAAGGCATTTAGGATGGGAGTTTTAATGATATAGACTTTAGGCATGTAAGGAAGGCTTGCAGCTAACTTCATTTCTTCAACAAGATTGAGCAATTGTTTTTCTTTTAACTCCAATTTGTTTTCCGAAGAGACTTCATAGAACTCTGTTCCAGATAGCATTATTTTATTGGCTCTACGGATGGTGTAGATAATAGAAAAAATAGCTGACATCGACATAAATAGAGTGACATAAGGTATTTCGTGCCCATGAATAATTGATTGAAGGTAGTAAATAATAAAGTTTGAAAATGTGTAATAGTCACTAAAGTAGGCAAAGTTAAAAACGATATCTAATATCAAACCTGTCAGGAGATAAAGACAAAAGAAGGCTACAAGAACATAGCGTGTTTTTCGTTGATTGCTTCTTAATTGTTCTCGCCAATTAATGATTGCCTTAGACATATACGAACTGTTTTACAGTTTAACAGAATAGTCTTCTTTCTTTTGTTTATCCGCATCGGTTAACTCCCAGTAGCTAAAGTTAACATTAAGTGATGAGATTATGCTAATGATGAGAACTTGAGGGAGTGATTGTTTGAAGGCATTATATATTTCGATGCTGTCATTATAAGCTTGTTTAGAAAAGGCAAGTTTATTTTCAGTGCTCACAATTTCTTCTTGTAGTTGCAGTGCATTTTGGTTGGCTTTGAGGTCGGGGTATTGTTCAAAGACTACATTAAGGCCTGACATGACTTGAGAAATCTTGTTTTCTGCAGTGGCTCTCCCTGAATGGTCACCTTTGGCTTTTGCCTGATTGGCTTGTTGTCTTAACGCAACCACTTCTTTGAGGGTTGATTTTTCGTAGTCCATGTATTTTTTTACCACTTCGATTAATGATTCAAAAACTTTATATCTTCTGTCTAGCTGGATATCAATTTGTTTGAGGTTGTTTTTGACGCTCTCAATGAGTCGGATTGCCTTGTTGTAGTAAAAGACAAAACCTATCAGAAAAATTCCTAAAATAATATAAGCTGTCGTCATAAGATATTTCCTTTGAAAATTAATTCATTACTGCATTATACCAGATATTTATGATGAAGAATAGTTATTCTAAGGATCATGTTTTCATTAATCATCTAATTTTAGATTTTGATTTTATACAAGAGAAGATAGATCACTCATGATTGCTCATGAAAGATCTATCGTAGGAGAAATTATGAAATTTAGAAAATATGCTTGTTATTTATCTCTTTCTTTGGGTCCTCATTCTTTCTTTTTTTCTTTGGAGTGCTTCTGCCTTTAGTTGAGCTTTAGTTTTTTGAACTACAACCGGTGTGGGTGTTGGGATGATGGCAACAGCTGGTACAGGTGCTGGGGTAAAACCTGTAAGTCTAGGTTGTTGAATACAGCTAGAGTAGCTTTGATTGCCAAATTCAGTTTGTTTTCCATGCTTGGCAATGAGGCGGTCTAAAGCCGTAAATAATGTTTGGTAGGTTGTGCCAGAGCTTTCATGAGCATTTTTGACTAATTGCATGAATTGAGCTAGAAATCCGGTATCCTTTGCAGTGATTAATGTAAGTTGAGGAGTAATGTTACCTGTCAGGCCTCTAAACATTTGGCGAGAAGCTTGGCGATTGCTTTGTTTTGCCCTTGTAAGCGCTGCTTGATCATAAATGTTACCGAAATTATCAACTTGAAATTCATCTCCTGGAAAGTCATGCAGTATTTTGCATTGAAGATCTTGGAATAGATCCGGCGAGTGTTGGTCTGAAACAACAACTGTATGGGTTATTTTCTTTTGAGTTAGTGTTATTTGATCTGATAGTTTTGTAAATAATTTTTCATGAGCCATTATTTTTATCCTTATATATTTTATTGATTTGTAAGCATATTATACAACAATTATTGTTATTTGTCAATATATTTATGTTCATTAGTTGTGGGTTGTGTTTGTTTAGAGGGTTGAAAGAGTCTTTGTTTGGTTTTTTAGAGTATAAGTTGGCAATATTGTTGAATTGAAATGCTATTTGTTGTATTGTTAAGGTTTACAAGGAGATAATAATGTTAATAAATGATGAAGAGAGCATCAACAATGCTTCGTTACAAAGTTTGGTTGAGTTTGTTCACTTTTTGCCGGCAGAGTGTGAGCGTTTAGATTTTTCTGGCAACATACTGTTGGGGCGAAAAGAAAAAGAAATTGTTCAGATTTTTACGGCAATTCCAGTTCATGTTACTCATGTGGACTTGTCAGAATCCAGCTTGTTTTCTTTAAATATGACTGCAATTAGTCATGTTTTATCCAGCTTGCCTGATCATATTATATCTTTAGATCTAGGCGGTAATCAGTTCGGTATGAGACCTTCTTTTGAGCAAAAATTAATGGTTATGAACTTGCCTAAATTTTTAGAGAAATTGACGCTAAGTAGTAACGATTTTTCATCTGATTTTGCTGCCATATTATCTGATTTACCCAGTCAGGTTCAATGCATTGATTTAAGTGATAATGCACTGGGTTATATGAAATCATTAGATTTATTCAACACATTCAGAGCGCTTCCTCCATCGGTGAGTTCATTAAACTTAGGGTGCAATGTATTCGGACAAGGGACAATGTTAAAACTGAAGGCATTATTGTCTTCGTTACCTTTATCAGTGATAGAGGTTGATCTGAATAATAACCACCTGTCTAATGGGTCAGGGAGGGATCTTTTGTCAGTATTTTCTCTTCTTCATGAGAAAACCATGAACCTTAATCTTGATTTTAATGGTTTGGGGAATATGCAGACTGATAGCATTAAACAGCTATTTAAGGCCTTACCCAAAAGTCTTCAATGTTTAAACCTTTCATGTAATCAGCTTAATAATTTGCCCAAGGGTTCTCTTTCTGCGGCGTTAAGGTGCTTGGATGATAACCTTTCATCGATTGTTCTTTGGGGGAATGCTTTGGGGGAATTACCCGCTAAGGAGTGCATAAGAGTCATGAAGTCTCTGCCCAAGGGGATAAAAATACTAGATTTAGGCTGTAATGATTGGGATAAAAAGGTTGGAAGTGAATTATTAAGAATCATGTTGTCAGTACCCAGAAAGTTAAAACACCTTAGTTTAAAGCAAAATTCCTTAGGTGAAGTGATGGCTGATCATGCTATTAAGTTTATTTCAGGTTTACCTTTGCACCTTAAAGAGCTAGACATCAGTTCTAATGAGTTAGGGTGCTTATCTTCAAAAGATATTTCATCGGTGTTTTCGGTACTTCCAAAAAGACTTCAGCATTTAGACCTTAGTGATAATCATTTTGAGCATATTCCTTGTTTGTTCATGGCAGAAGCATTAAGGCATTTGCCACAGAAACTAAATTCTTTAGATTTTAGTCATAATAAAATAAATAATACCTTAGGTAAGGATTGGGTTCATATTTTTGCAAACCTTCCACGCCATCTTTCTCATTTGGTCATGGCTTGGAGTGGGCTAGGTAAATTAACATCATCGGTATTGCAGCAATCATTTCAAGGTTTGCCTGACAACTTACAGTCACTGGATATCAGTTGGAATGATTTAAATAAGCTGCCTGTGAATGATTGGGTAGAAACATTTTTACACCTTCCTAGACACCTATCACTTACAATGCAGGGAGGATTTAAGGGAAGGTCTGTTGAAGAGGGTATTGAGATGTTAGCGTCCGTGGCTGGAAAAATGAGGCGCTTAGACTTTAAGTTTTCAGGTTATTGTCAACATGACATTCAAGCAATTGCCAAAAACATTTACTTATCTTCTGACGATAATGGCTCGATACGCTTGTAATTTATGTTGACCTAAAAGGTTATTTTATAGGTAAGAATATACGGGTTAATTGTTCGTGAGGGAGTGTTTGTAAAGGGTTTGTCAAATATTCTGTCAATGACAGGCTTCTCGCTGGGTTCTTCGTCACTAGTAGGCAACCAAACACCGTATAGCCACTGATAGGTGCGTTCAATATCCCTACGGGGACCCTTGTGGACGATGGTTGCATACCTTCCGCCAAGAATGGATGAAGAGTTAATCGAATCACAACCACTATACTTGCTGGGAACGCTTAGGCACACTTTTGATCGCAATTCTTCCGGCGGGGTTGAGTGTGGGTCATCTTGAAACACACAAAGTTGTCGTGATGAGGGTTTAAGAAGACCTTGTTGTTCTGCTATTAGGCATAGTTTTTCGAAAGACTGTATGATGTTGTTATAATCGCCTTCATGAGGACGGTTGACGGTTTTCATGGATTTTGTGGTTAATATTGTTACTTCATAACTGCCTTGATGAAACGTCATTGAGGGCTTCATTATGCTTTGTTTTTTGTTGCGATAAGTTAAGGGCGGCATGTTATAAAAGTCTGTAAAAAATCGGGTAAAGCGGTTAATGTGATCATACCCTGCTTGTTGGGTAATCAGTTTGAGAGATTGGTTTGTATAAGTGAGGTCATGAGCAGCTTGGCTGAGTTTCAATCGCTGAATGGTTTCGGCTAGGGTTTCCCCTGATAGGCTAACATATATTCGATGCCAATGATGTTCTGGGATAGTTGAGTTTTGGAGGGCTTTATGTTTGATCTCGGGGTCATGAAGGTTGTTATGAATAAAGTTTATGGTATCTAGCATATTTTGGTGATAGTTCTTTTTCGGCATAATATCATTCATGGAGCGATGCTTGGCCAGTTTCATTGTATACATTATACATCTATACTTTAGTGAAAATATAGTAAGAATTTAATAAAATATTGACGCTTTTAATCAGTTTTTATGGATTCAAGGAATACTTTATCGGCCAACACGCTATGCAACGTGGCTCCATGTGAACCTAGCGCTAAGGATGCATAAAGGTTGTCACCTATATGTCCATAAATAGGATCCCTTGTTCTTGTGGTTGTTCTAATACCAGACCACTGTCCTATAACTTGAAATGTATGATTCAAGGAGGGAATGCTTGAAATTAATTGTTGTACATTAAAGTCGTTGTCCTCAGGTAGAATGTCAGGGGTTTCTCTTGAGGTATCAAAGGTAGGCCCTATGGTGGCAATTCCCAAGTTATTGGTTGCCGTACAAATTCCTCCATGACTGATCGCATGATTTAAACAGATGTTTTTAAACCGAATGTGGGTTGTTTGACCTCTTGTCGGAATCATAGGCGGGGTGTGTTGATATGCATGGAGTAGTTTTTGAGCGCTAAAACCATTGCAAAGAATAACTTTGTCATAGTTTTGGCAAAGGTCTTGTAACGTAGAGCTGTTTTGATTCAGGGCTTTATTAGTGTTGATAAGGTGATTAAAATGAGTTTGGATGTTGGGGTGGTTTAGGTAGGCATTCACGAGTTCTCTAGGAGAAAATTGTCCAGCATCCGGGTAAAGCATTGCTGTATGGTTAAGTTGAATGCCCACTAAGTCACTGGCTTCTTTCGATGAGAGCATATGCATATGCTCGTGATGCCAGTTCTTAGCTTTAATCAGGTTATTAAAACGTTTGAGTTTAATGGCTGTGTTAGCAAGATGAATATTACCCTGTCGCGATGTGGTGATAGGGTTGTTTTTTTTAAGATCATTGATGTGTTTGAGTGTTAGGTTAAAGCCTTGTGTAATAAGGTTGTTAGTGTGGGTTGGTTGAACATGGGGTTTGGGGTTAAGGAGAAGGGTGTTGTGGCTGGATGTATTCATGGCTGCTTGTGGGTTTTGATCAAAGATATCAACGGTTACATTGTGCTTAGCAAAGGTATAAGCACAAGCTGCACCAGCCAGACCTGCACCCACAACAGCGACCGAAGTGGGTACAGATGATTTGGGTCGTTTCCTTTGAGTAAAATTTCCTTGGAGCCTATGTTTTTTTTGATCAAACCCAGGTACCTTTTCAACGATAAATCCGTTATCTCTAAGGCCTCTTTTGACCATGCCTGCTGCAGTGAATGTGGTGAAGATAGTTTGATCATGGCTAAGACGAGCCATGTTCTGGAAAATTTCATTGCTCCACATTTCAGGGTTTTTACTCGGGGAAAATCCATCTAAAAACCAGGCATCTATTGACTGATTCAAGAGTGATAATGCACGTGAACAATCATCAAATATAAGGGTTAAGCTAACGTTAGATGAAAGCCATAATCGATGTTCTCCTTTGATTATGAGGGGGTAGGTTTCAATTAATCGATCTATTTTAGAACCCAGTTGTGGGTAGAAGGGTGCCAGTGCTTTGATTAAATCTGTTTTGTGTAAGGGGTATTTGTCTATTGATAAGATGTGTAGGTGGCCATTTTTATGGCCTGTTTTTTCAAAAAGATCCCAGGCCATCAGGCAATTTAACCCGGTCCCAAACCCTGTTTCAGCTAGAGTAAAGAGGGCGATGCCTTGCCAACATTGAGTCAGTTGGTTATTAGCAAAAACATGTTTGATTTCTTCTAAGGCTTTTTCTGGATTGAAGAAGATATCGTCATATTGAGTGGATCTAAGGGCGCCTTTATCAAGGGCAATCTTATGGGTATCCATAAATGTTTCCAGATTTAATAAATATATTACGTTAAGATAGGAGACAATAGCGTTAGGTTTTTAAATCTCATCATAAGTAACGTTAGATACCTTGCATATTAACATTTATCGATGAAAAATATAAATGCTTTTTTAAGCGGTTAATCCCACGTTCATTTCAATCTCATTTGGGGGCTTTTTTGAATTGGAGAAAGCTGCGTATAGCTTGTTCCAGATGTTGAGGCAATAGGAGAATCTGGGCGCTTTTCTTCTTGCAATCTATAACAAGGAGAATGGTCTTTTTTAGGGTGGCAATATAAGGCTCCAGAAGGTACGGGTTTCCTCTTTTTTAGAGGGAGGTTGGATTGGGAAGATTCAATCACGTGTATTATACTGCGTTTTCTACTTTTTACAGGCTTTTTTGTTGTAAGCTCAATTCCATCAATTTTGAGTTTTTGTAATAGGTATTCATAGTCATCTTTGTAGGGAGTCTTGAGTAATCTTTTTAACTCGCTTGCTATTTCTGAATCGTTGATGTTGTCAGTTTGTTGCATACAAAAAAACAATTGTTTAAATTGATCGTAGCAAGTCATTTTAGCCTCATCATTCATGCATGACTGATACCAGCTAGACCAATGCCAAATTAAATACCTAGGGGCGCTCATTGCGTTTTTACAAAAAATACGTTCTTGGTTATCAATGGCTTTTATGATTTTTGTGTAGTGGCTAGATAATAGGTTTTCTTTAGAAAGTTCGAGGTGAAAGCTGGTTGTTTTGTTAGTTTTATCTTGAATCAAATCAGGAGATTCTTTCATTAGCCAAATAGCCCACTCAATTGCACGAACTCTAATGGCAAGATGTAAAGGGTTTTCTCCATGACTGTTTTTAGAATACAGCATGATATTTTTAAGTTTGGGGGAATATTTAAAGATTGGGGTGTAGGCATCTTTTTCGGCTGAAGCCTGTTGAAATATGATGCTATCGTGAAGAATGCTACGAAAACAGCCTATTTCTAAGTTACCTTCTTGGGCCATATTTAAAAACATATGTGTATGATGATTTTTGATTTCATCTTGTTTTATCAGTCTTTGTAGATAAGAAATATTGGTATCATCATCATTAAGTGGGGTTTTCCATGTGTCGCTGTATTTTTCAGCGACCCAATCTTTATGCTCGGCGAGGACTGTTTCGTCATTGTAATTGATAATATCTTCTTTTATTGATTGTTTTGTAGTTTGTTTTATTGAGCGTAAACCAAGTTGGGCGGCTCTAACTGCACCCTTAAATTGGGCTGGAGTTCTCATATCTTGATTGGGTGTACGCATAATTATTTATTTTCCAAGTTATTTGTCATTATTATGTATGCTTGGGGTTAAATGTCAAGTATTTTTTGTTATAGTGTTGAAATATATTGATTTTATGTTATTTGTGTGCCTTTGTAAGTGATGGGCAGTCAGGAGATATTAACACTGGGTGAAGGAGGGTCAAAATGATTGTAGTTGATATTTACTAACCAGTTGATTTGTAGTGATATAGTTAATAGTTCATAAAAATGAGATGTAAACTTGAGAATAAAAAATATCAAATTACTTCAAGCTATAGTATTTGGGCTATTAGCTACGGCTCTTAATCCCTTTGGGTATTCAAGAGGTCTACAGTTTATGGCTGTATATTCTATACTTCTGTATTTTAATATAAAAACAGACAAAGCTATCGGTGATAAGATGCATGAATTATATCGATTATGCGATAATGATAAGCTTGAAAAAATAGTTAAAGAGATTATGGATACCGCTTCAAGCAAAAGTCTGAGCTTTAGATCACCCTTAATTACTCAATTACCAAGAGGTTATTTCTTCAAAGTCAAATTTATGGGACAAAATATTAAACTTGCATTCTCATTTATACCATTTTGCATGAATGATACGATAGCGATTCCTGATAAATCTAGGAATATTCTGTCAGATCAAGAGCTCAAGGCATTAATAGCCCATGAAGTGGGTCATATTTATTATGGGCATGCGGATTGGTTGTATCTAATAAGAGGGTTTGATACATCTATTGGAGTCGCAGCTGCTGCATCTATGATTAGATCTTGTTCGATAAATTCATTGAAAAATAATTTTATTTGGTGGTTTTTGGTTTATCAAAGCTATAGTTATATTTCTGGAAAACTGTCGCAGTTTTGCGAGAAACAAGCTGACCGGTTTGCAGCAACTCTATTAGGAGAGGAGGTTAAACACCTGGTTAGTTCGTTATATAAATTTGATATAGAAACTGCCAGAATACGTGTATATTATCCTTGGTATCAAAAGAATATTCTCAAGGTTTCTGAACTGTTTCCTATAAGAACCCATCCTTCTAACGAACAAAGAAAGCAAGACATTGAACAGTTTCTATCTAAAGAATATATTAAGAGTGGCGGGCAAATACCTTCGCTATAGATAGAGGGTTTAAACACGGATTAAAACTCAAGGATGGATGATTATTTTACAGGCTTGTTATTTTATTCTTTATAGAGACGAGTTATTCAAGTCGTGACGAGATCAGTATTCGGTAAGTTCTCTTAATGGTAAGAAGGTATTTCTCACGTCCGGGTGATCTGTATTGTCGTGATAAGCAATTTTGTGTAGATTTTACTATAATTAAGGATAACTAAGAGATATACGATGGATTCAATACATGAAAAGTTAATTGTTTTACAAAATAAAATAAGTAGTCTTGATGAGGTTCTGCTAGCTTTAGTACTGAATTATGATTATGTGACCTTGCATAAAACTTTAATCCAAGAAATAGATAAGATTGGAAAGATCAGTGAAGAAAGGATGAAGATTAAGGTGGTAGAGCTTTCTTCCTTACAAGTTTTTTTGGATGATTTTCAAGAGCATCAACAAGAAACTTTGTCAGGTATCGATACGCTTAAGGATCAGTTACTATCCGATGAGGTACCTAAGAGAGAAGGTGGGCAACAGTTAACATACTCCATTATGCTTTCAAGTTTCATGGCAAAAAAAATCAATGTTTGGCAACAAATTATTGAGATTATTGTTGTATTGAATGAGATGAATCAAGCTCTTATCGACGAAATAAAAGATCTCAAGAAAGTTTCTCAAGAAAAATTGGAAAAGTTTGATGGGGTTATTACAAGGGATGACTCACCTGAAGAAAGTAAAGGTGAAAACAAGGGCTATGATGTTATAAAAACGTCAAAAGGACAAGGGCTGTTTAACCCTCCTTCTGTTTTAAAGGATGAGGATTTTGTCAAACAGTCTAAAATTATGGATGATATGATAGAGCTTGTTGGCCATACTGGTTTTAATAGATATATAGAAGATGTTCAACAAGCCAGGGAGGTTATCTCTCAATTATCGTCAAATGAAGGCAGTGATGATCTAGGTCATTTGGAGAATAAAGGGCCAGATTTAAGGTTGGGTGGCATATTAACTAAAAATATAGATAGTTTAATAGAGCGCATGGAAAGTATTGGCTTGTTAAAGGTTGATAGTGGCAGGGATATTGAAAACAAACTTAATTATTAATGATGCTGTGTTGTCAGTATACTCAATTAACAAATTAATATTATTTAAATAAGAATTTTTATTGATTATGTACTATACATGATATGAATATTGAAGGGTGTGATGATGGAAAAATATAGTCAAAAGTCACGTAATGATGTCCAGGCGCAATTGAAAAATTCTTATCATGAGATTATCAGGTTATCAGGTGAGGATGTTTCAAGGGCAGGGTTAATTAAAACGCCTGAGAGAGCTGCAAAAGCTTTTCTAGACTTGATTTCTGGTTATCAGATTGACTTTACAAAATTAGTGAATGGCGCAGTATTTGATAGTCAGAATGATTCGATGGTCGTGGTTAAAGATATTGAATTTTATTCAATGTGTGAGCATCATTTACTTCCATTTACAGGAAAGGCTCATGTTGCTTACCTTCCTAGAGATAAAGTGATTGGTTTGTCAAAGATTCCCAGAATTGTTGATGCTTTTGCTCGTCGATTGCAAATTCAAGAGCAAATGAGTTTTCAAATTGCTAATCAATTGCAGTCTGTCTTGAACCCTAGGGGAGTGGCTGTTATGATTAGCGCTAAGCACTCTTGTTTAAGCATGAGAGGAATTAAAAATCAAAATGCATCGATGGTTTCTTCCTCCTTGACAGGTGCTTTCAAAGAATGTGCGGCTACTAGAGAAGAGTTCTTTAGCGTAATAAGGTAACCAGAATGGCTCGATTTTCACTTTTAACCTTTAATGTGTTGGGTGTTCCTAAACAAATGCCTGAGACTCAATATCATAAAAGAATCTCCCATATTTTTAATGAAGTGGTTAGATTGCACCCTACCATTGTGGCTTTCCAAGAAGTTCCCGTTAGCGATCTAGATAGGGTTGTTGGTTTAGCTCATGAGCTAAGTTACCAAGTATCTATTACAGATAAAAAAGAAATCGTTCACGATGGTAAGGTTCCAGAAATATGTTGTGTAACCTTAAGTCGAATTAAGTGCAATTTTCAAACGTATTATTTACCTTTTTCCTTGAATAATTTGGATTATCATGCTGTATTGATGAGTGCGTTAGGTATTCAAGTTTTAAATGTTCACCTTCAGCATGGAGCCAACAATCAAGACATTAGGACTCGTCAGCTTAGTTACCTTAAAGAGAGTATTCTAAAACCGGGTCAAGAAGTTATCTTGTGCGGTGATTTTAATATCGATTTTTCAAGATTAACCTTACCAGCAAGTTTTACTGGTTGCTTTGAAAGTACCTACGATGTCGTGAATGAATTGGGAGGGGGGCTGTTGACGCAAGATATCATGAACCCCTTGTATGCGAGGTTAAAGCCATCAGGTATTTGTAAGCAGCCTGATAATATTTTTCTTTTGAACAAGGATAACTTAGAAGTTAAGTCTTGTTCGCTTCAAATGGTTGAAATACCTGGAGTCCATGAGGTTTTAAATTATTCAGATCATTATGGTCTTTTATGTGATTTTCAAAAAAGTGATTAAAGTATCCTTCTGGGATTGTTTTTGGTGATAAGTTCGTTGTTTGGTATTAAATTTATAACTATTTAGAATAATGGGTTCAAATTATGCTCAACACAAATAATTGAATAGTATGTGTTTGTTGCAAGTATATTGTTTTTGAATAATATTTTATGAGTGGTTTTGACAAAAACATTGATTATATGTTTTATTTTTGAAAACAGGGTGGTATACTATTAAGTATGGGTATAAGGGAACACCTACATAACCCTCAAACATATATGGATGCGTTTGAGAGGATATATGATGCATGGATAGGCACATATAAACTGCATAAAGCTGTCAAAAATGACGTCTTTGTTCGTGAACTGTTATTCAAGAAAGAAGAATTTACTCAAACCTTAGCTGACTCTATTAAAAATGAAAGTTTTCAGTTTTCTCCATTACAGCTTAAAAAGGTAAAAATCCGTGATAAATATCGCGATAATTATCCATTAACTTTTGTTGATTTTCTTGTTCAGACTGTTTTATGTGATTATTTGATGATTTATTTAGAGCCTAAATTATCAGATAACCTTTATAGTTTTCGAAAATCCAAATCGCGCTATAATGTTTTTAAAGATATTATTCAATATTTCCGACAGCATTATAAGATCGTTGGGGATAAAAAGCAGCTTGATTTATATTGCTATCAAGCAGATATCGCTAATTATGTGGAATCAATTCCTGTGGATGAATCAGCCATAATATGGGATATGTTAGAGTTTTATTTTATTGAAATGGACTTGGAAAAAGATGATGCCTATTTACGTTCGCTCTATCGCCATACTGTTAGGCCACAGTTAATAGATTTAGAAGGAAAAGTTTTTAGAAAAACCATTGGTATTCCTTTTGGTTCACCCATGTCTAACATACTCTATAATTTTTATGTCCACGAATTAGATTACTACGTTTCGTCAGATTTATCTGTTTTTTATTGTCGATATGCAGATGACCTCATGCTAATCCATCCTGACGCAAAGGTTATTGAGCATCATGCTGCCTTTATCAAAGATTTTTTAGCTAGCCGAAAATTAAAGATCCATGAGAAAAAAGAAGAGTATACTTATTTAACGATACCTGGACGACCCTCTACTGATTTTCCTAAGTTTAAACCTGCTCATAAGGTTTCAATTTTAGGGAACTCAATAGCTGCGGAGGGAACTATTAATATCAAAAAAGGCAAGTTGCCTTTAGTGTTTAATGAATTTAAAAAGGTCATATATAATACCCATAGGCTTAATATAAAAGCTCCACGGAGTGATTTGATCAAAGCGATATGCAGTATCGTTAATCAAGTTTTGGTAGGCCATAAAACAGATATTGTTAAAAATGAAAAGTTACAAGATACCATCAGAATTATTGATGACCGACAAAATTTAAAACAACTCGATTACCTTATTGCTTTAGAGATCGCAAAAACTGTTACGGGCATTAAAGGACTTGCGGCTTTTAGACAACTACCTTATAAGGATTTAAGAACTAAATATGGACTGTGTTCAGCTGTTAGGTTGAAAAATAAAGGAGTTTTATTACATGATCTCAGTATCTGAATATTTAACCTATTTGTCCAAAACAAAACATAACTTCTATTCAGTTGGGAATGCTCTACTAGGAACTCATGTTTACCAGTATTTATGGTTTAGATTACGTTACTTTTCATTACGTTTAATCATCAATTTGATTTTTTTTCTAGTTGAGTTTGCCTTTATTCTGGCTTTCTTTTCTTACAAAATAATCTTAGGCTTTATTACCCTAAAACTATGTTTGTCAATCTTTTCACATGGCTACTGGGGGTTGCTAGAAAACTTAAGAGAAAAAGTTCGTGAGGTGATTAGAACCCGCAATTACCGAAAGCGAGAAAGAATCGCTAGGCTTAATCAAGCTTGGTATCAAATGTCCGTAAGACTAGGGTTATGCATTCTGGTGGTAGCTGCCTTTGCCATATATTATCATAATATGACATCAAGTCAGCCTTTTTCCTCTCTTGAACTGTTTTACTTATCGACAATTCTTATACAATTTTCTACTCGGTTGGTCAGTTTAACATTGCATTCTGGAGTGTATGCTTTTAAACGTGTTTTTAGAACACCCAATTCAATTATTATAGCACCAGTTGTGGGGATTTTAGCGTTTTTAGCTTTATGGCCAATTGTAGGTGAATATTGCTTGCCAGCCGCAGTTGTCATTGAGTCCATAGTCAGTTTTGTCGTCACTTTATATTTTATATTGAAAATGTATTCATTAGAAAGAATCAGTTTTAAATACAGTTCTTTGATGCAGTTTCCGGATCAGCGGTGTTTTTACTTTATAAAGATTAAAAGAGTCATTGCTTATATGTTTTCTGGGGCTATTATATTTGCTGAAAGTACGGCTATAGTGATCCTGATTAGTTTCATAAATACTAGTATTGATTTGAGTGATATTTATTGTATTATCCCTCTCATCATGGCTTGTTCAACTTGGCCAAGGCTGTTGTATTTTGATTATAAGAAATTTGCTGACCCAATTTTTCGAACATTAACTGAAAAATATAATCAAATGATATATTTATACAATATGATTTTTTCAGGGGTTATTCTTGCACTCTCAACCTTGGTGCTATGGGTCTTTGGAGCAGAAATCAGTTCTTCGTTACTGCTATCACTGTATTGCTTTTTCTTCACTCGATCTCTTTTGAGTATGAAACAAATTGAATTGTTTTCTAATCACTACCATCATAAAATAATCGGTTATTCATTTGTTTATTTTATTCTAACAGCACTGGCTTTAACGTTGGTTCCAAAGGTTTCAACAATGTGGCTAGTCATTTCATTTTTGCAGTTTGCTCATTTTCTTATGCTGGGTGATCTGTCCATTGTTCGTGATGATCATCACGATAGTCGATATTTACACACCAATATCAATAAAGCCCTTTGCAATAAGAACTTACGATATATTTTTAAGATTAAATTTATAAGATCATTAAGACTACATGAAATCCAAGAGTTAACGACTATGATGAATTTATCGAAAAGATACCCAGGTAGAACTATTATTATGAACGAATATACAATTTTACATTTTTCGAGTGAAAAAGATGCAGTGGATTTAAATCGGCTCAATAAGGAAAGTCATGGGTTAGTCTTTAGACTGAATGTTTTTACCCTTACTGAAAAATCAAGAAAAATTGATATTGCTAGGTTTTTACAGTTAGCTAAATGCTCGTTTATTTACAAACAATGTAAAGAGTCGGCGATTAGTCAATTTAAAGAATATTACCCCACAGGTATTGTGTTAGATTTTAAAAACCCTGAAGATAAAAAAAACCTTGAAAAAATAGCCGCAATGAATGTATTTGGTTCATTTATGACCTTTTTAAGGCACCCACTCATGGCTATTCAAATCAGTCCATATTACGTATCCGCTATTGTTAGCCCAGATGTGGAAATCATTTTCATTATTCCTAAAAGCAAAGAATATCGGTTCAACCCATTACAATGGAACCGTTATGTTTACTCCTTTAACGTTATTCATTCCATTAATGAGTATTTAAAATATTAAAATAATTTTGCATAAAATTTTATGTTGCGAAGGTTTGTGTTCAGTTGATAACATATTCTATACTAGAACCTTTTGATTAATATCAAGATTTGTGACGCGGGTGTTAATTTATTCAAGTGAACAATCAAAAAAGACTTTCGCTGATTTTAAATCAGGTATTGTTCAGAAAAATAGACTATAATTCTTGATAAGAAAACTATATATTCTGCCTTACTTTGTGTAAGGCATATGAGTAGCCTTGTATGAGACCGTGGTTTAATTGAGGCTATCTATTGGATACTTTGACAAATTAACGTCAGGGTCAAGAACGATACCACCTATTTGAGCTGTTTGACCAGCGTAAACGGGAGGTTCTGATGCTCCTTCGATTTAAAGTAAAGGAGATCTTCAAAATGAGACATCTATTATCATTTACTATATAAGTTTTTTTAAAAAGAGATTTTTTGGTATAATCTGTAAACCTAGTTTACAAGTTGGGACCTATATGTGGAACTGTGGTTCAATTTTAGGCCTCATTTTGAAGATCTCCTTTACTTTAAATCGAAGGAGCATCAGAACCTCCCGTTTACGCTGGTCAAACAGCTCAAATAGGTGGTATCGTTCTTGACCCTGACGTTAATTTGTCAAAGGTCTCATTTACATCATCCTCGTTGTTGATTAAAAACTCTATTTAACTCAAGAGTTTTAGTCGTCTACTAGGCACTATGGCCCACAACAGGGCTGTGCCCACAGACCACTAGCTCAACGAGAATTGATGACATTTCCATATTTCTATATCAAACCCTCTTTTCTTCTTTATTCATGTCTATCTGCTTTTATAGAGCTTTTTCAAAATATTTAACCCAATTAATCTGTGTCAATATATAATGATGATGCTAGATATCTAACTATTTGTTTGAATTTAACAAAACCTAAAGGTGACTGGTTTGTCATGCTTATAAAATTGTAATCTTTTCTTAAAAAAATTCACAACGACTGTCAATCGGTTTTAAAAAACTGAGCATGATAGGTAAAAATGTTCTATAACTATAAATAAGAAATCTAATTATTCTACCTATACATGATGTTAGGTATTTTATGAGCCTTGTGATGAGACTGTGGTTTGGTAAAGGCTTTTATGGGTGAATTAGTGGTCTGTGGGCACAGCCCTGTTGTGGGCCATAGTGCCTAGTAGACGACTAAAACTCTTGAGTTAAATAGAGCTTTTAATCAAGTTGAGTATTCACGTTGAGCAATTTCTATTTAGTATTTCTTGCCTGAGTGTATGTAGGTATAATCTGTAAACTAAGTTTGCATTTTATAAGCCAGTAGATGGAGCTGCGGTTCAATGACTGGTGTCAATGTTTGAGTCTGAAGCATTGTTTTTTAGTTATATTCCTCTGTACCTAACCCTCATTTCTTGTTGATGAATACGACCTCATCATAGTATAAAAAAAGTTGTTATTTCATGATGATCTGCCATAATACTTTCACATTAAATTGGAATAATAATGCTTATGTTTAGTCGATTGCTTGTTGTTTTAGCAATAGTAACTTGTTTTGAAGCCTACGGTGATGGGCCCATAGCCTGTTGTGAAGAAAACCAGCAAGGTTGTGATCTTCATGGTTTACAAGTGAAAGCTAAAAAAGAAATCCAAGCTCAAATAATGTTAGGCAAGATGTATTGGCAAGGTAAGGGTGTTAAACAAAACGATGCTCAAGCTTATGACTGGTTTAAAAAGGCAGCCAATCAAGGCTCTTTAGAGGCCATGTATTATCTAGGACAATTGTGTGAGGAGGGTCGAGGAGTTTACCCAGAATCACTTAAATTAAAGGCAGTAAGGTGGTATAAGAAAGCTGCTGATAAGGGACATAAAAAATCTTACCAGCGAATGAAATATCTAGAAACCCATTTTCCTGAAGAGTTCTAAATGACCCAAATATTTTAAGCAATTATTGGAAATATTTGCTATATAATTATAGAGATCAATCTTAAGAGGTAAACATGGGTCAACGTAAAATAGATAAAGTCGCTTATGATATGGAAAAAACTCTCATAAAATCGAATAAAATTACTCGAGGGGTCATGACGAATAAAAGTGTTAACCCTATTCTAAGGGCCTATTATTCTACCGAACAAATCAATTTAATGCACAAAAAGGGTGTGGATAAAAGAATGACGTTTGGTATTAATACTTACTACAATTCATTGGTGTTAGGTCTAGAGTATAAAGATGAGAACGGCAAGCTTATTTTACCAAAGATGGCGCCTAGTCATCCATTACAAGCCTTGGTTGTTCCCGTGATGTCTGAAGTCAAAGATATTACCGGTGAAAAAGATCCCTCCAATCAGCAAAAATATAGCCCAGGAAGTAAGAAAGGAAAATTAATCCATAAATATGATGAAATTGTGTTAGGTTATGTTGCTGTGGCATGCTCAGCTCACTGTCGGTATTGCTATCGTCTAGATTTATTTGATGGATCAACAGGCAAGGGTGTGGTAAAGCCAGAGGAGTTCAGAGATTATGTTATTGACTACAATAAGTCTTTAGAAAAAAATAATCATAAAGATCCTAAGACAGGTAAACCCCGTTACCCTATTTATGAGGTTTTGTTGTCCGGGGGAGATGCATTAATTTTATCCAATAAAAATTTATACATGTACATGTCTGCTGCAGCGGAAGCAGGGGTTAAAATTGTACGGTTAGGTTCCAAAGAATTGGCATTTAGACCTTCACGTGTTGATGAGCATATGATTGATATGTTAAAAACATTCCATAAAAATTACCCTGAGGTTCATGTGCATGTTGTGACACATTTTACCCACCCGGATGAATTCTTGTTAAGAGATACTAAAGGTCAATATATTAAACATCACAATGGATATGAATGGATTCAGGTGGTTAAGCAGGCGGTTAATTCATTAAGAAGTTTGCATTACGTTAGTTTAGAAAACCAAACACCGATTATTTTAAATATTAATGATGATAAGGATATGATTCATTTACTGCATCAAGAGTTAAGGAGAAATAATGTAAAACCCAAATATATTTTTCAATGCAGAAATATCAGGGGTCATTCGGCATTTGCCTTGCCTGTAGAGGATGCCTGGAGTATTCATAATGAAGCTATGAAGGGAGTCGCTGATTCATCTAGATCACGTTTTGTGATGTCGACAGAGTCAGGTAAGATAGAAGTGATCTCAATGATTAAAGGTTCTGAAGCCTCTCAATATATCAATAAGAAAAGCGTGGGTTTGAAGAATAAAAAATTAGAGCAACTGGTCAAGGATGGTATTATTGTTTTTAAGGTGCATCGTTCTCCTCATTCTGCGACTACACAGGGAGAACTCATTATTGCCCATGCTAACCCTAATGCGTATTGGTTAACGGATTATGAAGATCGTATTATCTTTGATGGAAGAGAAGAGGGCATTAATCGCTTCAAAGGGTTATTAGATTTATTTTAGAGACGCATTAGCCTCATTGACTGTTAAGTCGGTCATATCCCCTTCAAGAGATTTAATTTCCAAGAGTTAAATTCTTACTGATATGCTGATAAGGTGGCTGGCTTAAAAGCTGGTTTAATGAGATCATGGGGCAGTGATAATCTCGAAATAAATGAATAAACCTGAGTGTTTTTAAGGCATCAAAATGAGTGTGGCAATGGAACTTAAAGTGTTCAGCATCGTTAGAGTTCTTGAATAATTTGAGAAAAATTAGGTGTTTTTAAGTTCTCGATAACTTTAAATAGAAGCACAGGATCCAAAAATTGATCAAAGTAATTATCAATTCTATGGTGGATCTTTTGAGGAGAGTCTAGGGTTCAATCAATTTGGATAAAATAAAGGTGATTTAATAATTGTGCTTTGATATCTGTGTGTTGTTTATTTATAATTGAGTTATAAGTTTTGATATTTAGAATTTTATGAGATCATTTTGAGGTGGGATATTAAATGGCTAAGCAAGCATTAGAACAGCACTTAACAGAAAAAGCTGTGTTTATCACGAATGATGGATCCATTATTCAAGAAATTAATTTGGATAAACTAACTGTATTCTGTTCAATAGGCGAAACACTGGATAATTTGCAGTTAGTTGTACTCAATGCTAAACGTTATCAAAATGAGATATTCATTCGTTGTCAAACTTCAATGGGTTTAGCGGAGGTAGGTAAGCAGGGGTACAGTATCAAACCCTCTAGAAGGGTGATGGCTGAATCTCCTTTGGTTTATCATCGGACTATTTTGTCGGCAATGCACTGGGCAAACTGGGACGAAATCTCAAAATTTTGTGGTGGTTGTGGTAGTGAATTTATCAATGCTTTTGAGTCTTTGGAAAAATCATGTTCTCAATGTGATAAAGTCATTTATCCACAACTATCACCAGCCATTATGGTGCTGATATCCAAAGGAGAACAGATTTTACTAGCAAGATCTCCGCATTTTACTTCGGATATTTATAGTGCGATTGCAGGGTTTATTGATATGGGTGAATCTGCAGAAAATGCAGTTCATCGTGAAGTTGAAGAGGAAGTGGGTTTATCCATCCAAAACTTGAGATACTTTTCCAGTCAAGCTTGGCCATTTCCAAGCAGTTTTATGATTGCGTACCATGCCGATTATCTTGGGGGAAATATTGTTTGCGGTGATGAGATTGAAGATGCTAAGTGGTTTCACAAAGAGGCTCTCCCTAAATTGCCAATGGCACCCAGTATATCTAGATCTTTAATAGAATCTGTATTAAATTAATATTCTACGTAATTGTCTCACAGTTATCTTTAGTGAGATTGTGTTCTTACTTCGTATCTAAAACCATAATTTTGGACAGAATTTTAGCCATTGGAAGATGTTGAGAAAGCCCGTGATAGGGTGAGTAGTCTAATAATTCTCTAAGGGTGATAAGTGGGTAACTTTGATCTCTAAATAAGTGAATAAATCTTAGTGTTTTTAAGGCATCAAAATGAGTATGGCAATGGAACTTAAAGTGTTCAGCATGGTTAGAGTTCTTGAGTAATTTGATAAAAGAATTAGGCAGTTTTAAGCTATTAATAACTTTAAATAGAAGTAGGGGATCCAATTGAATGTTAAATTTATTGAAGTAATCATCCATGCTATTTTGGATCTTTTGGGGAGAGTCTAGGGTTAAATCAAATGAGTTGATAATATTTAACCATGATAATAAGTAGTCAAAGATGTGAGGGTGGTAGAATATTTGAGCAGAGTTGATCTCATGGTTTTTAAGAATACGTTGGATATTTTGGCCGGTACCAAAAGGGGTTCGACTCGAGGCCCTTGCAGAGAGTAGTAGAGGTTGTGTATTGGGGTGAAAAAAATCTCCAACCTTCCTAAGTTTATTGAGTATATGAAAATCCTCTCCGGCCTGTCGTAACGGATAACCTCTTACCTTAGCATAGGCATCTTTTGATATGGCAAAGGTGCTACCAATGGAGTGATAAGCATACTTAGAGCCTGCTTGGGCAAGTTTTAAGCGGTAGTCACGGAGGCTAAGCTCATAGAGTTGACAAGCCAATAAAGTCGTTTGGCACGCATGCAATGAAGTATGAGAAAAGGGATAGATAAGTGCACTGAACTTGTTCTCATGGGTGGGAGGGATGTTCCAGTAGTCTGAAGGAAGTCTAACATCAGCATCGGTTTGGTGTATCCATTCGGTACGTATCGTGTTACGTTGGATGAGAGCGAGGGCCATGTCAGAGCCTATTTTTCTTGCCAAACCAACGTTTTCTTCATCAAAAGGTTGAGAAACTGCGCGATCAACCATCAGGATATGGCACCTGCTATGTTCACAAAGAATGATGTTGTGCGAACTGTTTTTCCATAATAGTGGCAGTGACTTGAGGTGATGGATTAATTTTTGGTTGTCTGCCAACACCCAATCGGGAGAGCTTTTAGCTTGGTTAATTACTAAAATCACCAGAATTTTATGATGTTTGTGTTGTTGCGGAAGGTTATCTAATACATCAATGCAGTGGGGATACTCTGCATAAATGGGCACAACGATAACTGAGTCGTAGCAGCCAGGGATCTTAATATCATTAGCCTCACGGCAGGCATAAAGTGATAGATATTTTGAGGTTGTATCTTTCAATGGACCGTTGCTTGATGGCTACAATTTTGAATGATCTTGGCTTCTTCTTTAATGAGGGTGGCTAACCTAGCTTGGACTACTTCTTTGGGAAAGTAGCGTTCAGCTAATTCAACAAACATTTCATGGTGCCTTGCCTCTGAAATGGTAATGGCTTCATAAAAGGATTTTAGTGAACCTTTCGGCAATGCTTCACTCATGAGTCTAAAGCGTTCCTCTCCTCTGGCTTCAATAACACCCGCAACCAATAATCTATCAAGAAAATACTCATCGCTTGGTTTTCTGATGCATTGACGAATCTGATTCACGTAAGGGTCTTTGTAGTCAGGAGGCAAGATTAAATTGCGTTTTAGAATGATTTTCATGACTTGTTTAAAATGATTGAGTTCTTCAAGGGCAAGCTTGATCATTTCTTTGACTAAATGAGGTTTATCTGGATAGTGAGCAACCATTGACATGGCCATGCTAGAGGCTTTGCGTTCACAGGAAGCATGATCAAGCAGAAATTGGTCCATGTTTTCGATGGCATTTTCAGCCCAGGAGGAGGGTGTTTGGTAGGCTAGTTGCATAATGAAAACCCATGTTTAATGAGGGTATACTACGATGGTTTTTGGTTGAATTCAAGAGGGGGAGCTTTGGAAGGGATAGGGGAGTATGAATATTGTGATAAAGATTTTATCTATCTTATTTATTTATATTTTTCTAATCTCAATTGTTTTATAATATAGGGATGAGTTAAAAGGAATTTTATTGTTAGAACAGGGCTTGTTTTTTTAATGATGAGCTTATTTATCAATGGTTTCGCATGGCAGGTGTTTAGAGAAGATAAGAACAGGGCCTTATATGTTTATAACCTTCGTCAAGAGATTGATAAAAGCAAAGATAAACCTGATGGTTACAAGCTTTGGGTGCAAATTAGAGACCCTAAAGGCTTTAGAACGACGTTTAATTCAGTTCAGTCCAATCGTAACTTAATTGAATCTATCCCTGTCAATGAGGATTATTCTAATTGGTCTGAAATTGTGACCTTTATATTTACACCCCAAATTCATCGTCAAGCAAGCTATTTGGTCAGTTATTTAAAAGGCTCATTAACTCAATCATTAGAATCCTCTAATAATAAAATTATTTTTGGAAACTTCTCTCCAAAACTAGAGATAGTAAACCAAAAATTAGTGCCTAAAAATCTTTTTAAACGTGAAAGCTTCCATGCCAAATATGATTACCTTAAGGGTAACGAATTTATTGCAGTGATGTACCTTTCCGGGCCTGAAGATGCACTAAGTATACAATATACCATGAAACTAACAAAAACATTAACCGAGGAAAAGGCAAAGGAGAAGGCTCGAGAGTTCTTCAAGAACAATGTCTTGTTATATATTCAGTAATATAATTCAGGGATTTTTGGAGTACGGATTGATATTATCATGAGGCACTAATTTATTATGATGATAGTAGATCGCTTTTACTTTTCTAATATAATAGGGTCTAAATAAGTGAGGTTTTTTCTGACAAAAGCTGATTGTAGATGACTACTGTCTTTGTATATAGGTACACCATTTTGATCAAGTGCTTGACAAAAACTTTGAAAGCATCAAGTATTTCTAGTCTTACTAAGTATCAGGTTCATATGTTGCTGTAACTATGATGTAAAGTATTTGGGTATAAGGGTAATCAGTATGCTCCTGTTAATTCTCTTTAACTGCAACATATTCACTGCATCCACTACATAAAATACCTAGCGGTATTTCATTTTTCACAACTTTGCCAGCTCAAAATTGCCTTAAGTTTTCTGAGCAACTGCAATTATATATGGGGAAGTGAACCTGTTTTTAGGTATTCTTAGTCCATATTTCTCAAAAATCCAGCAAATTTTAGAAGGAGCAGATAAAATGCGACGTAGATGTTTATTATATTTATGAGAAGTAAAGGAACCTGAATTAACAATACTTAAATTAATTGACATGAAATATTCACATTTTTGCAACTTTAATGAAGTTGCTGGGTGAGCTTTTGACAGCTTTTTCTTTGTTAAAGGCATATGCACATCATACACTTCTCTATCAACATATTTTTGTATTAGGCCAATAATGCTAGGTATATTGGGTATTAAAGTAATGAGTGTTCCTCCAGGTTTTAAAAGTTTTGCACAAGATTGTAAACAGTTAGCTGTGTCCACAAAGTGCTCTACAACACCAAAAGATACAACGTAGTCATATTTGCCCTGAATTTTTTTTGATGGGTTAAATAAATCTGCACAATACATATTCCCAGGTATATTATGATATTTTAAAAGTTCTCTACTTTTTTGGCAACCAACCTCTGAATAATCCAAACCATCAGCTCTTGCATTAAAAAACTGATTAAAATAAATTGGCCAGATAGAATTAGCGCTTCCAATTTCAAGGATGCTAAAATTTTTCTTCTCTCCAAATAAGGACTTAAAATATTCATGCAATTGTAGATTTACATAATTGTCTAAACTTTTATTTTCTTCAGAAAATAAAATAGGTCTGTCTGCACCTGTCCAGTTATTATCCCAATATTGTGCACCAGCTTTGTCATCTTCATTCATTTAGCAATTACCTCCTGTATGATTGAATTTAATTTTTCACCAACGTATTCAGCAGAATGGAATTTTTCAATATATTCTTTTGATTTGTTGCCTAGCTCTTCTCTTTTCTTTACAGAAAAAGAGATGAATTCTAGAATTTTATCTTTCAGAGTATCAATATTAACATTTATGATTGGGCATTGACTCCATTGCGGATAGATCTTCATAAAATCTTCCCTTAAATAGCACATCACCGGTTTGCCTAAAGCCATTGCTTCTATAGCCAGACGTCCATAGGCTCCCAATAAGATCTGATCAAAAACCAAATCAGACTTTAAAATTTCCTTCAACACCTCATCATGACTTTTATTTTTTATTATCTTGAGATTAATATTTTCACCTGCTTTATTAAGAGCGCTGACAGCACTTTTTAAATGATGAGTTCCTTTAAAGTGTGAATGATTTGTAGCATGTATAATAGTTATTTTTCGTCCATCAACTTTACTATGAGCCATATTCGTTTTTTTGTAGTTCTGAAAAGAAAAACATCTCATATGCAAATATTTTCCTAGACCTTCTGGTAAGTAGTCAGGCCAATCAATAGATAGAATTTCTTCATGAGAATACTTTAAACAGTATTGTGTATTTTTTAAAATCTTGTTATCTAATATCTTGGAATAGAAGGCGTCATTTTTTCTGGCTAAAAATAATTCTTGTGATGCTTTGTCACTTTTTGAAGACCAAACTTTTGAGTATTGTATATCCCCTCCATAAGGATTTAAAATTATCTTTTTACTTAGAAATCTTAAAAACTGGAACTCTAGCCAGGATAGAAGAATAGTTCTATCGAGAAGTCTGTTTTGAAAGGGCATAATAAAAATATCAAATCTATGTATTGCATAACAAAAAAAAGTGTATGTTAAAAATATTTGACCGAAAAAATTTTTGTATAATTTTGGAAATCTTATGGACAAATCAAGGTCATAATCTATGACGCCTTTTTCATGTTTAGGCACAATCCATGGTATTACTTTGGCATCATATCCTAGCTCAATCATTGCATCACGCACATAAACAAGATTATTGTTGGGCATTAGCCCAAAAAAAATTCTAATTTTATCTGCTTTTCTCTTATTAAAAAAGATCTTATAGCTGCACACAAACAAAACAAGAAACGGCAATATAATCAGATCAGAAAGAAGTTTAATAAGGCATTGAATTTTACGTTTCACTTTTTATCCTGTTTCTTCAATGCTATTGCCAGACTTTATAACTTCTTTTAAATTTCCATTATGGCCAATCATATATTGACGTCCTTCGCGAGAGCACTTTAATGATTGATCTAATTTTTCACCTGCATGAGAAACCCAGCCAATTTGTTTGGCCGGATTGCCAACCATAACAGCGTGAGGTTTCACATCTTTTGTGACCACCGCCCCTGCGCCAATTAAACTATAGGCTCCTAGTTTTTTCCCACAAACAATTGTGGCGTTAGCTCCAATCGTCACACCTTTTTCAACATGAGTAGGGTGAAATTCATTTTTGCGTTCGATTTCAGCGCGAGGATTGTGCACGTTCGTGAAAACACAAGAAGGACCGCAAAATACGCCATCTTCCAAAGTTATGCCTTTATACAGACTGACATTATTTTGAATTTTACAATTATTGCCCACAATAACATCAGGGCCAATCATAGCATTCTGTCCTATGGTGCAGTTTTTACCAATTTTAGTTCCATTTAAAATATGAGAATAGTGCCAGATTTTTGTGCCTTTCCCAATATCGCAACCTTCATCAACGCAGGCAGTTTCATGAGCGTAAAATTTTGTTTTTTCACCCTTATTGTGATTTTCTAGGTGTACTATAATTCCCTTTGTTAAAGACTTTTGAGAGGCATCTAATACCCTTAAAACATTCAAGCCTTCTTCACCATCTGTACGAGGCTTATCATTCGATTTGATACAAGTTAGAAAATGCTCACACTCAGACTTGAGGGGCTCTTGAGGCTCTAAAGGCACAGCCTCAAATTCTGCTTTTTTAGATTGTGGTAAACCATTAACCCAATTGACTTGATGAGGGTAGAGTTTAAGTTTTTCAGACCAATCAAGATTATCGTCAAAGACAGCCATACCGCGATCACCCACGACAACTAACTTTTGTTCTTTAAAAGGGTGCAGCCACGAAACAAAAACATGGGCTTGTATACCGTTCCTAAATGTTAAGTGAGTTGTCGTTACATCATGAATATGTCTATTCAAATGAGCCGAGCCGGTTGCCAAGACTTTTTGAGGGATATCGTCAGCAAGACTTAGGATCATAGAGATGTCATGGGGCGCAAAACTCCATAGGATATTCTCTTCATGGCGAAATTTACCAAGATTGAGACGATTAGAATAGATATATTGAAGTTTCCCAAGGCTCCCTTCATGAATAAGATCTTTAAGTTTTAAAAATGCTGAATGATATTGCAACAAGTGCCCGACCATCAGGATTTTATTTTTTTTGGCAGCAAATTCACATAGCTCTTTAGCTTCAACAACCTTTAATGAAAGGGGTTTTTCGACAAAAACATGCTTACCATGTTCTAGAGCATTTTTAGCAAGCTTATAATGTTGCTCAGCTGGTGTTGCAATTACAATACCGTCAATATCCGTTTGTAAAATATCAGAAAAAGTTTTAGACTCAACGTTATACTGTTCTGCAATGTCTTCTGAGGAATCATAATTTGTATCACAAATATAATTAAGTACACCTTCCTCAGAAAAATTCCGCACAAGGTTTTTACCCCAATGCCCGCAACCTACAACAGCAATTTTAAGTTTTTGCATAAGTTTTCCTCACAGGGTTAAAATAGCGATAAATTGGCTTTATATACTTTCGAGAATACCGATACCACACAGTATTGTAGGTGTTTGGATAATCGCTATAACTCATTGGAGGCAAATTCAGTATTTCCTCAAAATCACCTAAAGAAAGGCCAAACTTTTTTGCTACGTAATCCTTTAATGGTTTTATTTCTTCTGCAAGAATGGCTGGTTCTTTTAATTTTTTTAAGGCCTGACTTCTTGATAAAACTCCCGCACAAATTAAGTTCGACAAATGCCCCTTACGTTTGTCATAATTAAATTTTTCAGGAAGTATATAACCCTGAAAAAACTTCGTATAAACAGATTCATAGTGTTTTCCACCATAGTCCTTCCACTCTAATTCATTCTGAATAGTCTGTTTTGCTGTATCTAGATCGAATTTAAAATAATCAAATAAAGGTATAAATTGAATTCCATGGATTTTCTTGTAAAAGAAGTTTTTAAATGAATCCATGTAGGGAAATTTTTGAAGTTTTTTTTCTGTATACTTTTTATAAATGGATCTAATATAATGGTAGTCTCCATGTCCTTGAGACCATGTGTGAGGCATAATACGTTCAGTAATTTGATTAGCTCCACTAATGACATATTTCACATTGTATTGTTTTGCTACCTCATATAGTGTTGCGCAAATAGCATGATCTGTAGGAATTTCAGAATCTGGCGTAGAAGCCTTGAGGAACGCTAATTGCAAATTACTAAATTCATTCCAATCAAGAATTTTTGTATGCAGATCTATGTCTAATTTTGTAACAATATTTTCGACATTTTTCACAGATAATTCTGAGTTCCACCCATTATCCATATGAACAGCAATAGGGTTCAAACCAAGTTTCTTTTTTACAACATAGGCTAAATAAGTACTATCAACACCTCCGCTCAAGCCAATAACACAGTCGTATTTGCCAGATTTTTTATTTTTAATCTGTGTAATTTTATCGTTGAGTATTTGAGATGCATTGGGCTGTAGCGCCGGAAGTGTTGGAACATATTTCATATATGATTTACAATGATGACATTGTAGATTTTTATCAAATATAATATTGGGATCGGTTTCATCCATAATGCAAAAAGTACAAATTTTCATACTAAAATCTCTCATATTTAATCAGAACAGCGTTGTGAGGGCCATGATAGATAAATCGACTGCTGGCAGCAACAGAATGTGCTCCACAGTTTATAGCTGCACTTGATGTTGAATTTTGATTACAGCCACCAAGTAAAACAATTGGAATATTAATTTTCTCTTTTATTTTTTTCAATAAAAAATAGTCATAGCCCTTAAATGTTCCATCATTATCTATAAAATTAAGCAACAATTCTCCTGCCTCTATATTATAAAGTCTATCTATAATCTCTTTCAAAGAAAATTGAACGACTTCACGACCACTGTTTTTATAAAATTTTTCTTTACGCAAAAAAGAGTAACGATAGTCTAAAGATACTGATACAGCCTGCGAGCCAAAATTTTTAGCCACTTCATGAATACACTCTAAATTATTGTAGAAAGCTGTGTTAAAAATTACCTTTTCACAGCCTAAATGAAAAATCTCCGAGGCCATCTCAAAACTGCAAATGCCCCCTCCATACGTCACAGGCATCTCACACTCTGAAAATATATGTTGAAGCATCTTTATATTCGAGGAACGAGAAAATCGATCAGGACTAATATCACAGATGATAAGTTCATCAACTCTTTTTTCATTAAATATACGCACAGCATTAAGAGGGTCTCCTATATAATTTGGTGATTTAAACTGCCTGGTTTTCACCAGCTTCCCATCATATAGTTGTAATACTGGTATTATTCTTGGTCTTAACATGTTGTTTCGATATAATGTTTCTTAATAACTCTAAACCTTGAGAATAACTTTTCTCAGGATGAAATTGTATTGCTGTAACTTGTCCATTGGAAACAATAGCTGGAAATCTCTCCCCATAATCAGTATAAGCAATAGTATTTTCTGACTTGGGAAATCTATAAGAGTGACAAAAGTAAAAAGGCTGATCTTGTTCAATATAAAGAGAACTTTTCCTCTTCTTGGAAGGTTTGATATTATTCCAACCGATATGCGGCACAGGAGACTTTTCTAAAGAAGCGAGCCTTTGAACATTCCCTGGTAAAAGCCCCAAACCTTCTTGGGAACCTTCTTCACTATACTCAAAAAGAACTTGTGCACCACTACAAATGCCTATTAACTTAATCCTCTTAGATAAAGTCAGGTTTTTTAATTTATAGAAGAACTCATGCTTTTTAAGAGAATTAATATAAATATCAAAAGAACTTACTCCAGGCAGTAAAATAAAAGATGTTTTATCAGTTACTAAACCAATATCATTTGACAAAACAAACTCAATACCTGACTTTGTAAGCGCTTCATGAATTGACCCCATATTGCTATATTCAGGCTTAAAAACGTATAACATTCTAGTGAACCCGAGTTAAAGTTAAAATAGTACTCATGATATCTTCCTCAGTAGTTGCGTAAAGGAGTGTTTTATCATCGACACATTTTTTATGTTCTAAAATACCATACTCCGAAATAAATAGGGTTTTGATCCCAAAAGCTTCGCATTCAATATAAGTACTTGATCGAACAGTAACATGTAAGTTTATATTTCGCAACAATGCACATAATGGTAGATTCGAAGCATTAATGTATTCAACATTTGTCAAAGAAATCTTTGATATTTTCTCAATTCCTTCACTACGCCCACCACTAATTGTCGTAGGATGGTGTCGTAACCACCACCGAACATTCAACTTCTTTCTCATGATTACATCTGCCAAAGTGTCCCAGTTTTTTCTAAATCCGGCAATCGGCTGAAGTGTTACAAGAATATCAAAAAAACAATTATCATGTTTCATTTTTTTCTTTAAATTATTTATAAGAGTATCATATTTTAACGTTAGATCAGAATTATGTAGCCATATTTTATGACTAAGGTTGCCTGTTTCTAAAACCTCATGATAATTGGTTTTTTTACTCCAGGATTTAATGCATTTTGAAGATGGTTTATCCCACGTAAGATAGCATTTGGGGAACTCTTTGTAACCATGCTTTGGCACTGTTGTCCACTCACAATAGGCATCATGAGATATCATTGTTCCATGTTGTATGTCACATGAGACAATGTCAGCACGGTGTGCAGCAATATTTAAAGCAAACCCCATGTCGTGATAAAATGAGACTATGATTACTCTTTCTATCTTGCTTGTTTTTAATAAAAATTTAAAGAATCTTGCTAAAAATGCCACTTTACAGGCTTTATAGTTAAGACTGCGGACAGAAAAATCCTCCATGTTAAGGTGATTTTCTTTTATTATGTTTATAAATTGAGCATAATCTTTAGGGATAAATAAATGTTTGGTGATACGTATATATATACTTGCAATAATTTCGGCTAAGTTCTCTAACCACTCTAATTCTAAAATGTTATATGCAAGGTGCTTAAAATTTTTATTTAATTTAATAGGGGACAAAAAAAGACAATCTTTGGGGTTTATACTGTGATTAATCTGAAGACCGCGAAAATATTTATCACCCCATTTTTCATCAATACAATCTAAAGAAACCCCATCAGTCATATAAATGTATTTAACTTGTCCATTCAAAAAGATTTTTGGAAGTATGAAAAATACACCCACTACAATTTGAAAAACTTTTCCTAAAATTGTAACAATTTTGAGTATAGATTTTTTATGAATAGATTCTTTTGGTGGTTTATCTTTACAACTTGATATATTCTTAATATAGACTCTTATGGACACCCTAAGAACAGGCCATAAGTTAACGCCTAATGTACACCAGTTTTGAAAATAAATATTTTTTTCAAGTTTATTAATAAGTGAAAACACTGGAATGTGTGAATACTTATAATCTAGCATTGTGCAAATTTTCTCAATAAATCTAGTCCATTTTTTCTACTTTTTTCCGGATGAAACTGGCAACCAAATACATTATTTTTTTCAATATAGCCAATAATTGAATTCCCTAAATAATCAGACGTACCAACCACTAAGTCGTTATCTTGAAGGCTATTAGCACAGTAAGAATGAACGAAATAAAATTCACTATCTTCGTCTAGATTGGTGAATAAGCCCTTGTTTTTAGCATTATTAAACTTTATGGAATTCCATCCTATGTGTGGAAGTTTAAAATCAAGATGTGACGTATTATTTATAATTTCCCTAACTTTGCCATTTATAATACCCAGGCCCGGAGCTCCTTGCCCTTCAAAACCACGTGTAAAGAGTAATTGCATCCCTACACAAATCCCCATAAGATTTTTTCCACTATCAATGAAGGATAAAATTTCAGAAATAAAGTTTTTTCTTAATAAAACATTGTAGCAAGTATCAAAAGAACCAACTCCTGGTAATATTACCTTTCCATAATTCTTTAATTTAGCGCTATTTTCAACCAGAATAGGCTCATATCCTATAGCCTCAATAGCTTTAAATAAGCTAAATAAATTACCCACATCATAATTGACAATGGCGATTTTTTTAGACATAGTTTATTTGTTCCTTGTACAGATTTGTAAGAGAAAGATTTTTATAATGTAAAGTAGATCCCAATGCAATAGCATTAATTCCTTGATTTGCATAAATAGTATTAAAGTGTTCTCTAGACCAAATGCCACCACTTACGATCAGAGGAGCTCTGCAATACGGAGCAACTTCTTTTAGTAGGGTCATATCAAAGCCCTTCCTTGTTCCGTCTCTATCAATAGAGGTTAATAATATTTCACCACACCCTAAACTTTGTGCCTCTTGAACCCAGTCTATTGCCCGTATACCTGTAGGTTCTCTTCCGGATTCCACAAAAACTTCATATCCAAGTTTTGTATTTTTTACATCTAATTGAAGAACAAGGCATTGTACACCAAATGTTTTACATATATCTCTTAATAATTTGGGGTTTTTTATTGCAGCTGTATTTATAGCAACCTTATCTGCCCCCGATCTTAACAAATCATAAACGTCTTTTAGACTTTTTATTCCCCCTCCCACAGTTATAGGAATAAAAACGTTCCTTGCTGTTTTTTTTATCAGAGAAATTAGATAAGATCTATCGTATAAGCTTGCTACAGAATCAAGGTAAAGGATTTCACTTGCACCTTGATTATAGTAATTTATAGCAAATTCTTCTGGGTCTCCTAATTTTCTTAATCCTTCAAATTGAATACCCTTGATAACATGTTGGCCCTTTATATCTAATCTAGCGATAATTCTCTTTTTCATTATGAACCTTAAGCAAATGCCATTAATTCTCTGTGTAGCACAGTGTTGATATTAGCGAGAGCAGAATCAAATTTCATAGAAGCATTAATATTACTTTTTCTTTCTAAAAATGAGATGATTTCTTTCTCAGTTCTAACATTGCAAACTAAATCTTCTGGAATTGGCATTTCAGAAAGAGTTCCTGCAACTGATACCTGATAATCTTGAATTTTATTGGAAATATTTATCATGGCAATATCTGGTTTTTTCAAAGAGAAAAGTTGTTTCATTATTAATAAATCAGTTACATATGTTGAAAAACATGTAAAAATCTTATCAGCTCTTAACAATAATATTTCTTTTGGAATTTCTTGCTCATCTAAAAGTAAAAAAGATGGTGGCAAGTACTTCCTTACATCATACAAGTTAACTGATGGGTGGGGTAAATAATAACAGGGTAGGTTAGAATATTTTGCATGCTTTATAACCAACTCTATCGTAGCAATATAATCGTCTATGAAGGATATAGGTTGTCCTACAAAAACCCAGTACTTATCTGGAGTAGAATGATTTCTGCGTAATTTTTTTAATAAATTGTCAGCAACATGGTTCAAATAAAAATCATACTTTAGTGATCCAACAATTTCCGAAGGCAAGTGGGGATAGTTTTTATCTGTAATTGATTTTGCGAAGTTGTCCATTAATAAAACCTTATCGGGGACACAGCCTAAATTTTTATTTATATACCCCCAATAATCTTGATAAGAAATTACTGGAATAAGGCCTTTACAAACTTTAATAGCAACCTCATCAACTCCAATTCCTGCCCCTGATATGCCTGTTATTAGAATATCAGGGGCTTCATTTGACACCAGCTTTTGTATTTTTTTTATTGAGTTAGCAAGAGGGGCTTTATATCCTTTAACATACTCAAAGTGTTCTAAATATTCTGAGAATATATCTGAGTCGTCTTGGCAAAGCATTTTCCTGAATAGCTCGTTAGCAGGATAACCTAGAATCACTTTAATATCGAAAAATTCACGGATTAAGGAACTTTGTACCAATGCAAATGCATTCAAGCCTGAGCTATAATCACGAGCTGTCAATAAAAGTTTTTTTGCCATAATAATTAATTCGTATAAACCAATTTATCTTGATTCATATAAACCAATTGACCTTGCGAAGATGAATTACGTATGGCTTCAATTAAATGTAAAACTTTTATACCATCGTTAAAATTAGGGCCTTTCAAAGAACCTTTATTTTTCACCTGTTCGATAAAATATTTCATTTCATTTATGTACATCTGATTGTAATCCTTACCTTCAGCCAAAATTTCAACTTTTCCTTCAGTTTCTGCGTATATTTTTCTTGCACCAATGTCCCAATTCAAGGTTCCTTTTTCACAAGTAACTTGGAAAAACTCTCTAAATTTTTTGGTAAATAAATCTACATGAACAGATACATCTAAGCCTGATTTGCAATTAAATATAAACTCTCCAAAATCATCCGTATCCATTTCTAGGTCACTGTGCTTTTTACTAATGCCAAATACAGATTTTACTTCCCCAAAAAACCATAAAACCATGTCATATAGATGACTTTGATCCAGCAAGGTGCCACCTCCCAAGCTTTTCTTAGACATATAGAAATCTCTATAGTCTTCTTCTGGGTGCCAATCAGGTAAGTATGTTGACATTTCGGCTCTAGAATATAGCGGTTTACCTAAATATTGACTTTTAATTAATTCACTAAATTTATTTGCAACTGGGTCGAAACGAAAACAATATGCTACGAAGGAAAATTTGTTAGATTTTGAAACGACACTTTCAATTTCTTTGAGATGTTCTGTGTTCACACAAACAGGTTTCTCTATCATTAAATTAACACCACGTGCTGCCATTTTAATGATATCCAAATGATGTAATGATGTGGGCGTTGCAATAATAGCTGAATCAAAGTTTTGACTTTCTAATGCTTGGTCCGAGGTTTCGAAAAGGTTGTCCTTACTAATTTTAAAGGTGTTATGAACTTGATTACGACAGCTTTCTTTCGGGTCAACAGCAAATATATTTTTAGTATCTAAAATATTTGCTAAATTTCCAATATGCCTCTTTCCAATACTTCCACACCCTATAACTAAAGTCTTCATATTACATTCTCCTATCATTTAAATTAATTACTCTTTAGCAAATATATTTTTAGTATCTAAAATATTTGCTAAATTCTCAATATCCCTATTTCCAATACATCCATACCTTATAAGTAAAGTCTTCATATTACATTCTCCTATCATTCAAATTAATTACTCTTTCTTGCGATACAACACATATGGCTTGATCTATTTTTATTGACTAGGAATTTTTGGAAATCATTTTTTCTAGTCTGTTCACATAGAATAAACTTCAAACAGTCTGATAAAATCTTATTTTTAATTGGCATTGCTTTGTCTAGCAGTTCCACATCAAAAACACCAGGCGTGGTAATGTGTGTACTCCATTTTCCATTTTTTTCCAACATGATTTTTAACGCTTCTGGGTTATATAGCCTTATATGATCAAAGGGTATTTGAGTGGATCTTTCTTGCAATAACTCAACTTCAAAACTATTTCCATTGGGTGTCGTCAGTATTAAAATTCCACCAGGATTTAAAAGCTCGTAAGCTTTATTAAAAAAAGAGATGGGATCAATCAAATGTTCGATAACCTCAAAAGAAACGATACAATCCACATTTAAATCAAGTTTTAAATTTTCAAAAGTGCATCTATGAACTTTAATGTTTTCCTTATTTAGAGATAGCTCCTGAGGTTCAACAACATGGATTTCTTTAAATAGGTTAAGCTCACTTAATTTTAATGAAAGCTCACCACGTCCTCCACCAACTTCAACGAGAATCGGGTCTATAAAACCCAATGAATCAACGTTTTTTTTGATCAATTGTGATCTTTTATTATACATTTTTTCTCTAGTTTTTTGCATTTTACTAGGCATTTCTTCGCGCCATATCCGTAAAGCCTCGCTGCTATTTAGAAAACCTACTATTTCTAAATCTTCTGGACATGGATTTAAAAATATAGTATTGCACTTATTACATTGATAATAATCAAGCTCAAAACAAGTAAATCTATAATTTGTACTATGATGTTTGCAGGCAGGACAAATATCATTTTTAATAAAGAAGTTCTTTTTTTCTTTTGCAAAATCAATGACATCCTTTTTTAATTTGCTTGCTATGCGCTCTGAAAATGACTGCTCATGAACGTCATTCAGTGAATAATTAGTTGACATCAATCTAACCTCCAATTACAGTTCAAATTTATCATTTATTCAAGATAACCTTTATCATGATTTTGAGCAAGATATGATTCAGCAATTATCCAATCATGATACGTATCTATATTGACTGATGCTTTTTCAGACATCAAAAAATAACTAGAATTATCATCAAAAAAAATTTTTTTCTTCAGAAAGAAGTCTATTTTTATAATATATATAGCTCCATTAATTGCATACGTTTTCGGCATATCCTGAGATCTCATATTATTTAAGTCTTTAAATGGAAGTTTTGAAACTGTACTCAATTTCTCATCTTTTCCAATTGTTAAATTCATATAATAACTTGGTGATATTTCGCTAATACTTACCAAACTATCACAATCGCTGGTAATGGCTTTTTCTACTGCTGAATCAATATCCTGGTGGGTTCGAAACGGTGACGTTGGCTGTAAAAGAAGAAGCCAATCATAACGCTGCTTTAAGTTTAGTATTGCGTGCTCTGCTACGTCAAATGATGTGCTATAATCGGTTGCCAAATTTTTTGGCCTAATAAATGGGACCTGACATCCTGCCTTTTCACAAAGATTCAGTAAATCCTGATCGTCAGAAGACACAACTAAATCGCTTATGTGCTGGGATTTTTTACAGGCATCAATCGTCCATTGAACTAATGGTTTGCCACCTAATATTTTTGAATTTTTACCAGGAAGTCGCTTAGAACCTGCTCGCGCTGTAATTAATCCTAGAATTGTGTTTTTTTTCATCTGTTTCACCTTTTATCTAAATTAATGACTACACAATCTGTTGACCCATCAGAAGATGTTGCTGCGATACCAATATTCTTAATATGGTTTTTTCGATTTAGTTTATACACCCACATATTTGAGTCCTCGATAGTTGGGTTATCCCTGTAAAATAATTCTCCTTCTTCTTCAAAACATAAAAATAAATCACCCGAGAAAGTTGGTATATTTGTCTTAATTGTCAATGTGTTTTTGTCTATTGAAGCTGATATTCTTATTTCAGATGTATTTAAGCATCTGTATGACCGAGCTGCCTCCAAGGCGTTTGAAAATTTCCAATTCACTTCTGGGTATTTTTGTGAAATCTTTCTTATTTTTGCATATACATTTTCTATATCCAAAGTAATATCACGCCTATCGTGATTTGTATAAGAAAACACAGAAATATTATTTTCAATTGAATCAATAAATGCTTGCTCAACATCTAAGTCTGTTAAGGAGCAACCGGGGGTAGAAACATCAATACACCTGAACACACTTCTTCGCATATTACCTTCTTTGCGATAATCGTAAAAACATGGATGATAGCCTCCCCACGTCTTAGGTGACCCACGCCAATCACTTTGATCACCCGGGGAAAATTGATCATCTTTGTTTTGGTTTGAGTAGTCAAAAGGTATTGTCCTTTCCAGCCAATAACTTATGTCATTCCTTTCAACAACACCTCCAGCCCGAAACAATGCTGGAAAATGTTTATGTTTAATTAAGCGACGTGCTAGACATTGTTCGTGAAAAGCGTGAGCACTCCAGGTTGTGCTATATTCAAGTGCTTCTTGAGCCGGGGAAACTGAATGGAAATGCCAACCAAAAGAGTCATTGAATGTTTTATTTTTAAGTATTCTTGCATATTGCTCCCAGACAACATTAAAGCCAATTGACTTTCTTCTTGGGTTGTTTTTATAACCAACAACATCAATTACAAACCAGGAATAAGTATAAGGTGTTCCGTCTGGACTTGAATATTTACTACGAAACTCTTGGGTAGTAATTCCGGACAGCATTTTCTCAACATCATTCCATGTTGATAAGTAGGCTAATCTTTTAGTTGAGATAAACTCAGCAATTTCGTGTTCAACACCATTTAGTGGTATATCGCGATTTTGAAGCATATTTAGATTATTTAAAGTAGGCTCAATATTTATTGAAAATTGTGACTCTATTCTTTGAAATGTAGCTTCTAACGTTTCCTCTAACGGTCCTTCAGCATCTACACAATGTACGATATGTAAAGTTTTTTTTGAATTATTTGACATTTTTAAGTTTTTCCGCAAAAACAATTAAATCTTTGTATAGATTTTCATCATAATCATCCGTCCCAGCATTCAAGTACTCAACAATAAAATTATTGACATGGAAGTATTTCTTAATAATGTTTACAAACGAAACCTCATTTTGAAGAATATTACGAAATAGTTTAAACTCTGGTGAGAAGCCTATTGAAAAAGCTATCTGTCCATTTTCAGACAAATAATTATCAATGTTATTAAGACAGATATCCGCTTTATCTAAAAGATGCCCTAAAACCCCAAAACAAAGGATAATATCAAATTTTTTCTCTGGTATAAAAGAGTTTGTAATATCTGCCAACTGTAAAGGTAAATCAGAACCATACATTTCCTTCCCCTTTTTAATTGCTGAGGGGCTGATTTCTAACCCTAAGACTTTGGTGCTATTTTCATGTAATTCATTTACAAAACATCCATATCCGGCACCAATATCAAGAACTTGCGCTTTAGGTCTTTTCTGTATCCAGTGTCTAATGACATTAAACTTTAGCCTTGAACAATCAAACTGGTCTTCATATATTAATTCAAAACTTTTATAGGCTCCTTCAAAGTCTCCGATAAAACGACTATTCTTTTTATCAATAATATAATCATTATATGTCATAAACAGTTCTCCTTAGTCTCCAGGCCTCATTATCTTTAAACCATAAGTGTGGTGAGCGGAAACGGTCAGTAAGATTTTCAAAAGATTCTCTACTCATAATAGGATCTTGAAATTGTTTTGATGCTGCTGGAAATTCCGTATCATTGATGCTCAAGTAATCAAATATCTCTTCAATAAAACGTTCTGGGAATTCACCATCATATTTTTTTATAAGTTGAACCCCTTCTTCTCTTGTTATATCTCCCGAGCGTATTTCTTGAGCAGCATCATAAGTTGCCCTCCCTATACCAAATTTTATATACGTCGTGTAGTAATGAAGGTCATCAATTTTATCATCAATACTATTGTACTTACTATATGTACCAACAGTTCTAACCGGAGATGCCTTGAAATCACTATTTTCAACTGAGTAATAATAACAACTTTGAGGGTGCCATTTTAAATAGTATCCCAAATAATGTATCTGTATGCCATTTTTATGAAGAGCATCTCTTGATATAGGTCGATACAAATTTAAGTCAACCTCCTGCAAGCCATACTCTTTCTTAAGAATATCAGTTGATACCCCTCCTAAATATAGCTCTTGCGAATCACCAGTATAATACTTGGTATCGCGAAGAGCCGTGTTTGTGTCTGCCTGGGGATTTCCATACTCAGCTTCATTTTCCCCATAAAATATGAGTTGTATGCCAAAGAGTTCGGCCATTTTAGGGGCAAAAGATTTTTGACCTATCATAAATGGTTGAAAGGGATGAAAAAGATTTTCTAAAGCCAATCTAGTTAGTAGACGATGAGTTTTCGCATTTGGTGTACATAGGTAGTTATCAAAACCAGCATTGATCCAGGATTGAAAATTTTCCCACCCCCATGGGGTATACATGTGAGGAGCCCACGTTACAGTTAATGGGTTCATCCCATATTTATGTTTTAAAATATGAGCAGCATAAAAGCTATCTTTTCCACCAGAACCAGGTGTAAGGCAGTCGTATTGCCCATTATTTTTTCTATATTTATCACATAACTGTTTTAGTTCTTGATCTCTTTCCTCCCAATTAATTGTGTGGGTCTTTTTTTCTGAGAATCTGCATGCATCACATACACCATTCTTATCAAAATATATTGTTTCCTTTTTTGAACTGTTTGTATGCTGATACTCTACACAAGAATTAGGACGTTGATTTGAAATGACACATTTTTCACAAAAAACGACTTCTTTTGGGAGACCGAATTTGATGTTATTTTCAGAGGTTACTTTGATCATTGATTCTCCTTTTCTATTATTAAAATAGATTGATTAACTAGTTGCTGAGCTCCATTAACTTGCTGATTGAGATTCGAAACTATATTAATGATTTCCTTATGGATCTCTTTGGGATGTGACAGATAGTTTTCGTTATCGTAAACAGTTTTATCAGCGATACGCATTTTATATAGTCTCCTCGCTTAATAATAGGTTATAAAATTCATTGCTTGTTTTAAAAGCATAATTAATTAAATCTTTTATAATTAGAATAGAGGTGTTTCCATGACCATAAGGGTGCTCAGAAGGACAATGATTTTTTACCAAACAACGTTCTATAGTTTGAGATATTAATTTTGAATCAAATGGACAATCAAAAACAGATGCACAACGTATTCTTCCGCCCTGTCTATTTCCAATATTTACCGTAGGTATTCCCGCAATGGGGGCCTCAATAATTCCACTTGAAGAATTTCCAATAATTGCTTTAGCCTGTTTCATAACGGGGATATATATATCACCAAGATTATTGATCAGATGAAAGCCTTTCGTATTTGATAAAAACTTATTAATACAGCTTCCATTAGGATCTGCATTAGATATGGTCCATATCACGTCATATTCGGGAAAATTTTGAAGTGTTTCAACCAGTATGGATATATTTTTTGTATCGTTCTTTGGGTGGTTAGTTTCTGGGTGCATAGTGACTAGAAAATATTGATCTCGTAAGTTAGTTTTTAATTTTCTTGATATTTCTGCAATTGATAAATCTTTCGTTTTATATGAATTTTCGACAGCTAAAGCGCCCACATTTACTACACTATTAGGGTGTTCTCCCATTTGAATGATTCGACGTCTATACTCTTCAGTTGCTGGAAAATGTATTTGCGCAAGTTTTGTGATAGCATGCCGACTTGCATCGTCAAATGAGCCATAGGAGAGCTCTCCACCATGGATATGGGCAATGGGTATTCTTAAAATATGGCAGGCAATTGCAAAAGCTAAAACTTCATATCGATCCCCCAATAGAACACAGATATCTGGTTTTATTTTTGGTAGGATATACGAATATTGTGCTAAATCATCAGACATAGACAACAAAGCTTCCTGGTTATCACCACCTTTTTTAGAAGACTGTATCTTATAATCAATATGTATCCCATCATCTTTGATGAGTTGATATGTATTGCCAAATTCTTGGCTAAAGTGCATGCTGCCAGCCACTAATTTCAGACTACACTCACTACTTTCATTAATCTTTTTTAGCAAAGGCTTTAAAAGAAAGTAGTCAGATCTGCCTGCAGTAAATACACAAACCTTAAGTTTTTCTCGTGTCATAGTATCGCATCTCTAACCTTTTCAAGATCATTGATATCAGCAATGTCATACCAATTTTCATAGATAGAAAAAGCTGAAACTGTGTCATTTTTTTCAATAATATCTCTCAATAATGTTGGCATATCAAGTGATCTTTTGTATTGTTCTATTCGTGAAAGAATAGATGAAGATAATATATATATTCCACAATTAATATTGTAATTAACAATTGGTTTTTCTTCTATAGAGATAACTTTTCCTGAGTTATTCAAAACAACACCATAGGGCACCTTAAAGCTAGCTCTCTTTAGAGCAATTGTTGCAAGTGTTTTTTCTGCTATGTGGTGATCTAACATGCTTTTAAAATTAATATTTGTAACTAAATCACCATTAATTACAAAAAAATCTTCTTTCACATCCTGTAAAAGAGACAAAGAGCCCGCAGTGCCGAGCTTTTCGTGTTCTTCAAGGTAATTTATTGATACCCCCCATTTTTCCCCATCCCCGAAATGATCTTTTACAATATTTCCAAGATAATTGATTGAGATATAAAAATTTCGAAAACCATAAGAGATTAATTCAACAATAGCTTTTTCAATAATAGGTGTTCCATTCAGGTCAACCATGGGTTTAGGAATAGTATTTGTAAGAGGGCGCAAGCGTTTTCCTTCACCTCCGGCCATAAGAACAACTGGGTTTGAAATTTCTTTAAACTTTTCAAAATCTTGGTTGGAGTATACGCTGGATATTCGTCCCTTATGATCCACAAGGGGAATATATTTGATACAGTGTTGCTTTAATTTTAATTTTATGTCTGATTCCGAAGAATCGTAGGGAATAACTATAGGACTTCTATTCATGATAGTTTCGGCACAAACCTCTAGGCTTAAATTACCTAAAAGTGATCTCCTAACATCTCCATCAGTAATGGTTCCAATAAGAATATCATTTTCTATTATAAAAGCAATTTGTGCATTATTTCTTTCAAAAAGCTTTAGTACGCTTTTAATTTTTGTCTTTTTCTGTATCAGAAGTTTTTCCCAGTTTTTCATTTATAAAACCTCAACATTAATTAGATTGATATAGTGATAGAGCTTTAATAAAACTCCGCTTTTGAACAATGCTTTTCTGAATTAATACAGAAGAGCTTCCAACATATGCATAATCACCAACCTGTACTTGTCCCAAGACAGTGGCGTTTGGAGCAACATGGACTCCTTTACCAACTAGGGTATCGTGCTCAACCGTTGCATTGCTATTTATAATGCATCCATTATCAAGTTTTACATTCGCATTGACAACAGCTCCTGCAAGAATCTGCACTCCCATGCCGATAGAGCATTCTTTGCTCACAACTGCAGTAGGGTGGATGATATTAGGGAACAAAGCTCCTTTTTTAGCTAAATTTTCCATTTCATGGAAACGTGTTTCAAGCTTTTTGGGACCGCTTCCAATAAAGGACATAACCATTTGAAGCTTATGAGAGGCAAAATCATTTAATTGATTTTCATCTATATAGTTCACACCAATTTCTTCTAACCATTCAGATTTACGATGATCAAAGTGTGCAATTACTTTTGCTCCAGAAATTTTCAAACAGTCCATAATAATTCGCGAATGCCCCCCGGCGCCAATAAGGATAACTGGCTGATTGGTATCTAAAGAATAGTCAATCATAAGGGATCCCCAATTTCATAGTCTTTTTCTGCAACAGCACCTAGTTTATCCCATAAGAGCATAGGAGAACTTTTTGCTTCAGGACGTAAAATATCAATAGAACCTTCTTGAAGCAGCTCTCCCTTTAAAATTTTTCTTTTTGCATATAAGCCTTTTCTAACAATACGTGATGTTTCTATTTCGGAAGCATCAATCTTTTTTTCACCACTCCCTAATGCTAATTCTATGTCTTTAATATTTGAAACCATTTGCTTTAATTCAGATGGCTCTATAGAAGCTTGATGATCAGGTCCTGGAAGGTTCTTACTTAGCGTAAAATGTTTTTCAATAATACGCGCTCCTAATGATACTGCGGCAACTGGAATATGTATTCCAACAGAATGATCCGAATACCCAATAGTTAAGTTTGTCTTATCTTGCAAGGTTTGAATAGCTCTTAAGTTTAAACTTTTTGGTTCAGCCGGATAACTACTTGTGCAGTGTAAAATAGTAACATTATCACGCAGTTTTGAAAAGTTTTTCTGCTCAGAGAGCCAAGCAATATCATCAAATAATTGTGGATTTTTAGAATCTCTATTGTCATATCCGTATTGCAATATAGCAAGAGCATTAAAAATATCATCCAAGTTTGCCATGCCTGTTGATAAGATTATATTTTTATTTAAACGTGCCATTTCCAATAGCAAGGGACCATTTGTTAAATCTCCTGAAGATACTTTTATGTATTCAACACCAAGAGAGTTCAAAAATTGCAAACTTCCAATATCAAATGGAGTGGCTAGAAATGATATCTTTTTCTTTACACAATAGTCATAAAGTTCTTTGAAATCTTGTTCAGTTAATTCGTATCTTTTAAGGAGTTCAAATTGTGAATCAGAGTTGTTGACACTCTTTTTTTGATACGCTGCTAGTGGAGCTTCTTTTCTAACCAGTGCTTCAGTATTGAAAATCTGAAATTTAACAAAATCTGCACCAGAATCGATTGCAATATCAACCATTTCTTTGGCTCTCTTCAAAGATCCATTGTGATTAATTCCACATTCAGCAATAATTGCAACTTTATTAAATAAACTCATAATTCTTTTTTTCATCAAAGTAGTTGTTAACAATTCCACAAATTTTATTTTGTTCCACCTGTGTAAGAGACGCACTTGATGGCAAAACTATAACCTTATCCCAAAGAGACTCAGAAAATTCAACATTTTGTTTTAAGTTTTTACAATATGGTTTTTGGTGATGAATTGGTTTCCAAAAAAACTTCGACTCCACACCCTGAGATTTCAATGTTTCGATAAGCGAACCAATATCTTCAAAACTCAACAACAGACCTGATAGCCATCCCGAACTCACTCGACTTGCAACCCTAGGGAAAAACCTAACAAAATCTGACTTGATATTTTCACGATAGTACTGGTCAATTTCTCTTTTTCTTTGAACAAATTTATCAAGTTGTTCTAATTGAGCACAGCCAACAGCAGCCTGTAAATTAGTCATGCGATAATTAAAAGCCACACAATCATGATCATAATCTACTCCCACTTTCCCTGTCGTCGATAAGTGTGAAGCCTTATTGGCAATATCAATATTATTTGTCAAAACACAACCACCACCACCTGAAGTAATATTTTTATTTCCATTAAAAGACATGATGGAAGCGTCCATTTCCATTTCACCAATAGCAAAACCATTGCTTTTAGAGCCAATGCCTGCAGCCGCATCCACTACAAGTTTAAAATTATATTCTTTAGCTAAGTCCATTGCTTTAGTAAAATCTATTGGCATACCCATACAAAAAACAGGAACCAATGCTGAAACGCGTTGATGTGTACTAATATGCCTTAAAGTCCCATGTTGATCTCTATATGTTTCTTTTTCTATTACATTTCTCACTTTATCTATATCTAGATTCCAATCTACAGGCGATATATCAAAAAACCATGGCTTTGCACCACAATGAGAAATTGCGTTTGCTGTTGCTATAAATGTATACGTTGGCATGATAACCAGATCATCCTTCATTACTCCACATGCCAACAATGCAAGATGTAGCGCAGCTGTTCCTGATGAAACAGCAACTGCATGTTTAAATCCTGTTTGAGCGCAAAGATTTTTTTCAAATAAATTAACAAAAGGCCCAACAGAAGAGACAAAGTTGCTACGCACACATTCAACTAGATATCTTTCCTCATTCCCTGAAAGGCAGGGAGTGGCAAGGGGAATTACTTTATTATTTTGCAAATTCATTATCTTTGTACCAGTTATATGTTTTTCTAACACCTTCTTGAATAGAAATACGTGGAGTATACCCCGTTATATTAGTAAGATTTGTTATATCTGGACATCTGCGGAGGGGTGATCCCGGTGTATCATCGCATTCTTTTATAGCGCAAGACTTACCTACAACATCCAAGATAGTTTCACCAAGTGATCTTACAGAAATCTCTTCTTCAGAATTTCCAATGTTCAATACCGTACACAATTGAGGAGCAGGAGAATCTATCAACCCCAAAATAAAATTAACAGCATCATCAATATAGCAAAATGCACGTGTGTGTGTAGGAGAATACACGTCAAACTGGGATGATACATCAATAGTATGTGCTCTTTTTAAGAGCTGAGGAATCACATGACGCATACCCATTCTAGGTCCATAAATATTATGCGGTCTTAAAATATAAGATGGAATCTGACTGTAGTTTATAACTGCCTCTCCCCAAATTTTTGAAAGCATGTATGAAGTTCTAGCGACATCAAGTCCCGTTAATGCTAATGGCACTGTTTCTGGAGTCGGGATTGGCATGTCATAGTTTTCAAGTGTACCCGCATACACCTCACTTGTTGATGTATAAAATAACAACTCTAGTTTTTCTTGTTTCTTTGAAAACTCAGCAATATTCCAAGCCATAATGGAATTATCATATAAAGTTTTAGATGGGTTATCTAAAACATTTTGAACCCCTAAAAAACCTGCGAAGTGAAAAATATGAGTGTAATTTGTGGCAAAATAATCAAGATGTTTGGTATCAAGCAAATTAATTTGATGGTATTTAATATTTTTTGTGTTGTCCAATAACAAGCTTGAACCTTCATTATCCATATCTTTAGGGTCAACAATATCTATACAATCAACATCAAAACCACGAGATATTAACATGGATACAACGTTTAATCCTATAAATCCATATGCCCCTGTTACAAGAGCTTTCATGATAGTTTACCTCTTCCGATAACATAGACATTTTTTTGAAGCATCTTTTTAGTTATCTTCGCCGAATCAATAAGATGACAAGCGTCAAAAATCATAACATTGTTATTGATATCTAGTATCTTATCTATAACTTGTTGTTCTTTATATTGAGGATGATTTACAGCAAAAACAATGGCATCAAATAGATTTAGGTCGATTTTTTTAATATCATTTTCAACAAAGACATCATCAAGACAATCTGCTAATGGATCTGTCAAAGTTACCATAGCTCCCATTTCAGTTGCTTTGTTAAAAAAAGGACCAGCTGGAGAATATCTGGTATCTCCTACATCGCTTTTGTAACTAACACCTGCTAAAAGAATCTTTTTCTCATTAAGCTCTCCTAGGTTTTCCTCTAACCTTTTCAAGCATCTTAGAGGCATCTGCTGATTTGTTTTAACCGCCAATCTACAGAAGGGAAAATATGATTCATTAAGCTCATAGAATTCTCTAGCTGACTGTTCTGCAAACAATGGATCTTTAGTTAAGCAATACCCCCCAACACCAAAGCCTGGTTGAGCTATATTTTTATGAGTATCACGCAACCTAATGGCACGTATAACTTCATTTAGATCTACACCTATTGTTTCAGAAAACTGAGACCACTCTTCGATAAAAGCAATATTTGTAGCTCTATAACTATTTTCCATAATCTTTGCAGTTTCGGCAGCCTCAATGTTGGACATCTTAAACAATGGAAAGTCACTTGTGTTAATGAAATCTTTGAAGAAGGTATCACATCTTTCTTCTGCTTCAAAATTAAGAGCTGCATAACATCGATGGTTATTGATAATAGAGTTTAAATATTCTTTTCCTGGCATAACTCTTTCGTAAGAATAGGCTATAAGTGGTAAAGAATTTATTCCACGCTTTCGAAAGCAATCTTCAAAAATAGGTAAAATCTTTTTTGTGGTTGTTCCAGGCAATACAGTTGTTTGTAATATTATTAAGCAAGATGAAGGAATACGACTTGCTAGCTGTTCAGCTCCACTTATAAGTGGTTGCCAATTGGATTCAGGGGTGTCATCTACTAAAGAACTAAGCTCAAATGGAATGCTTATTAATACAACATCCGCCTTCTCATAAACAGATACATCATGGGTAGCCTTGAGAGTTTTATTTTTCACAGCATCACACAATGAATCTTTTAGAAATTCGTCTGTTGTTTCAAATGGAAATAATCCATTATTAATTTTTTTAACGCGCTCGATTCCTGCCTTATTTGGCAAATCTACCCCAGTAACATTATATTTATTCTGGTAGTTTTTTGCTACAGCAACAGCCATAGCTGAACCCACAAAACCTAATCCTTGGACACAAACATTATATTTCATAAAACAGTTTCCTATTTAAATCTATTATGGATAACTTTTCCATGCTCTAGCTCAATAATTCGATCACAATCTTTCAGAGTTGTAAGTCTGTGGGCGACCATAATCACAGTACGATCCTTGCTCACATCATTAATGGTTTTCATCAATCTGCTTTCTGTTTCATTGTCAAGGGCTGATGTTGCTTCATCAAAGATGAGAACTTCAGGGTTATGATAGAGGGCTCTGGCGATTGAGATTCTCTGACGTTCACCGCCTGAAAGTCTAATGCCTCGTTCTCCTACAATGGCCTCAGTTGTGTTGGGTAAGGAGTCAATAAAGCCTCGAAGTTGTGCAGCATCAATAGCATGGTTTAGTTTATCCTCATCAATATCCTGTTCTCCAAAAGCAATATTGGCTGCTATGGTGTCATCAGTTAGGTAAACAGCTTGAGGGACATAGCCGATCATTTGATGCCATTGAAAAGCATTTACGGGGTGAGTTTCGTCAATCAAGACGCTTCCTTTTGAAGGTTTTAATAACCCTAAGATTAGGTCTATTAAGGTGGATTTTCCAGAGCCTGTTTTTCCAATAAGACCGATAGATTCGCCTTTCATTATCGTTAGATTAATATTATTTAGGGCATTCTTTTCAGTATTAAGGTATTGAAAATCAAGGTTTCTTAATGAGATGCTTTTACTGAATTGAAAGGATGGGTGGTGGATGTAATGTTGCTCAGATGCCATGGTGAAGTATTCTTTGTGGACACGTTCAATATTAGGAATGATTGATTTAAAGGTATTAAGTTGATTGATGATTCGATTAAGGCCAGGCATGAGGCGAAAGCCAACATAAAGATAACCACTCAAAACGCCTAACACTGAGATTGGAGCGTCATTATTTAGGCAAAGGTAATAGGTAGATAGTACAAATATACCAACAAAAAGTGTTTCCACACCCATTCTAGGTAATGCGTTAGTTGCTGTTTGCATGGCTTGAATTTTAGATTTTTGATGAGAGTAAATACGATAATCATTAATAAAAGATTCATGTTTCCCTAGTAAAAGGATTTCCTTAAATGCATGAAAAAATTGCATCAAATGTTGAGCTGTTTTTATGCCGCAATCTTGTAGCTTTTTCCCCCAATCATAGAAGTAGGGGAATACAAAGCGTATCAAAATTAGACTAACTGAAAAACCTATCATAGCAAGGATAAATGCAAGACCAGGATTCATGTAAACGATCATGCTAATTAAGCATACAAAGACAATGCCTTCAGATAATACACTTGCCATGGACGTCATGCCGCTGGTAAAGGATTGTTCTGCATCTCCAGATATGACATTCAAGCCATAAGACGAATTTCTGGTTAAATAAAAACCATAATCTATTTTGGAATACCGTTCTAGCAGCTTGTTTTTAAAGGTATAGCACATTCTTTGTATGGAAAAGTTTTGAAAAAATACTTCGGCAGCAGCAACAATATTTTTAAACAAATAGATTAGACCAAAGATAACAGCAGCATAAAAGACCATTTTACCCGGAGATAATGTTTGAGTAATTCCCAGGTAATTAAAGTAACGTTTACCACTTGCAGGGTCATTTAGAATCTGTGCAAAAATCACAATGATGCTTGCTGTTAATACTTCAAGTACAGAAACAGTTAAAGCAAATAGAGCAATTCCAAGCCAATTTAGTTTTTCTTTTTTAGTTAATAGATCTCGTAATTTAAAAATCGCTGAGAGAATTGAGGGGGGTGTGAGGGTTTGTTGTTTTACCATAGCTGCCGCAGTCTGGGTGAATAGCTCACGAAGACCAAAAATTTAATAGTTAAGAATTTCAGTACTTTATTCAAAAGTTCCTACATTCTGGTTGACGAAACTAGGTTTCGTATTGCTCGCTGAGTGTCTCAACGTTAGTAACTCTTCTACGAGTAATGCAAAGAGCATCAATACTAAGGATCTTATGCTCTGCGATAGAAGAGGTTAGGTTATCAAAAACACCTTGAGGGTTTTTAATATCAGTAATCAGTACCCCGTCAAAAGAAGTTAAGTTTTCTTCAGGTGATTTTGGGTGGAGGGTTAAGTTGTAATTTTTAGCTACCAATAAGGCAATTTCAGTCATTTCGCCTTCGCCGATGATGGCAATATTTTGCAGGTTGTTGTTTTGACAGTCATGAAATAAATGTTCTAATTGAAGTCTTGAGTCACGATAAAAACTCATGGAGCGATGGAGGTACTCTGCAACCATTTTACTTTTTTCGGTAAAACCTTTTGGGGTAACAAAATAAACCCATCGTTGAGGGGCTACTTGTTTTGAACGAACATAACCTTTTTGCACACAGGTTTTTAAGTAGCTAACGACCATACCAAGGGAGATTCCTATCTCGGTGGATAAGTCTCTTTGTGTGGTCTCTGGATTATCTGATAATTTGGTCAGAAGTTTCGTGGTGATATCATGATTGGTCTGTTGTTTCGCTGTTTTAAAAACAGAGACAGTGTCTTCATTCATGAGTTTAGAAATCCTGCGTACATGTAATGAACTATATCGTTTAGATTGAAATATTGTCAACACTATTTTTTACCTAATTAAGGAATCTAATGAATACTATGAATTTAATTTTTTAAGAGATAAGTGACGTTTTGAATCACCCTGATGTCGTTCTATTTTTAGTCAGTATGAAGTTGTTATAGTCAGAAATTTTTTGGCAGAATATTTTAAGAAAGGTAGCATGTGAATACCGTTTCTGTTATATTTTTTTTGATATAATTACCAAATAGGAAAAAATGATGTATAAAGCAAAAGCACCCAAGTTATTCTTCACGCCAGCAGGGTCTGGTGAGGGTTTTCCTCCTTTAACAGCTAAGCGTGGCCAAGGAGCTACTAGGCATGACTGTTTCAAATTTTTCAAAGAAGAAGTGTTGAATACAACGACATTGCAAGAATATAACGAAACTATTATATTATATTTGGAGAAAATGACTTTAACTAATACCGAAAATATGGAGGTGGTCTGGGAGGGTCTGTATAAAAAACCCTTACAGAATAAATATTCTAGTTGGGAGAACGGTTATGAAAAGAGTCAGAAATTTACACAATACAAAAATTTTATACGGAGTTATCTACTGATGCTTTTTGTTCATCATGATTCATTAAAAGATAGCATTCAGGTTATTACGCGCGCTCCAGATATGAGTGTCCTGCTTAGTGATATAACTGAGATTTCAGCTCTAGGTTCTATAGTTAGTGCAAATTACATGACAGCCTAATATTGTTAACTCAGTGTTTTGAGGTTGAATTTATAACATGAGTGCTGTATAATAATGAAAAATAACCAATAAAAGGAAAAGAGTATGCCTAGAAAATATAAGCCAATATCTCCATTGTCACCGTCTAATTTCCCAAGACCAAGACTTAATTTTAGTGATACTGTCAAGGTAATAACACCAAAAACATTTGATAATACTCTGCTAGATTTAAAATCTCCTATGCATGGTGATGAAAATCAGGCCGCTCACTTGAACAGGAAAAGCCCAATCCAAGATTTATTGGAAAAAACGACTGGTCATGATCTTCATGGAACCATTATGTTACATTGTGAAGATTATGCTAAGATTTTATCACCTGCCAGTTTACTGTTATGGAATAAATATTTTAAAGATAAGATAGATGGTTTTAACTTCAAAAAAGAAAAATATACGAGTCGAGATATTGTTGAGTATAAGAAAAATATAAGTAGCTACTTTGAATGGCTGATGATGCTTACTTATTCTGGAAACATTGAAAAAGTAATGACTTTAAGAAAAGATTTAGATGAAGTTAGTAGTTTAGCGGGAATTGCGGCTACATTGAGTGATTTTAGGTTGCCGAAGGAAGTTTGTAAAAAAGATTTTAAAATTTATGATGTAAGAGATCGGTTTAGTCTTTCCTTATGGAATTGTTTGTTAAATGTGATGATGCAATCTAATCTATTAAGTTATAAAGCAAAAGTTGACTGTATAGAAATAGTCAAAACAATATTTAATGACTTTCTGAAAGATCGAAGTGAGAATGAATCCGATTTTTTCCTTTCAAAGCAGGAGTTTGATGATTTGAAGGTAAAGGTTAGAACGTTGCCGACGAGTCTTGCAAAGGCTATAAGAAAATTTCTTAAAGATGAATGCTTCAGAAAGAACAGTGGTGAGGTTGAATTAATCCTTGCTAGGATACAGGGTTTTGGGGGTAAAATTATCGAGGCAGAAAATCTTATTAAGATTTGCAATTATTTACAAGATCTCAATAATTATATGGGCGCTCCAACCAATGAAGATATCATCAATGAATTTGATCGTAATAGTAAGGTAAAGCCAGTTGAAGTCGAGCATGATAATGAGGCATTTTTTAAGTATCATTAAGAATGTTGAATCAATAAGAAAAGATTGTAGTAAGTGATTCATAGGTTTAGTTGTATGGTGGTTTCTTGCTTGAATTTCTACATGTAGAGTTTGTATATTCTAAATTTTTTAGGTGTTTACTGTTAGTGGCCTGTATGCTTTAGTCTTTTGATGGTAAATAGATTTTCTTTTATTGGGTGGTCCTGATAAATCTATTGGGGTCTTTTTATCTACGGTCTTTATTAGGGTTCATTAAGATGTTGTTTTCGAGGTGTAAGGGATGAATTAAATTTGATAGAGGGAGTGCTGCTGGTAAGAAGGGGTGGTTCGATAGCTAGAGGGACACACGTAATTTCATTCCATGATGGCTGCTATTAAAGTTTAATTGTTGATAGAATTTTTCTGCGTTATCTCTTCTTTTGTCAGTCATTAATTGAATAATAGCAACGCCACGTTGTTTGCCATAATCAATAGCTTGGTTAATCATCCATTGACCAACACTCTTTCCGCGGTATTTTTCTTTAACACGGACAGCTTCAATCTGAAGTCTAGTTGAGCAGTTATAGGTAAGTGAGGGGAGTATCGTAAGGTGACAGGTTGCTATGATTTCTTTTTCATTCTCTACAACCATTAAATATTGATCCGGATCATCGTTGATTGTATGAAATGTTTCAACGTACTTGTCATAAAATTTTGAAAAAGCTTGTTGACGTTGTTTTCCAAATTTATCATCCATAAGTAATGTAATGATTTCGTTAAGGTCATCTTCATGGGCTTTTCGATAGGCTAGATTCTTCATTGGAGGCATGTGTTTATTTTACAGCTATGGTATCATTTTTACAAATGAATATGATTTTTGTGGGTTTTTTAAAGGATTTGTTTTAAAGATTATCATTCAGATTGAAGGGATAGCTTTTGGAAAGTTATTTTGATAAACTGTGCCATTGACATGGGAGGTAGATTGACATGAGCGAGGGAAGTGCGGATCAACACATCAGAGGCTTTTTAAAAAAGCATAATTTTACAGAACTAGAAGTAAATATGCTTGTAAACAATACAGAGCTAGTAAGATATAATTCAGGTGATGGCATTGTTTGTATGAAAAATAGGGTAGATAAAGTTGTCTTCATGATAGAAGGTATTTCACATTACGAGCATATAAAACCAGATGGAAAGGATCATTTGATTAGGTTGTCTTATCATTCTCGAGATCCAGTTAATATTGCAGGAAGTTATAGTGTTATTTCTAATCAGGATAGGTTTCCTTATACGGTTAGTGTTCGACAGCCATCACTTGGTTTTGAGCTGTATATTGATAATCTAAAAAAAATTGAAGAAGCATTGATCTCTAAGGGTGATAACACGGCTTATGAACTTTTTAATAGAAAATTTATGGGTATGCTTCAAGCTAATTCTACTGCCTCTATTATAGAGGTGTCTATGAAGTTGGGGAGATTGATAGAGGATCGGTCGAATATTGTCCGAGAATTTGTAGTTATACTTTCTATTTTAGTTATTTATATGGTTTTTTTCAGAATTGAAGAGAATCTAATGCATGTTACACCCAAGATGAATTTGATCATGCATGTTGTATATACTTTAAGCTTTGCATTCTTGTGTGTTATTATGATAGTCAGGAATAAGCGAAAATTCATCAATTATGGAGTATCAACTGTCAACCTGAAAGAAAGCTTGATGCATGGATTGAAGTATGCTTGGCCTTTTATACTTTTATCAACAGTTATAAAATATCTGTTAACTATAACCCCGGGGACAATTTATTTTGGGGACTCTATCGTCGCTTATGAGAAATTACTGATTCCTTTCTTTTGGGTAGATATGATGATGTATTCATTTCTTTGCTATGTTCAAGAATTTGTCACAAGAGGTTGTTTGCAAAGCATTCTTGAGAGAATTTTATCCTTTTTAGATTTAAGTGTCTTTTGGGCTATATTAGGGGCTAATGTGCTGTTTGCTATGTTGCATCTTCATCATAGTTTTTTATTCGCAATAGGCGCTTTCTTTTTTGGTCTCATGTGGGGATATATCTATCATATAAATCGCAATCTTGCTGGAGTCAGTTTAAATCACATGGTGGTTTCGTTTTATCCTTTAGTCTTTTTGAATGTTGAAAAAGCTTTGTATAGTGGTTCTATTTTTATCAGCTGATAGGGTTTTAATACTTTTTCTCTTCAAATGAATTAAAGGCTAAGGTTGCTGATTCAGCACCTTAGTTCTTTGTCATACATGCCTTGAAACTAGCATCATAATTTGCATTGGTTGTATTTCTTATTACAATTGGGGTCGTTCAAAGGCACCATAAAATAACAATCTATCTTATATATCCTGTTTTTTTAATAATTTGTACTATAATTAATAGTGAAATGGGGGAAGAGAATGGCGACAAAATTAAATGATATGATAACATTAGTTGATGAGGCAATGACATTGCAACAATCTATTCATAAAGAACAAAAAATTAAGGTTAATATTTTTGAGGGCGTTAGAGATACCAGTGAGGGAATTGATCTTGCTAGATTACAAAATTTTTTGGGTAGACCGAGTTCGTTGGGTGAAGCTGAAAAAAAAATGATTCAATCTATAAAAATATCAATTTTCAATGCTGTGAAGGACTTAGGTGGGGTTGGGTATAAACAGCAATCAAGACATAGGGATAAACTACGAAATCAAGATGCTTATAACTATGATGATGCGGATAATGCGTTGTTTAAATCGATGCATCAGGGTCTAAATAAGGTTCACAAATCATTTTTAAGCACTTATAAGCACGTAGAGGATGTTCCTTTGACAAAGGTGCATGAACTGATGACAGATAAGATGCTAAAAATCTATGTTGGGGGGAAAATTAAATTGCAGAATGAGACTTTGCTGAAGGCTTCAAAACTAAGAACGGAAAAGATAAACAATCTAAAAGAAGAAAAACAAGATAGACTTTTACAGGTTGTTGATTATTTAAATCAACTTGGAGAGGGAGAGTATGAGCTTTCTGTAGATAGCACAATAAAAGATCTTCAAGAGTTAAGGCAAGGTTTGCAGGATAGAGGACGAGGCTCTAGTGTTGATTCTAACGATTCAGGATTAGGTGAAAATCGTAACAGAACAAAAACTGAGGTTGAAGATGATAGTCACGACGAAAGAACATATTCTGATGGTTCATTAAGTGGCCGAGACTCAACCGATAGTTTTGATGGTTTTCTATCAGCTAGGAGTAGGAGGTCATTGGCTAAGGATGTTAAAGGCAAGATACACCCAAAAAGTGACCCTCCGAAAAAGGGTGTTGAAGATAATGCAGTGAACAAAAAAGTCAAACGTAATAGCTCATCGCGTTGATATTATTGCTGGATTAAAACTAGAGTGTTTAGTATCTTTTGTACGGTTTTGATGCACTGTTCACGCTTTTGTTTCCAAGCTAGATCGATGGCCTTGCGATGAGCCATGGGGTGATGTTGTAAGTGATTTTGAACAAAATTAATATACGCCCATTCTTTTTTAGGGGGAGCAGCGGAGTTTTGTCTTCGAAGGTATTCCTGTTGCCACATGTTTGCAAATTGGTGATATGTGGGAGGTGTTCCTTGTAGCCATTGGTCATTGAGCCAGTCTATTCCGTAAGCTGTAAAATGAAAGTGATTGCCAATGATCTTTTTAAAGAAATTTCGATTTTTGAGGTCATTTTTATAAGCTTTTATGAGCATGAGAGTTTGATCTGTAGGTTCATATGCCATGCCAGGTTGGGCGTAGGATTCTTTTGGAAATTTTGGGCAGCTTAATTCTTGTCCGGTTAATAAGTAATGGGTAGCTCGCAAGATTAGTGTTTTTTTGTTCCCTTTATTTGAAAGAGATAATTGTTTGTTGATATGTCTTAATTCATTGACGTGAAGGAAGTAAAGGTTTTCTTTTAGACTCTTAATGGTGTTGTTATTTATTGGAGATGTGCGTGTTAGGGGCATAGGTTTGCGTAATGTTGGGGTTATTTATGAGTCTAACTATAATAGCTGATTTTGTTCAAGGGTCATTCCAGTCCTATTAGCTCTATTTGATTTTAGATTAGAACTTGATGCCAAGAAACTCATGTTGATTCATGCATAGTTTTTGAAGTGATCTAATGAGGCATTTTCGATTATCGGTATTTAATTGATTAAAGAAGTTGGCTTCTGCGTCGGTTACGATAGGTAATACTTTTTGTATTAATGATTTACCGGATTCTGTTAGGTAGACTGATTTTGCTCTTGAGTCATCAATGTTTTCAATACGTTTAACTATCTTCTTGTCGACAAGACCTTTGAGGGACTTTGAGACGGTCATTTTGTCTAATTTAGACATGCGTACTAAATCAATTTGAGTAGCAACTGCTCTTTTGGAGTAAAACCACAGAAGCAATGCAAGAATAACGAATTGGGGGTGAGAAAGTTTATGGGGTTCTAAAACTTTTTTGACGATGGATTTCCATGTTATTGTTGTCTTCCATAATAAAAATCCTGGCTCCTCCTCTGGTCCAGTGCCTAGTGGAAAATTGCCTCTTTCATCGCCCATTATTAACATCTGCCTAGTTACGTAGATCAACGCAGTTAGCGTCTTGCTACGGATTGAAATATATTACACCTATTGTCGGTAAATATATATTAAAATTAGAATCAATGCAATCTTAGTATCTACGTATACAATGCAAATAAGTAATGGGTTGATTTTATGACTGGTTGGGTTTTAAGAGTTAAGATCTATGATACCATGTAATGGATGAATTGATTGAGGAGATTTTATGAAATGGGTTGTGTTGATTATTGTGGCTGTGATATTAATCTTGGTTTTGTGGCGGCTGGGTTCAAAGCGTTATGTGTTGCCATGCCCTAGTTTTTTATCTTGGATGGTTGAGATGGATAACCCTTGGGCTAAAGAAAATCAATCGGCAATAATTCTTAATCATTTGGGTTTAAGAGAAAGAATGGTTGTGGCGGATGTGGGTTGCGGTCCTGGCAGGTTGACAGTTCCTTTATCAAAAAAACTTAATGGACAAATTCAAGTTTTAGCTCTGGATATACAAAGTAATATGCTTGAAAAAGTAAAGAAAAAATCTAATGATGCTGATAATATAACGTTAATTCAGGGAAAAATAGGTGAGGGGAAATTACCAATAAATCATTGTGATATTATTTTATTGGTTAATGTGCTAGGAGAGATTCCAGAGCAATTAAAGGCATGCCAAGAAATGGTTGCAGCGTTGAAAAGCGATGGTGTTTTCTCTGTTACTGAAACTATTTTTGATCCGCATTTTCAACGAGCAAGCAAGGTTCGCAATCTTGCTAGACAAGTGGGTTTGAGGGAGACAGGTTTTTTTGGGAAATGGTTTTCTTACACACTTCATTTTAAGCATCACTAGATTGTTATTATTCGTTGACAGGTTGAGATTGTGTGGGGTTTTTCTAGTTATATCCAGCCTGGTCAGTGGGTTCTCTAGGGTGTTTCCAAGGGAGAAACAAATTTTTGTTAGGTGATTTTCCTATTTAGGATCAATGCTTTAGATAAAAATATTTAATATCATGAATGTTTTAAGATTCCTAGAGGTGTGCCAAAAGTGTTGGGAGAAATGTTACCCAAATGAGGGTGTAATATTTTGAGGTATTCTTAATAGTGCTTGTGTAAGAAAGAAGTTGGATTTTCTGTGTTTTTGGGTTCTATTTGAGTGGCTATATTACCATCCTTTAGTAAAATTATTTTGTCGGCTATTCGAGTTAAAAAATCTAAATCATGAGAGGCAATTATCATGGTGATATTTCTTTCCTTTTTGATTGATTTTAAGAGAGTGATGACATCTAAAATAGCTGCTACATCAAGCCCAGAAGTGGGCTCATCACATAAGAGTAGCTTGGGGTCCATCATCAATGTTCTTGCCAGGGCAACCCTTTGCTTTTGTCCGCCAGATAACTGTGATGGGTAGTTGTGGGCTTTGTTATGAACTCCGAGTTGTTTTAGTAGTTGAAGGGCTTTCTTTGTAGGGTTCTTCATTTTGTTTATGGTAGGAGAGTAGGTTAGGTTTTCTAATACGTTCATGTGGGGGAAGAGTTGAAAGTCTTGAAACATAAATCCGGATAGAGTGTTTCCGGTGATATGGCCTTTATCAAGGGTATCTAATTGTTGAATACACCTTAAAAGGGTTGATTTTCCGCTGCCTGATGGGCCAGCTAGGCCAATGATTTGATTGTCACTAATTTCTAGACTAATATTGTTAAAGATAATGTGGTCATGATATCTTTTTGAGGCATTCTTAACTGTTAGCATGATTAACCTTCTTTTCTAGGATTCTTCCAATATGCTCAATGAAAAGCACAAGAGTATAGTAATAGACCCCTGCAATGCAAAGTGGGGTAAAATAGGTAAATTGTTCAGCGGCTACGGTTTGAGCGGAACGCATGATGTCCATGCCTCCAATTGTTGCAATCAATGAAGTTTCTTTTAAAAGAGCGATGATCTCACTGATCATAGCGGGTAATACGTTTTTTATTACTTGAGGTAAAATGATGTCTTTCCACATTGGGTAGTTTGGTATTTTAAGGGCTTTTGCTGCCTCAAATTGTCCTTTGGGAATATTATTAATGCCTGCTCTTAAAATTTCAGCAACATAGGCGGAGCTGTTTAAGCCAAAGGTAATGATGCCGGCCATGATAATATTTAATTTGATTCCTGTTAATCCAGGCAGTGCAAAATAAACAAAGGCCAGTTGTAAGATGAGAGGAGTGCCTCTTATCACTGAAATAATGCTATTAATGGGTGTTTTAGCGATGCCTTTGTATCGACCTATGGAGGCTAGTAGGCCAAGAATGAGCCCTATGGATATACCGCACACTAGTAGTTGAAGTGTAATGAGGATACCTTTGCTTATAAAGATTGCGCTATAGAGTAGGTCATTCATGGTTTAATCTCGAGGTATTTTCTTTTAAGGTCGTTGATTTTTCCTTGTTTAATAAGCTTCTTTAGTGCTTTATTAATCGGTTCTTTTAGGGGGGAGTTTTTCTTAAGAACAATAACATAGCCTGAATCAGCTTGTGCCATAACCTGGTAGGCTAGTTGGGGGTTTTTTTGTGAAAACGCACGAGCTTGGATGGCGTCAATAAAGACACCGTCTACGTGTCCTGCCTTAAGTGACTCAACGGCTTGAGGGTTGCTATCAGTTGTTATGATTTCGGAGTCTTTGGCGTTGTTTTTTAGCCAAAGCTCCATGGTGGTACCCAGTTGACAAGCTATTTTTTTTCCAGCAAGGTCGGTTGATTGGAGAAGGGGGCTATCATGGGGAAAAAGAATGGCTAAGCTTTCTGTGTAGTAAGGATCTGAAAAATCGAAATTCTTTTTTCTTTCATCGGTAGCCGTAATGGTGGCGATGGCGACATCAGCTATACCGCTTTGAACTGAGGCTAAGACGGCACTAAACTCCATGTCTAGAAACGCGGGTTCTTTGTTTAATTCTTGGGCGAGTATAATGCCAAGATCAATGTCAAATCCGGTGAGCTCTCCTTTTAGTTTGTATTCAAAAGGTGGATAATCAGCTGATGTTGCAATAATGAGTTTTGTGTTGTCTTTTGTATCTTTACAGCTTGAAAGAATACAGGCTAGCAATAATATCAATATTGTTGTCAGGTTTTTCATGCCATTTGTTCTCCGAGTTGCTTAAGTTTGCTAAAATTAGAATATGACATATATTGAGTTGACATGCAAGCCTATTTGAATATAATATTAATATAGTGAATATATATCCATTGGAGTTTGATGTGAATGATACGAGTCTAGATGATCATATTTTGAATATTATCAGAAATTTTGAGATTCCAGAGCAAGCTGATTTACAGAGTTATTTAAATAAGAGGGGTTTTGATATTCCTCAAGCCACTCTGTCGCGACGGTTAAAAAAATTAAATGTTGCCAAAGTATCTGGAATTTATGAGATTGTTGACCATAATCAACCTCAAATACCCACAGTCTTAAGCATGAAAGAGTCTGATTCTGGTTTATTGGTTTTTCATACTCACCCAGGTAATGCGAATAGTTTGGCAGTTTTCTTGGATGAAAAATTTGTGTCGTATTCATCCAGAGATGACAAAAGTTCGCTGATCTTGGGAACCATAGCAGGCGATGATACAGTTCTAGTGATTGTAAAAAATAAAACTACTATGAAAGAATTTATTCGGGAAGTAGGGTATTATTTTCCATATTTGCCCCAAGGAGGTTAACGCTTAATCGACTACACTTCTATTGTCAATAGATGGGTGCTCATAATGAGAGGAATAGAGTGTTTGGTTGCGCTAAAAAATACTCATGTTCTTAAGTTGATACTCAGTAGAGATATTGATGGAATACAAAAAATCCTTGTCATGAGAGACTATAATCATCGAGCCAGGGTATGTTTTTAAAATTTGAGCTATGTGTTCTTTGGTTTCTAGGTCTAAATTGTTGGTTATTTCATCCAGAATTAATAGTTTTGGAGTTTTAGCGGCAATTAAACAAAGTGATAGTCGGGCTTTTTCTCCGCCTGAAAGATGTTCAGATAATGGCAATATTTCTTCATTTTTTCTAAATAAAAAATCATTTAAATGTTCTCTTATTTCTCTTTCATCCCATCGTGGTTTCAGTTGCTGTAGATGTCCTATAATGGATAACCTGGGATCAAGGTTGCAATAATGCTGATCCAAGTAGCCAATTTGATGGGGGTGAGGTAGTTGCCACTGTCCGGTTGTAAAAAACTTATCACGATCAAAAATAGCTTTGAGCAATGTTGATTTGCCAGATGCATTTTTTCCATAGATAGCAACGCGTTCTTTTCCTGACACCGTTAGGCTAATGTCTTTTAGTATTATATTTTCTTTGCTATAACCAATACTGGCTTCATGGATGGATATAAGGTTACTGTTGCCCATATCATTGGAGCTTATTGAAAATTTGGGTACAAGGGTTTCAGGTTGATAAAGCTCAGATAGTTTTGAAGATAGGGCGTGTCTGCAGTCATTAATGAATCGTTTGTTCTTATTACAAGTGAGTTGGCCTTGTGTTTGAGCATTCCGAAGGGCCAATTTGTCATGAGAATACTTTTTTTCACCGTAGGTTTTGGATTTTTTGGCTCGTTTTTGTTCTTGCATAAGGTTGTTATGATATTGCTTTTGTTTTCTTTTTAATAGTGATCTCTCCTTTTCTAGCGACAATTTATTTTGTGCAACATGCTGTCTATAATTATCATAAGATCCCGTGAACTCATCAATTTTGTTCTGATTAATGTGCCATAGTGTATCGATGCAATTGCGGAGTAATTCAGTGTCATGGCTAACCAGAATAAGCGTTCCTTGGTAGCCCAAAAGCATTCGCATTAGGCTTTTACGATTCTCTTGATCTAAGTGATTGGTGGGTTCGTCTAGCAAGAGTAGGTGGGGTGATTTGGCTAAGGCTTCGGATATCTTTTTATTAAGTCGCTGCCCACCACTGAGGTCTTTAAAATCATGGATTGTTTGTTCTACATGCCCGATGCATAGGTTGCTGCTGATTGAAACTTGTCCACTTGACGGTTGTAATTGTTGAGACAATATATTCAGTAGGCTTGTTTTTCCACAACCATTTCTACCAATTATGGCAATACGTACACCCGGGTGAATTGTGTTTGAAAAGTTTTCAAAGCAGTTTTTATGGGGAAAAGATAGGCTGATGTCTTTAAGGTAAATAGGTGCGTGCATGGTATTTCTCTCAATCTGTAAGTGGGGTATCTGTTGATGATGAGGTTTTATCACAGTGTATGGATGCCCTTCTATATGGGTGATTTAAGAAATAGTGTTCATGACGCCTCTATGTTGTTACGTGTATGATTATAAGGATTTATTTGTTTATTGTCAAGTAACGAGGGGGTGTTTATGAGGTGTTGTTTATTATCATTGACGCTAGATAAGGCGCCATGAAATTCATGTGAGCAAGGTGTTCTGCGGGTGGCTTATTAAGTATTGTTAGTATCTTTAAGAATGCTTGCCTCAGTTTCTTCGGTAATGATTGTAGTTAAGCAGTCAAGAAAAATCGTTTGCTTCCCTTTAAGTTGATTAAAAAATTTAGAGTCAATATCTTCTACATTCTTAACTGTGTTTTGAACTAGCTTTATACCGGCTGATGTTAGTGTTAGAAATTTTGAGCGTTCATCACCTTCCTTGTGCACTCTTTCAATCAGTTGTTTTTTGACTAATACACGGATAACTTGGGAGGCCATGGATACATCGCACATAGAAAATCTGGCTAATTTAATTTGATTGGTATTTATTTTTTTACCTTGAAGATAAGCAAGGCTGGTTAGAATGACAAACTGCACATGAGTAATATTATGCTGTCTTAATAGACGTTCAAGCTTGCGTTTCCATAATAAATAGGTTTGCCATAACATAAACCCCGGGCTCCGGGTGGCTTCTTGAAAGTGACTTATATCGTTCCAGTTGAATTTTTCGCTCATTGTATTGATCCTTCTGAAGGGTTAGATTCTGCAAGCTGAGCAAGTTTCTTCATGGCGTCAGGTAATTTGGCTTTCATTTGTCGTCCAATGATAAAAGCAAATAGTGGTGCAGTTAAGCCTTTCATTTCAATCTGATGAGTGATTGTTGTGGTCTCGTCTAAATTATCTGTTAGCTGATGGCTGAAGGTCATTTTAGTCAGGGGTAAATACGAAATATTAGTAAAGGATTGGTTTTTTGTGACCTCTGATAATTTAAATTTTACTTTTGAAGCTCCTCTGGGTTTTATTACGCCAGTTGTTCCTTGAGTGAAATTATTACCTTCTAACCAGGCGTATTCGATATCTTCGTCCCATTCAGTCCATGCCTTAAGATTCGCATAAAACGGCCAAATATCTGACTTAGTTGCTTTTGTTTGGATAGAGTAACTTGTCACAATCATAATTTTACCTCTTTGGTTTTAATGATGTATATATAGTGTATGCATACATAATATTTATATATATTAAAATTTTATAGTACGCTATGTCAAGTTGTACTTGTAACTCCGAGTGAAAAATGTTTATAAGATAAGGTTTGGGTATGAAAAAGAATTTTAGAGAGAGTGATTTGGTTTTATAGTAGAATCTCACAATTTCTATTTGAGGGTCTTAACAATGGATCCTGATGCACCAATGATTACCGTTTTACTGTGCATAAATTTTCCAGCTATTCATGCGCTGTCATGTCGATTGAACGCAGAATAACTTGAGGACTTATATGTACTCCATTTTAGCTCTGTTATGGGGTTCATCATAATTTATTCTTGGACCGATCGGAACAATACCATTGGGGTTAATAAATGGGTGGCTAGTGTAATAGTGCGTCTTAATATGATCCATATCTACCGTTGATTTAATGTTTTTAGTTTGGTAGATATCACGTAGATAGCCAGATAGATTGGGGTAATCGACTATACGTTGTAGGTTACATTTAAAGTGCCCAACATAGACTGGATCAAATCTTATAAGTGTTGTAAATAAGCAAATATCTGCTTCAGTTAGTTGATTGCCAACTAGGTAACGTTGTCTGGATAAATGCTTTTCTATTTTTTCAAGGGCATTAAAAAGGCGATTAACTTCTTCCGTATACACCGCTTGAGAAGTTGCAAACCCGACTTTATAAACGCCATTGTTAATTGCTGAATAGATAAATTCATTCATTTTATCAATGTCACTTCGTTTTGATTTAGGGTAAAAATCTAATTTGTTTCCCGTGATCATATTAAACTCTTGATTGAACATGCGAATGATTTCAGATGATTCGTTGTTGACTATTGTGCGGGTATGTTTATCCCATAACATAGGAACGGTCACACGACCTTCATAGTTTGTGTTAGCTAATGAGTATATTTGGTGTAAGTAATTTTTTTCGTTGCAAGAATCGGTGCTTGGGTCAATTTCCCAGCCATTTTCGAGCATGACAGGTTTAACAGCTGTCATGGGTATAACGGATGTTAATGATTTTAATTCTCGATATAGGGTTGCGCGGTGTGCCCATGGACATGCGTGTGAAACATACAGGTGATAGCGGTTTTTCTCAGCAGGAAATTTCGCAGACCCAATAAAATGTCTAAAAATCGAATCTTTTCTGATAAAACGTCCACCGGTTATATCGGAGCCAAAATTTTGGTTAATCCATTTTCCTTTTATCATGAACCCCATACTATTCTTCCCAATTAACATGCCTGTATTCATCATGATGTTATCATATAGCTCATGAATGATCATTAGTAAAAGACGAAATTTGCCACTTTTATGATATTTCAGATGTTGCCTATGAGTAAAATCACAAACAGTGCAATGCTGCAACCCCAGAGACGCTGTTAATGCCGCCTTGTTATTGATATGTCTGTTTTTCGATAAGAAGATAAGCAAAATCACCAAGAGTGGTGATAAGGATTTGAGTTAATATCGAATTTGATCAAAACCAATCATAGCATTAAGTTGCTGATTGAATGTATAGGCAAAGCAATGAGGCACTATGCCGAAAAGAATCTTTAGTATAACAGAGGCTAGGCGACTAGCCTTTTTCTATTTCCAATTTTTCCGTTCACCAATATTTCTCTTGTGTATGTTGATGGGGCATAGTATACCTCTTCCTTTAGATATGATACCATAAATGATTAATTGATTTAGTTGTCTTATGGACACAGCTTATTGTATTGATTTATTTATTTTAGTTCTAAAACCATGCAATTGCATAAGATACGGAAGGTTTTTTACCTGAAGGAGCTAAAGCTGTATGGGTTATGCGTATGGAAAACTGGAAATACAGGGTTATGTATAAAATATATCGGCCAAGTCAAAGAGGATCATCTTCGAAGAGACTCGCTAGGGTAGAAAAGTATCTCTTCAACACTGGAAAAAAAGGGTAAGGGAACTTGGGTATCATAGAAGATATTTTTAATAAACAAACCAAACATTTATCGAAAAAGTATGGTTTTCAACGAGTCATGAAGATATCTTTGGAGCAGAAATAATGAGTGAAATTACATGTCAACAAACACGGATTAACTGTATTTCTCCTGGCGGGTTTAGAGCACCAATGAATGAACCCTATGTCGATCAAGTGATCTCCCGTATCTCTTATGGAGTCATGGCTGATTCATCTGATATGAATGGCTTAGTTTTATATGTTTCATCGAATGAAATAGATAGTTATGTTACGGGTTCTTGCGTTGCCTTTGATGATGGCATATCTTGTGGAGGAAAATTGTGGTAAATAATTGCACGAAACTACCTAAAACACTGTTTCCATTTATAGGGCACTTTTTAAAAAACTTTAAATCTGTTGTAACTATTTATTGCATACTGGCTATCATTGCTGGTGTTTGGGGGCCATTTAACAGTATCCTGATTAAAAATGTTATTGATCTTTTGCCACACATTAAAAATGGTGAGGCATCAGTTATTCTGCTACCTGTCAGTCTAATTGTGCTGAACTTTATTGTATTTGATAATATTACATGGAGAGGGATTTCTTATATCCGATGTAAATATGTCCCTGTGATCGTTAATAATATTATCGGGCAATCAATGAATTATATTCTCGGACAATCTCATCAGTTTTTCCAAGATAATTTATCTGGAAAGATAGTAAAACAAATTACTAATTTAGCAGACGGAACGGAGAAGATAGTTAGTTCCGTAGCACCTGATTTTTTGAGAGGAGCCTCTTTGCTCTTTACAGCATTTATAACGGCTTATTTTGTTAACCCAATATTTTGTTTTATTTTGGTTACTTGGTTTGTGTTTTTTGTAGGCATCAGTATGGTAATGTCGAAAAAATTTGTAGCCCTATCTGATGCGCAAGCTGCAGCAGAATCTGTGGTGGTGGGAGAGTTGGTTGATAGGGTATCAAATCAAAGTAATGTCAGAATTTTTTCTAAAAAGGCATATGAAAATTCAAGCATGACTCCATTTTTTAATCGTCAACTAAAAACCTACTATGATACCCATTTTTATGCCCTTATTATGCACTCTATTCAAGGTGGAATGATAGCCATAATGATGGGGTTTTCGGCTTATTATTTAGTGCATCTGTACAGCCAAAACTTAGTCACTGTGGGTGATTTTGCTCTAATCTTTGGTTTGACAATGGAAACGGGTCACATGATGTGGTACACAATGGCAGAGGTTGATGAATTTAATAAAGCATCAGGTAGATGTAAGCAAAGTTTATTTGTTCTTATGACGCCTTTAGCCATCCAGGATAAACCAGATGCAAAGATTCTTGAGTGTCGCAAGGGTCAAATCTCCTTCAATAAGGTTAAGTTTCACTATAAAGGTACTGAACCTCTTTTTCAGAACAGCTCCATTAATATTGAATCAGGCCAAAAAGTCGGACTTGTTGGTTATTCCGGTAGTGGAAAATCTACTTTCGTTAATTTGATATTACGACTTTATGATGTTAGTGGAGGTGCTATTCTAATTGATGGGCAAGATATACGTGATGTTAGCCAAGATTCTTTGCATGAAAAAATTGCTATGATCCCTCAAGATCCGAGTCTTTTTCACAGAAGTCTTATGGAGAATATTCGTTATGGGCGGATTGATGCAACGGATGAAGAAGTTATTGAGGCTGCTAAAAAAGCACACGCACATGAGTTTATTGTAATGTTACCACAAGGCTATGATTCGCTTGTTGGTGAACGTGGGGTCAAGCTCTCAGGCGGACAACGTCAGCGTATTGCAATTGCAAGGGCTATCTTGAAAAATGCACCAATACTCATACTTGATGAAGCAACTTCACAACTCGATTCGGTTACCGAAGCTTTAATTCAAGATAGTCTCTGGGAATTAATGCAGGATAAAACAACCCTTGTTATTGCTCACCGATTATCTACTTTGCTACATATGGATCGTATCTTGGTTTTTGATAAAGGTAAGATTGTTGAAGAGGGCACTCATGATGAGTTATTAGTAAAAGGCAATCTATATAAAAATCTATGGGATGCACAAGTCGGTGGATTTTTAGGTGATAATAGCAGCGACAATAAAGATGAAGCATAATACTCAATCTTTCAGCAGGGTTACCTAAGGGCGATAACATATACTTATCCATCCCTGAAATTGATGATATTATGAGAGAGAGTATGGTATTAATGGGTGTTGATTTTTTATCAAGAAAAACTCAATTCTTTGCATTCACGAAAATTTCTTTTTTCTTTTGTTCAAAAGGCCTACCATCATAAAACAGTTCTATTTTTGTAATTTGACCCTTTTTAAAATCCATGAGAACAGCTGATCGCAAGTTAAGGTTAAGAGTGGGAAATGAAAAATCGTAGGCAAACATGATTTGGTTGCCACTTGCAAACGTAGAACGTATCTCAATGTTATCCAATATTTGACTCAAGTTTTTGGCTGCAAGAACAACAGCCTCTTTCCCTTGTAATTCGGCTAAAGGACCCATGAAGTGAACATTGTCATGGAGATAACTTGCCAGGGTATTAAAATCTTTTGCAAGCATGGCGCTATAATAGCTTTTAGCCACATGTAAATTCTTTTCGTTCTCAGAATTTGTTGTATCCATGCCTAACTCCTATTATATTATAAGGACACTTACTATAATATAAGGGTGCTGATATGTCAACTGCAAAAAAAATGGATGTGACGGGTTTACTTGGCTATAAACTCAAGAAGACTCAACATGCCTTGAGACTTCATATGGATGAAGTGTTAAGGAAACTCAACCTCACAACACCTCAATACTCTGTTCTTGCTCAATTAGAATTAGAACGAGGGATGTCAAATGCAGAACTTGCACGCAGGTCATTTATTACAGCACAAACAATGCACGGTATCGTCTCTAATTTAGAGCAAAGAAAGTTAATAATGCGCAAAAATGATCCTGGACATGGTCGGATTTTGTGTGCTGAACTTACCAGTCAAGGACTACAAATCGTTCAAAAAGCTCATCATTTGATCCGTAATATTGAAGAGCAAATGACGGCGACTGTTCATCAAGGAGACAAACAGCTTCTCGATCAACTATTGTCTGAGTGTTTATTTAATCTTAATAATTTGACGAAGGAGTAAAAACTATTTTCCTCTGAGTATCCCAGCACCCATCTTACCAAAAGAACCTCGGAATAGGGGGGTTAAGAAAACTTAGTAAAATAAATAGTTTATAGATACCTGCCTTGAGGACGTATGTTTATCTTGATCGGAGAATTGAAGAACACAAAGGAAATTTTTGGGGTAAATTTGGTAATTTTTCAATTGCCTATGTGTATCTGTTTTGTTTAAACGCGATAAAGCCGATCTATACTGGAGTTTTGCAGTAATTGTCTCGACGCATAAATTCCCATCCAATTTTTTGAGAAATAAAAACTGGCGAGAATAGAACTTCAAGTTCTCGGTATGGGGGCACCTCACACATGCTTTGACCCGTTTGTGGTATCAGAGTTGATGACAGAAGAAAGGATGTGCAAGTATTGCTTATTTCATGGTTTACCATTGTTTTTTGATTCAAAGAAGTACATAAGCCATTTTTCTCCTTTAAGGGTGCGTTCATTTGAGGCATAAAAGAGCTTTTAGTGTTAAATGTATACGCATATAGTATTGAATATATTGACTTTTTGGCGTTATTCCTGTACAATGGTAGTTGAATGAATGATAGGAGAAAAAATACAATGAATAGGTTAACAGGTTTCAGTGGTAGAGTAGGTCGTTTAGGGTTTGCTTTGGTGTATATTCCGATTTTTGTCATCAATATGATTGGGTGCTATGCCTTCACCGATTATTTTTCTTGGATGAGTTTTGAGATTTGTTTATCCACCTTGGTCCAATTCTTAATTCTTATGGCATCTGTATCTATTTGCTTGGTTGAGAAGCCGAACTCAAGATGGTTTAATTATCTAGGTTTTCTCGTGCTTGGTTTGAGTGGTTTTCTCGTGCTTGGTAAGAGTAGAATACTATTTTTGTTGCATCCTGTAGTGTCCCCGCTAGTGTTTATGGTGTTTTATTCTGCATTGTTTATTACTTTTTGCTCAGGTTATGTTAGGCGTTTACATGACTTGGGTTGGCGAGTATCACCTGCTGCAAAGGCAGTATTCGTAGCCTATGTCTTGCTTTATTCTCCCGGGTTGTTCAGGTTGTTAGTCGTATTGACTTCGCCGAGCATAGCTTATTTATGTGTTAGTACTATGTATGTGATATCTATGTTAATCTCGTTTCTTTTAGTTACCATTTTTTGTGTTAGTTTGCCGTTTGTTTTTTTTAAATCAGGGACTCTAGGGACGAATTCTTTCGGGGATGAACCACAGGATTTGTTAGGTGTATAGGTTTACATGTTAGAGATTTAAAGGCAGAAAAAGCTTATGGAGAGTTACTGGCAAAAAGCCAAGAGGTTTTAAGTCGAAATGATGCCATAAATGCTGATATACATATACTCTGGCCTCTTTATGGGAATAATAAAGATATTTTGCATGAATATTTTATTCCAAAAAACAAGGTGTATAACTTTATAAAACAACTAAAGAGGAAGGTTACCAAGCATCATATAAACATGTTGAACGTGACGATACGTGAGGTTAAAAAAGATGATATATCGTTATTACCGTATGCCAAGAAAGATGTGTACGGTCTAGTCTGTCTTCTTTCTCATGGTAAAACGACAGAAGATGAAGAAAAAATTAAAATTTTCACACAGGATGTTATCGCAGATGTTATCAAACAAGGGGGGACTTTTTACCTTCCGTATCGATTGCATTATCGTGCCAATCAGCTATTAGCGGCTTACCCTGAGATAAAAAATTGGGTAAAACTTAAAAAGAAATACGACCCTGAATTGATATTTCAAAGCCAGTTTTTTTATTATATTCAGAAGATCCTTGAGAAGCTCAAGCACTAGATGCTATCTTGAGCGCTGTTATACCCTAACGGATGAATTTATAACAGAAAATGCCGTAATGAGGTCAAATTCTATTGCTCATCGCTCCAACCTACATTCTGTAAAAAGCTTTCATAACCACCTTCAAAAACAAAAACCTTATCATCATCAAAAACAATTAATTTGTTAGCCATTTCTTTTAGAAAATATTCACTATGAGTTACGATTAAAACTGCACCAGGAAAGTTTTTAATAGCCCCCAGCAAAGATTCGCAAGAATCTATATCTAAGTGATTGGTAGGCTCATCAAGCAATAATAAATTAGAGGGCTTCAAGAGTATTTTACCCAACATCACACGGCTTTTTTCACCCCCTGAAAGCACTTCTATTCTCTTATTAGACAGGCCTCCAGAAAACATCATATTGCCGCAAGCCTTGCGCACAGAGGTTTGGTCTATGGTGGGTGCCGAATTTTGCATTTCTTCATAAATGCTTAGGTTGGGATTAAGCCGATCAATATTCATTTGTCCAAAATAGCCAATTTCAGTTTTATTATTAATCTGAATATTGCCTTCTTTGGGTGTTAGATCACCTGTGATTAATTTTAATAAAGTAGATTTCCCTTTACCATTTCTACCAATGATACAAATTCTATCATCCATACTAACTTTAAAAGATAATTTTTCAATGAGGTTCTCATCATCGTAACCAAAGGTTAGTTTATTCACTTCAGCAAAATTACCCTTACTCATATTAGGCAAGCAATTAAACTCAAAATCTAGTGTTTCAATGTGTGCTAATTTTGCCTTTTGATCTTGCTTTTCTAACAGCTTTATTTTTGACTGGGCCCGTTTGGCCATACTGGCTTTAGCTTTAAAGCGATTAATCCACATTTCAGTTTTTTCACGTTGCTTTGCTTCATTTTTCCTAGTTTTTTCATACATATCTTCTTCAAGAGCAATTTTTTCATGAATGTTTTGTGTGTTGCCTTGAGTCTTTTTAAAATGACCACGATGAATATTAAGCGTATGAGTAATCACGCTATCCATAAAATCTCGGTCATGGGTAATTAAAATCAATTCACCTTTCCAATTGCGCAAAAACTTCTTTAACCATCTAACTGAGTGAATGTCTAAATAGTTCGTTGGCTCATCCAAAAGCAACATATTGGGCTCATCAAGTAATAGTTTTGCTAAATTTATTTTGACTTGATAACCTCCAGAAAATTCATTGGGATTTCTAAGCATATCTTCCACTGAGAACCCCAATCCCATCAAAATCTCTTCACCTTTCCAGCCTTCATATTCACGTTCCTCACTCAAGACACTGCAAACTTCATCAATCACAGATTCATGATTGAATTTAATATGCTGTTCTAAATGCCCGATTCTATAATTTTTTGGAATTTCAATGACACCTTTATCTGCCTCTAATTGATCAAGAATTAACTTAAAAAAGGTGCTTTTACCGCTGCCATTTCGGCCAATAAAGCCTACCTTATCATCTCGGTTAAAGATAATATTAACGTCTTGAAAAATTGTAGTCCCAACAAAAGAAATTGAGATGTTTTTAACTTTTATCATATCAGGTAAAATCGACCGTTATGTTTTAATGTAGCCTAACGCTATCATTTTTATGACTCTATGTATAATGCTTCTTTAAATATTTAATCACATTATTTGAACCTATTGCCTATAAAAAATAAGTTAGATGAATATATTGTCTATATTACCCATGATTTATAAAAAAATCAAATTAATCTGTATTTTATGAGCTTTTTGCAAACTATGTATATTACTTTTAGAATCAAAAACTGTAGAGGTTGTTAGTTTCTGTGGATATATTGCTCTCCTGATCCAATCTGCTCCAACGCCCACTTATTTATCTGTTTTTTTAACTCTTCATTTTGCATTGGTAGCTTCCATGTTTTTAATAAACCATACAAAACCTTTGTTTATTTTTTTATGCTGCTTAACGCTTAAAGGATCATTGGCATCAAAAGGCATATGAATCGCATCAAGAAATCTTTTTTTCGTAAATAAAAGGTATACCGGAAATAACAGGTTAATTATTCCAATAGCTCTATCGAATTTTTTCTTATTATCTAAAAAGCCATCAAATGCACATTGCTGTAATGATTTATACTCAGCAGAATCTTCTGTTAAATGATATCTATTCTTTGCAGCTTCTATGCAGGCATGCAGTGAAAACAAAGGGTGGTTAATTGCGGTTTCACCTAAATCTATAATAGATGTTGTTTTATTGGTTTTGTCATATAGAAGGTTATTATCTTGAAAATCTGAGTGATTTAATGTTTCTATAATTCCAAAATTACTGAGTTCATTGCAAAGGCTTTTCACTCTACCTTTGTACTGATGCAGTTGTTTTTGTTGCTCTATGGTGACATTATTATCATCTAAGTATTCTGTATTGCTAATTAATTCATCATAAAGAGCAGGGAATTTATCTAATCTCCAGTCTGGTACTCCTATGGCGAGCAGTTCATCTATGTATTCTATTGTTGAGTGTTGAAGTTTTTTATAGCTAATAATTGCTTTTTTTAATATATCAAGATGTAGCTTGCTATCAAAATAATCTCGAAGACTTACATCTCCGCATTTTGTCATTAAGAAACAATGCTCTTTCTTGTTGTCGGCAATAACTCTTGGAATGATTTTAATATCACATTTGTCGCGCAGTAACTTTATGACTTCAGCTTCTAAAAATAAATCTCTAGGTGTTTGCTTAAGATAGACCTGCTCATCTCCAGTATTGATTTTGATAACACTAGACCATGGGGTTTCTACAATTAACTCTGATTCAAATGTGTTAGGATTTATAAATTCTTTAGCCCAGGTGATTATTTTGTCATGCGACTCTAGTTGAGAAGCTGTAGTCCAAACTAATTGTTTTAATTCGGGCAATCTGTTTGTATCAACACAAGAATACACCATCGTATTCGAAACTTCCTTTGTAGCATAATTTACATGATGATTTACAAACTCAGCCTCCAGTTCAAAATTAAGTTTCTTTGGTATCCGTCTAGCACTAGCATTTTCCTTAGACGTGCTAATTTCAACTCTATTGGCTTTAAAATGCTGAAATGCCACATATGATATAGCATTGACAGCTTCGGTCATATATCCTTTTTTGCATTCTCTAGAATCTAGCCAATAGCCTATAGAAAAGGCTGGATTTCTCCATTCAATCTGACCAAAGTAAACATTACCTAAATATTTGCCTTGTTCATTAAGCCAAACATCAAAGAAAAGTCCTGATGGTTTTTCGCTGGTATGGCATTTAATAAAGTAATTTATATGATTCTTAATACTCTCTAAAGTAATATCTTTAGTCGCCCAGGGCAGCCATGGATAAATATCATCAGCAGATGCTTTAACAGAAGCTAAAATCAAATCTGCATTTTTTATGTCTGGAGTCGACAATGTTATACGCTCAGTTTTTATTGTTGTAACAGGATTTTTATTGTTGGCAAATTTCATTCTGTATTTCATCTGACCACCTCACGTAATTTCCAGCTACATTCTAACTCTGGTAATTCATTAGGTGAGTAACAAGCATACATTATCGCATCAGTCACTTCTTTTTCAGACAAATGCATAGCATAATTTTTCAATCTACCTTCCAGTGTAAAATTAAGTCTCTTTGGTATGTTAAGACTATTGGGATTTTTAATCGATGCACTAATTTGCACTCGTTTTGCACCATAAACATCAAAACATAACCTTGTAAGAGCATTAACTGCTTCTGTCATATATCCATTGCCGGATTTTCTTGAATCTAACCAATAAGAAAAATAAAAATAGGGGATATCCCAATCAACTCTAAAAAATATTACTGAGCCAATGTATTTATTTGTAGTTTTTTCAAAAATAAAAAAATGTAACTGCCTTGGTTTGTCAGAAGAATTCAATTCATCTAAGTACAAAAAATATTGCTTAACATCTTCAGCTGTATTATATCCTCTATCTTGATTTATCCAGCCAAACCAAGGTGATAATTTTTTTGCAGAACTTTGCTCAGCATCTATGTATTGATCAAAATCTTCTTTTTGGTGGTGGCGAAGTATTAATCTGGGAGTTTCTAGATTTTCCAAAATCACACTGCTTGGATAATTCATGATGCTTCCTTGCCAAATATGATATCTAATCTACAGTTAGTTGCATCCAGAGTTGCCAACTGTCCAATAGGCAATACGGCCCGGCTATCAAAATGGCCATATGGAAAATCTTTAATACAAGGGGCTTTTATCTTTTTACACCAATCATTAATTACAGCATCTGATGAGCCATCACGATCAGCGTGTATTTTAGATTCACAGTTCTTAAATTTACCTATAATAACTCCAGCTACTTCATCAAAAATTCCAGCAAGGTAAAGCTGAGATAGCATGCCATCCATTACATACGGTTCAGACCAAACTTCTTCAAAAAAGAATATTTTATCTTTAAAATTTGGTTGAAATGGCGTGCCTATTAAGAAAAGAAGGCACATTAAATTTCCGCCAATGATTGGAGCAGTAACTTTACCTGTATTAACTGTCTCACCACCAGAAATACTGTAGTTATTTTGTATAAAGCAATTGACAAGACCGTCTTCAATTAAGGGATCGAGAGACTGTAGTTCAGCAACATCTCTGCAGGTAAACCCTGTGAACGATCTCAAGTTTGTTTTGCTATAAATGCCGAGTTGTAATGAAGTAGTATCGCTAAAACCAATTATCGGTTTTGGGTTATTTTTAATGGCTTTATAATCTAATAGGGGCAATGTTCTTACTGAACCAGCTCCTCCACCTGTAACAACTAGGGCATCAACTTCTGGATCATTGAAGAAATTCATGATATCTTCAGCTCGTTCTTCATCGGTGCCAGCTAAAAATCTATCTGACTTAGTATTATGGTTGCCGACTTTGACCTTACAGCCATGTTTTTCAAAAAATTCAATAGATGCCTCTAATCTACCAGGAAAAAGAGGGCTAGATGGAGTAATTAATCCAATAGAAGTGCCTTGAAGTAATTCAATCTTGCTGTTCATAGTGATTTTCTCATGATAACTGAATCATGACCCTTAAACTCTTCTGGTATTATACAAAGAAAGCATGGGATTAACAACAAAATATAATATACCCGTTGAAACAATTAACCTTAGAAATCCCATGAAAAATTGCTCAAAAGGAACACAAATAAGAACAGCAGAATTATGCGAAATATCGTGAATTTTCTTATTCAGGGCGCCAGCATAATTATTCTGAAAAAAATTATAAGAAGCATCATCAAGTGCTTAAACACATCTCTTGTTATTTCAACGGTTAATCTTGGATATAATTTCAACCCAATATAATTATAAAAATTTGTTACTAATACACCAACAAACATAACAACTAAATAGATAAGTCCTAATAACATGATTGTAGAGAATGCTGAGTTATCATTTGATTCCGTAGCTGTATCAATAATAATTTTTAAAAGATAAGGTTTGGTAACCATTTCTACAGACCAAGCAATACCGACAAATAACATCGCTGCTATAAACAGTTTCCTGACCTTCATGTATCGCCAAACAAAACTCCATAGATTGCCAGGGAGAGTCTTTGCTTGGGGTTGACTTGAGTCCATATTTATTTAAATAACCCATTTAAATTTCGATATTTCTACTTCTGTAAGTATACCAAATTATGTGATATTCAGCATAAAATTCTCGCTGATTAGGTGCAGCTCCACCCACTTTTCAAAAACGAACCTCAAAATGATGAAATTGCAAAAACCCGGTAAAATCAAAGGCCTGGTAGATGCGTACCTTCACGGCCGACGTTCGCATGTAACGGAGAATTGGAGAACAAAAAGGGAGAATTTGGGGTGTTTTGGGTGATTTTGCGACTCTCTAGGTACGCATGTGTTGCGTGACTGAAATGCGCTAAAGCCCATGAATACTGGGGTTTAGAGGTGCTGATACCAAACCAAAAATTCCAGCAAAAACTTTTCGAGAATGAAAAACTGGCGGAGGTTAGTATCCACCAATATAACGCTCTCCAAACTGGGTAGGAAATATGAAATTCAATCCCACCTGGTTTAGGTATATTACACTCTTGGGAACGAAAAATCTGCACCTAAATTAATCTGCACGACTAAGTTTTTGAGTTCAGCATGTCCTTATAGTTACTCTATTTGTAACTTTAGGGACATGGCGACCACAATTCATTATGTGCCTATCTTGTCCTCTAGGTTACGAATATTGAAACCTAAAGGACATACCATGTTCTATTAGTGACGATATTTGCCACTTTTAGGACACAGGATACAGCGCCACTGTTATCGATTATGGCGATTTTCGATAACAACAAGCATCAAACCTCAAAAGGTGGTGATAAGGATCGGCGTTATTATCGATTTTAGATATTTTCGATAATAAGAGAAATTTACTTGTTGTATTCCTCTACAATGCTTTTGGCGTCACGCTCAATGTCACCATTATCGAAATTTATAGTAAAACTAGACACCTCAGCAAACCAAGGATTACGTTCTTTTTGCAATCCATCCAGAAACGCTGAATAATCAGCAACAGGCAGTAGCGGCCTATAATTGCTCATTCTCTCAGCTTGAACTGAGGTGCTTACCTCAATATACACGGTAAATTCTGACTTTAATATTTCGCGAGCTTTTGGATCACAAGCAACATTTTCGTCAGTGGTAACCACGATGTTTTCCTGAGTAATCTGGTGTTGCAGGATTTCAGTTAATGTTTGATTGAATTTATCTTCACTGCCAGCACCAAATACATCGGTAACGCTGCGGCCAATAGATGCAACGCTAGCTAAAACGTCCGCATTAATAAACTTCCAACCTAATTGCTTCGCCACTTCTTCTGCCACTACGCCTTTGTCAGCACCGGATTGGCCGACAATAAATATTCTTTTCGCTTTGCTCATATACAGCCTCCACACGTTTTGTCATCTAAACAGTTGAAATTATACTAAATTTACTCCAAAATTAACATTTCAAACAACAAAATAATGCTCCTCATGACTCCAAAATGGCGTTTTTCGTGACTTAAAGGGAATGTCAGGCCTCTTTTTTTGATAATTCTCCTTGACTTACACCAAAACAGGCTCCATAATACCTTTATGTCACGAAAAACGTGACTTAGAGGTAATGATGAGCTTATCAGAGTATATCAAAAAAATTAGGCAACACGGTAAACGGCATTTTACCCTGGAAAGATTGATGGCTGATATGAGTCTTTCTAAAAGTGCTGCCTTAAGCGCTATCTATCGTATAAAGGACCACGGCGAATTGATCTCGCCTCTAAAGGGTTTATATGTCATTGTACCGCCAGAACATAAACTGCATGGATGTATTCCTGCAGAAGAACTGATTCCAATTATCATGAAACATCTATGCGCTGAATACTATGTAGCATTGCTGAGTGCAGCTGGTTTTTATGGAGCAGCCCACCAAAAGATATTTAAATTTCAAGTAATCACTAATGTAAAAATTACTCATCCTTGGGAGTTTGGTCAAATAAAAATCGAAGTAATACGTAAAAAAGATTTATCAAATTTACCAACGCAAGATTTTACTGTTAATACAGGCTACTTAAAAGTAGCAGCGCCTGAATTAGTAGCGTTAGACTTATTGGAATATACCTATCGTTGCGGTGGATTAAATAATGTTGTTACTGTTTTCTCCGAGCTAATAGAAAGTCTTGATGCCGATAAATTAATAAATTTAGCAACTGATATTGGTGCAGCATATCAACTTCAAAGAATAGGATATATATTAGATAATATTGACTTAATGGATGAAGACTTAGCTAATAAGGTTATTACTAAATTAGCTGATTTTGTTGCACAAAATAAACCAAAGTATTTGCCACTATCATCTAGAATTCCTAAGAACAAATTCCCAAGATGTAAAAAGTGGAGAATAGTAATAAATACTGAGATAGAGAGTGATTTATGATCCCAGAAATATATGTTGAACAATGGAGAAATTCTTATGGATGGCAGACCCTTGCTCAAATAGAGCAAGATTTAATTATTTGCAGAGCATTAGTTGATTTGTACAATAATGATCATGTTAAAACCAGCCTGGTTTTTAGAGGTGGGACTGCGCTAAATAAATTATTTTTAAAGCCTCCTTCTAGATACAGTGAAGATATAGATTTTGTACAAAAAAATGCTGATCCAATAGGCCAGACAATAGATACAATAAGAACCGTGCTAAAACCTTGGCTTGGTGATCCTAAATGGAAAGTAACGAGGCGCAGTGCCAAATTGATTTATAAATATGAAGCAATAAATAAACTACCTTCTAAATTAAAATTAGAAATCAATACGACAGAACATTTTCAAGTACTACCATTACGAACAGAAAAATTTGATGTTAAATCTGATTGGTTTAGCGGCACTGCAAATATTGCTACATATGAAATTGACGAGTTAATAGCTACAAAACTTCGTGCATTGTATCAACGTCGTAAAGGCAGGGATTTGTTCGATTTATGGTATGTAACAAGTCAAAATATTATTAATTTAGATCGTGTAATAGATATATTCGCTAAGTATTGTAAAAATGATAATGTAGCTATTACTCGCGATGAGTTTATTAAAAATCTCGAATTAAAAAAAGACAACCAAGACTTTCAGTTAGATATGGACTTCCTACTTCCCCAGTATCGTGATTGGGATTATAAGAAAGCATATCAATTTGTTATTGAGAATGTCCTTGAGAAATTACCATGAAAATATTAGAAACTGATCGATTGATACTTAGAACTTGGAATGATAATGATTTGCAACCCAATACGCTTGCAAAAACACAGGCAAATTGATTTATCGGATGAATATTCTGATCTTCACTTTTATGATCGTTCTCCTGTTTGCACCTATGCCCTGGCAACGCACCTTAATTTTCAGCCTTCTACTAATTTAATACAGGAAATTGAACGAATTAAAAAGTACAATAGTTATGATAAAAAAGTATTTTTTATCGATAATTTAGGGTTTATTGAAAATGCTGACGCTAGACAAATTAGTTTTGAGGAGTCTTTGGAATTTGAAAAAGTTCATCTGGCCGCATATGAAAAATTTGGATTTAGCTGTGTTCATATACCAGCTGGGTCAATAGAAGAAAGAGTGAAATTAATTTTAGAGTATACTGATGATGAAACAGCTTAAATATATTAACAACCAAGACATTCTTGATCAGTTAAAAAAATATCCGAACCAAGGTATTTTATTTGAAATAATAGAGACTGGGGTAACTGGAACAATTCTTGAGTTAAGTAAAGACGTATTAATTGTTAGAGAAAATTGCAATGACCCATTTGTGTTTGTTGCAGGAGAGTTAACAGCAACAAATGTTTTACAGATAACAGAACTTCTTAAAGATTATAAGTTCCCCATGGTGCATTGCGATAAGCGATTTCATCCATTGTTTTTAGAAAAAGGATGGAATTTTCACGTGAGAACCTTGCTGAAGTTCAATGGTACTATAGACAGTCACCATAAGGCTTTATCAATTTCAAAAGTTAATTCTACTGAAATATTCAAGCAATGTACTTGGTATAACGAAAGAAAAGAACTGTATGGTAGCGATGACAATTTTGTTAACAATGGTACTGGTTATGCGCTTTTCGTTAATGATACTTTAGTTAGTGAGGCATATGCTAGCATTGGCGCTAATATAGCAGAAATAGGTGTTATCACCGCAGATAGATATAGAGGCAAAGGATACGCGACACAGGTTGTATCATTTATGATTTCTGAACTTGCCAAGCGCAACATATGTCCCGAGTGGAGTTGCAATATTGATAATACTGCTTCTCTTAAAACAGGATTAAAACTTGGCTTTGAAATTGCAGATTACTATACATTATTAGTCCCAAATTGCGGTAATGTTTTATGCCCCAATCTGGTGAAATGGCTTGAAAATAAATGGCGGTCATAGGATGTAGTTTGAAAATATTAGAAACTGACAGATTAATTTTACGCACATGGGTTGATGAAGACCTGGAATCAATGTTTGCCATTAATCAAGATCCAAAAGTTATGGAATATTTTCCTAGTCTTCAAAATTTGGAGATGACTAAAAACTTTATAGATAAAGTAAATACTCACTTTGAAAATCATGGTTATTCGCTATATGCCTCTGCAAGAAAAGATACGAAAGAATTTATTGGTTTTATTGGGCTGCTAATAGCAGATTTTGAATCGCATTTTACACCTGCTACAGAAATTGGTTGGCGTTTATCATCCAACCACTGGGGGCAAGGCTTTGCCACTGAAGGAGCGAAAGCCGTTTTAGATTATGCATTTAGAGAATTAAAGATACCAGAGATCGTATCATTCACCGCTGCTGGCAATTCTAAATCAATTAAAGTAATGCAGAAAATTGGCCTGCAACACAATGAAAGAGATGATTTTGACCATCCAAAGTTAGAAGATACTAGCCCATTAAAGCGACATGTGCTGTATCGGCTAAGCCGTGAAAAATACACTCAAGGAGAACGACCATGACTGAAAAATATTGCTATAGCATTGGTGAACAAGGCCAAGAAAGCCTCGGAATTCTAGAGAAAAGCTTTAATGAGCAAACAGAATATTTTTTGAAAAAGCATGGCGTAACATCCGGCATGAAAGTACTCGATATTGGCTGCGGTCTTGGATTTATGACTCAAATAATCGCAGGCCTAGTCGGAAGCGATGGTCAGGTTATTGCGATTGATAATAATGAAAATCAGATTAAAGCCGCGAGGGCTAGAACTCCGGATAATCTAAACATTGAGTACAAGGTGCATGATATTTATGAATTAGATACATTAGATCAAAAGTTTGATGTTGTGTATTGTCGCTTCGTTTTACATCATGTGCATAAGCCACGCCATGCTCTTCAACAAATTAAAAAAACTTTAAAACCAGGCGGTCTCTATATCGGCATTGAAGGAATTATTAATTACGCCTACAGCTATCCCGAACATTCTGCTTGGCAACCACCTAATCTGCCATATGAGGTTGCTGAAGGTGATGATCGCAATGGTAACCTTGGTAAAATACTCCCCAGTTTAATAAAACAAGCAGGCATGGAGTGTGTTGAAGGATCAATTTTCCAGCCATTTTTAATCAAGGATGATGTTAGGCAGTTACTGCTTAATAATGAATGTCTTGATAGCAAAGAGCATCAAATTAGTAATGGTCATATGACAGAACAAGAGTGGGAAGCTAAATATAAAAGTCTTAAAACTTGCGTTGATGATAGCAACACTCTAATCGCATTTTATGCTGGTAATTTTACTGCATCGAGGAAGCCAGCATGAGCGAACTAAAGTTTGAAATAAAAGATAATCCTGATTCGCAAGAAAACACAGAAGATCTTATTTTAAAGCAAGGTCTAAGGGATTTTAACCATAATATTTTGAAGGAAAGCGGATCATATTTTAGAATTGTTGCCACCGATAATAGCGAAGTTGTAGGCGGACTAATTATAGAAAGATGCAGTGATGCTTTTTACATAAAAACTCTATGGGTTAATGAAAATTACCGTAAAGCTGGAATTGCCTCTAAGTTAATGGAGATGCTTTCTGAAAAAGCTCTGTCAGATAAAATTCACAAGATATTTACAGATACTTATGGATTTCAAGCTCAAGGCTTCTACGAAAAACAAGGGTTCAAAGTAATCAGCACAGTTCCTAATTATATTCTTGGCCATGACAAAATATATCTTAAAAAGGAGCTGCAATGAACGAGCTCAAAAAAAACGTCATCTCAATGTACAATGATGAAGGTAAGCAATGGCTTGATTCGCTGCCTGAGATCACCACAAAAATAGCAAACGAACATAATCTATCTGTTTTGACTCCTGTAAACAACATGACATTTAATTATGTCGCTAGTGGCTATCAGCACGATACTCCAATCATTTTAAAAATTGGCATGAACAGTAAGGCGCTCGCTAAAGAGACATCGTGCCTAAAAGCTTTTGCAAAACATGCTGTGGCTGAAGTTATTGCTGAGGATAATAACATGATTATTATGCAACGCGCAGTACCTGGTAGCACTCTAAAAGATTATTTTCCAGATAATGATGAAGAGGCAACAAAAATTCTATGTGCAAGCATAAAAGAGCTTCACAAGGCGTCAATTCCAGAAAGCCATAATTTCTATCATTTAAGTGAATTATTTAAAACGTTAGATCAAAAGTTAGATATACCAGATGAAATTTTATCTAAAGCTAAGCACCTCAGAGATGACTTACTGAAATCTACAACAAAAGAAGTACTGTTACACGGTGACTTGCATCACGATAACATTTTAAAAAATGGTGATAGCTGGTTGGTAATTGACCCCAAAGGATTTGTTGGTGATCTAGCATTTGAAGCTGCAGCTTACCTCTGCAACCCAATCCCAGAATTACTTGAAGAAAATCATGCCAGAAAAATGATAGAAAATCGTATTAATATTTGTAGCTCTGAGCTAAATATCGATGCACAAAGAATCGCTGACTGGCTTTATGCAAAATCTGTTTTATGTTGGGCTTGGAGATTGGAGGATAATCTTGATCCTAGCTACTGGAAGAAATATATAAGTTTTATTAACTAACGGATCAATACAAGGCAACCTAATATGACAAAAGTAGTTTCTATAGTTTGGTTTCGACAAGATTTAAGATTATCAGATAATCCCGCGCTTTCAGAAGCTTTAGCTCAAGGAAAAATATTCCCTATTTACATATTAGATGATTGTGCCCCTAATCTATTTAAGCTGGGGGAAGCAAGTAAGATTTGGCTAGATTATTCGTTAAATAAACTAAACAAGGCATTGAAAGGTAAATTAAACATCTATATTGGTAAAGCAAATAAAATAATTGAATTACTAATTGAGAAGCAAGGCGCTGACAATGTTTATTGTAACTCATGTTATGAACCATGGCACATAGAGCAAGAAAACACTATCCAATCTCTTTGCAAGAAAAAAAACATTAATTACAGATCTTTTAATAGCAATTACTTGTGGGGTCCTAAGCAAATATTAAAAAGTGATGAAACTTATTACAAGGTTTTTACTGCATACAAAAAGAAATCACATCAACACAATCCTCGCAAAGCATTAAAGAAACCAACTAGAATTAATCCTATAAAGGACCTTACAAATAAAACATCTATCGCAGATTTAAATCTAATTCCATCAGACAAAAAATGGCATAAAAAAATTATTGGGGTATGGGATATAGGTGAATCTGCAGCGCATAATAAATTATCTGAATTCATAGAAACCAAACTGTCTGGATATAAAGATTCTCGCGATTATCCAATTAAAAATCAAACTTCTCTTTTATCACCGCATTTACATTTTGGTGAAATATCACCTGCCCAAATTTGGGAATCTGTAAATAACCTTGGGCATTTACACGCGAATGACTCTGATATAGAGCATTTTTTAAGTGAGGTGATATGGCGTGAATTTTCATGCTATTTACTGCATCACTTTCCATCACTGCATAACGATAACTTTAATAATAAATTTAATAAATTTCCTTGGAAAAATAATTTAAAACATTTAAAGGCATGGCAAACTGGTAATACAGGTTATCCTATTGTAGATGCTGGAATGAGAGAGCTTTGGAAAACAGGATACATGCATAATAGGGTCAGAATGGTAGCAGCCTCTTTTTTAGTCAAAAATCTTAACATACATTGGCACAAAGGGCGTGATTGGTTCTGGGACTGCTTAGTTGATGCTGATCTTGCAAATAATAGTGCTAGCTGGCAATGGGTTGCTGGATGCGGTGTAGATGCTGCTCCATATTTTAGGATTTTCAATTCGATTACTCAGGGCGAGAAATTTGACCAAAATGGGCACTACACAAGAAAATTTGTGCCTGAATTAAAAAATCTTCCTGATAAATATTTATTCAAGCCATGGACTGCTCCTGAAGACATTTTGAAATCTTTAGGTATTATTCTAGGAAAAGATTACCCTTATCCTATTGTAGATTTAGCAACCACAAGAAACAAAGCGCTTGAGGCTTACAAAAGATTATGAAGAAACAAATGATAATTTTCGGCTATGGTTATGTATCTAAGTTTTTAATTCAACAATTAAAGGGCCTTATTGGATAATGAAGTTGATTGAAAGCAATTTAAGTTGTATGTTAATTGATATTAAAACTCACCGATTTTTGGAGGTTAATTGAAGTACTTTAAAATAATGTGCCTAATGTTTTGCAACATTTTTTTTGCAGCCAATTGCAATGCGCTTACAGGGTTAGAGCAAATTGAGAAGAAATATAATGTCAAAATTGGTGTTCATGCAATTGACACCAACAATGGTAATACCTTTTCTCATCGTCAGGATGAACGATTTTCATTCCAAAGCACTATGAAGCTGATGGTTTCCTCAGCCATTTTAAAAAAAATTGAAACTGATGAAAAAATCAAAATTTCTTCAAATGATATTGTGTTTTGGAGCCCTATTATTCGTCTGAATTTAGAAAGAGGTGTTATGACTATTACGGAGCTTGCTGAAGCAGCTATGAGTTATAGTGATAATGCTGCAACTAATATTTTAATTAAGAGACTTGGAGGAACAAAAAGCGTCAATGAATTTGCAAAATCAATAGGCAATACATCATTTAATTTAACAAGTATAGAGCCTAATTTGAATTCCGATACAAACACTGTTCACGACACCTCTACCCCTAAAGATATGGCTCAAAGTGTAAAAAAATTACTGTTGGAAAACAATGTTTTGAGTCAAGAAAATCAGCAGACGCTGAAAGCTTGGATGCTCAACAATACTACAGGCTATAAAAAAATTAGATCTGGTTTGCCTGCAGGTTGGCATGCCGCAGAAAAAACAGGTGGGGGTTCAGTTATTTCTAATGATATAGGGATTGTATGGTCACCAGCATGTAAGCCAATAGTACTAGCAATCTATACCTTTTCAAATACAAAAAATAATCAAAAACAATCAGAATCTATTGCGGTAACGACTAAACTAGTTCTCAATGAATTGTCTAAAGATAATGCATGTTTTGCAGCTACGGATTTTAAATAGACATCCTGGTTGATAGATGCGTACCTTCGTTACGGTCGTTCCCATATAACGGAGAGCAAAAAGTGAGATTTTGGAGTAAATTTGGTAATCTCAGCGTTCTCTAAGTACGCATGTTTTCAGGACTGAAACTCGCTAAAGGCCATGAATACTGAGGTTTAAGACGATCCTTTCAAACCTAAAAAACCCATCAAAAACTTTTAGAGACATAAAAACTGGTAAAGTTTCAGTATAGATGCCTAAGACTGATGTATTATTCAATACTGCTCAAAAACTTTTTACTATCATTTCGAGTGGCGTGTTTTTTTCCCTCACTCATGCGATCAAAGGTCTTATACATCATTCCAATACGATGATTAGCTATTAGTTTTTAACGGTATTCTATCTAAAAAGTCCCAATACAGGTAATTGAAAGGACCTGCATCTGGGCCATTCTTCTTCGTTACTTTGTAGTGACAAGACTTACAATAGTCTGACATTTTATTGATGTAACTGCCTCCAGCTGCGTAAGGTTTGCTAGCGAGGTATCCCATCTGCGAATAGAATCATACCCGACACATTAGGAAGCTCTACCCATTCAAAAGCATCAGCATAGACGATCAAAAATCATTCATTAACATCATTGAATCAAAAAAAAGGTCATGACTTGCTGATGAAAATAAAGTTACATACAATTTTAATATGTATCTTCAGGTATTTAATATTACTCGATGATTTTATTGTCCAGTGGTTTATAAAAAAATAATTGACAGAGAAATGATGGTTTTTATAATTAAATGTAAAAAGCCTTATTTATCAATTAATAGTATTCTTTGTTGAAAATCACACTTAACGGCTGAATGTTGAGTGATTAAATTAAGAATAAATTTGGCTTTTGTTTTTTAAGTGATTTTGATAAAGTAATATGTGTTAATTTTACATATTGCTGTAGCTTAAAATTGAATGAGGAATTAAACTTTTGAAAAACATGATAGATCAAAGAAAAAAGCACGGTTGTTGGTTGCTGTGTAATAGCGGAAAGTTTTGCATGGGTTTGAACACTAACGAACAGCGGAATCTGCAAGATAAATGGAAAAAAAGGCGAGTTAGAAAAGATTCGAGCATTTGTCATTTTGGTGATGATTTTCATTCTTTTTTTGCTGTTAAAACAGGATCTTTTAAGTCGTTTGTCAACACAGAGGATGGGAGAGAACAGATAATAAACTTTCACTTTCCTGGGGATTTAATCGCCTTAGAATCAATAGCTTTAGGGTATTTTAGATCAACGGTTAAATCTCTGGAAGATAGTATAATTTGTCAGATTCCTTATGTGGAGGCCGTCAAAGTAATTTCCCCGTATTCAGAAGAACTCAATCCACTTGTGAACTTATTGTCAGTCAAAATTAATCAAGATGTACGCATTTTCCCAAGTGCTACAGGTGTTGAGAAACTAGCAGAATTTCTTTTGTATTATCACTTTCGATTAGATGAAATCTTCTCATTCTCTTTTCCAATGTCCCGTGCAGAAATCGCCAATTTCTTAGGTCTGTCAACAGAAACCATATCGCGGTTATTTTCGAAAATGCAGAAACAAGGTGTGATTAAAGTTTCAGGAAAAAAAATAACTATTTTAGATGTTAGAAATCTGAAAAAGATGTGCCCATTTAGTGGTTAAAAAAACCTCAATTTAGTTAACAAAGTGAAATAATTAAAATATTGAATAATAGTTAGTAACCTAATTTTATGTCAGCGCTACAATTCAAAGAGCCCCCTTTTTTAAATTAATATGAAAAACTGTTTTGCATGCAGTCGGTGCCGTTAAGCCGGTCATGTAAATGTTAATTTAAAAGTAACTGAGTCAAAACTTTTCGTTAAAAACTGACATTTATCATAGCTTGGGTTAGCTAAGGGAGTTAATATGGGATCCATGATTTTTTACTTCATGGATAAAAAACATGATTAATTTTTCTTTTTTGAAAAAAAATCCTTTAAGTAAGGGTTTGCAAACCTATTCATGTGTGCTTGTTTGTGGCGCGCTGTTAGCTGGTTGTCACCATTCTGAGACTGGAGGAGTTCTTAATCCGAAAGGACTTATTGCAAAGACAGAAAATGAGATACTGTTTAGTGCTGTAGGCATTATGTTGTTGGTTGTAATACCGGTAATCGTGATGAGTTTTATATTCGCCTATCGTTACAGAGCAACCAATAAGAATCACCCATCGTATCAACCGACTTGGTCCCATAGTGTTCTTTTGGAAGCTATTTGGTGGGGAATTCCTTGTATCATAATTGTTGTGTTGAGTGTTATTACTTGGAATAGTACACATAAGCTTGATCCCTATCAGCCGTTTAAAGAAACATTTCAGATGGAAGGCAAGCCTTTACGAATAGATGCTGTATCCTTAGAGTGGAAATGGTTGTTTATTTATCCAGAACAAAACATAGCAACTATCAATCACATCAATATACCAAAAGATAGAGAAATTGAATTTTGGATAACTTCAGAAGCACCGATGAGTTCATTTTTTATACCCCAGTTGGGCAGTCAAATCTATTCAATGGCAGGAATGAGAACAAAACTTCATTTAATCGCCAATGAAACAGGACAGTTTGAGGGACTAAATTCACAATACAATGGGGACGGTTTTTCTCACATGCGATTCAATGTGGACGTGACAGACTCCGTGCATTTTGATCAATGGGTTAAATCAGTCAAGCATTCACCAAAAAATAAAAAGTTAACAAGGTCGTTGTACTGTAGCCAGTTATTGGAAAAATCAATTAAACATCCCTCAACTTTTTACTCATCTGTAGACGAGCCTAATAAAATGTTCCATCGGATTATGGCTCAATATATGAAGCCAGACAATCAGTATTGTGAATCCATTGTAAAGTTAAAACCGTAGGAAATAATATGTTGAAGACTCTTTTTTTTGGAAACCTATCATGGGATCAAGTTCCTTTTGATAATCCGTTAATTATGATTTTTGGTGGGGGAACGATTGTTCTTTTTCTTACATTGATTGGTGGTAGTTTGACGTACTTTAAAAAATGGACAGTATTATGGAGAGAGTGGATTACAACGGTTGATCATAAAAAGATTGGGATAATGTATATTCTTCTGTCGTTAATGATGTTGCTCAGAGGTTTTATAGATGCAGCAATGATGCGAATGCATCTTGCATTATCAGCTGGAGGTTCACACGGTTTCTTGCCCCCTGAACATTACGATCAGATTTTTACTGCTCATGGGGTTATTATGATCTTTTTTGTTGCCATGCCGCTAATGTTTGGTTTATTTAATGCCATTATTCCCATACAAATAGGAGCACGAGATGTTGCTTATCCTTATCTTAATTCGTTATGTTTTTGGCTGACTTTTATGGCAACGTGCTTGGTTAATATTTCATTGGTTTTGGGTAAGTTTTCAGCCACCGGGTGGTTGGCGTATCCACCTTTGTCTGGAATTCAATATAGCCCAGGAGTTGGTGTAGATTACTATATTTGGGCGGTTCAAATATCTGGAGTGGGCTCACTACTTTCTGCTATTAATTTCATTGCCACAATATTGAAGATGCGTTGTCCTGGCATGACGTTGATGAAAATGCCAGTATTTGTTTGGAGCTGTTTATGCTCATCAATTTTAATGGCATTGGTTTTCCCCATGTTAACCGTTTCATTGGCATTGTTGTCGTTTGATCGAATGTTGGATATGCATTTTTTCACTCAGGGGATGGGTGGTAATGTTATGATGTACCTTAATTTGATTTGGGCTTGGGGGCATCCAGAGGTATATATTCTTGTTTTACCCGCTTTTGGAATATATTCAGAACTTGTGGCAACTTTTTCAAAAAAACGATTATTTGGATACACAACTATGGTTTTTGCAATCGCGGTAATTACCTTTTTATCATTTATTGTTTGGGCTCATCATTTCTTTACAATGGGGGCAGGTGCAAATGTGAATGCATTTTTTGGTATTGCCACTATGATTATTGCCGTACCAACAGGAGTTAAGGTGTTTAATTGGCTTTTTACAATGTATCGCGGTCGAATTGATTTTAAAACACCGATGCTTTGGACGATGGCCTTTTTTACAACATTTTCAATTGGGGGGATGACGGGGGTTTTGATGGCAATCCCTACGGTGGATTTTCAAACACATAATTCATTATTTTTGGTTGCGCACTTTCATAATACAGCTATTGGTGCGATCGTTTTTGGTTATTTTGCAGGGTTGATTTATTGGTTTCCAAAAATGTTTGGATTTAAGCTGGATGAGCTTTGGGGACGATACGCTGTTGGGTTTTGGGTTTCTGGTTTTTTTGTTGCTTTCATGCCTTTGTATGCTTTGGGGTTAATGGGTGTGATGCGTCGCATAAATCATTATGATAACCTAGTGTATCAACCTTACTTCATCGTTGCTGCAATTGGAACGGTTTTGATTTTATTGGGGGTAGTTTGTCAGGTTATTCAGTTGATTGTATCTATTAAGAAAAGACATGAGTTACGAGACCAAACAGGAGATCCTTGGGATGGTAGGACTTTAGAGTGGACAACGCCTTCGCCTGCTCCTATGTATAATTTTGCACAAATACCAACGGTTTCTGAGTTGGATGATTTTTGGGAAAAAAAACAACAATGGAATAAAGGTGAGAAGCCAGCAGAACCCCGGGAACAAGAAGATATTCACATGCCTAAAAACACCGCAGACGGTTTTTTCATTGCTCTTTTTTCAGCAGTATTATGTTTTGCCTTGGTTTGGCATATGTGGATTCCAGGTATCATTGGTTTATTTGGAACGTTGTTTGTTATGGTTGCTCGGACATTTAATACTCAAACAGATTATTATATTAAGGCACGAGATGTTCTCGATGTTGAGCAGAGCTATATTAAAGGGGAAGGAGTTTAAGCATGAGTCATCATGAAGGTACGCATCAAATAAAAGCAGATTCAATTGATGTGTTTGGCTTTTGGATTTATATATTGACAGATTGTGTCGTTTTTTCATGCCTTTTTGCAACCTTTCTTGTCTTGAACCATCCTGGAGCGTACGGCATTTCGTTGAAGCAGTTTATTGAGCTTCCTTATGTGCTGGGAGAAACGATATTTTTATTAACCAGTAGTTTTACTTTAGGTTTGGCAATGGTAGCGCTGAATCATCAAAAAAGACAATGGATGACTATTGGCTTGATAATGACTTTTCTACTTGGTGCTGGATTTTTGTGGATGGAGCTTCGTGAGTTTTATCACCTTCTTTCGATGGGATATGCACCACAAAATAGTGGTGCAGCATCTGCCTTTTTCGTTTTGGTAGGCACTCATGGTTTTCATGTTTTGGTTGGTTTAATCTGGATATTAATTATGTTGTTTCACCTAAATGTTTTTAACATGTGCCCAGCTGTTAAAAAACGAATGACTTATTTAGGCTTGTTTTGGACTTTCCTCGATATTATTTGGATATTCATTTTCACTATAGTTTACTTAATGGGGGTCATATCATGAGTGAAAACATACTACAAGAAGATGAGTATGGTTTAAAAACTAAAACTCTAGAGAGTTACGTGAGGGGTTTTATTCTTTGTCTCATATTAACACTCATTCCTTTCTTTGCTATAAAGAATAGGATGTTTACAGGGACAGCAATGTATTTATTAATTTTTACCACAGCCTTGTTGCAGTTTTTAGTTCAAACTTTTTATTTTATGTGTCTAAGTACACGAACTCAGCAGGGTATTAACCAAGTTCTTGCGTTTGCATTTATGCTCTTAATTGTAATGGTACTTGTTGGGGGCAGTTTGTGGATTATGTGGAATTTGAATTGGAATATGCATTATTGATTACTGGTTGTGATGAAATTATTTGTTTTAAATTTTTATTTTTAATGATGAGGTGGTTATGAGTTCACTAATAGATAAATTATCATATTTTGCACGAGGGGCTGAGTCATTCTCACAAGATCACGGTGAGTTGATCAGTGAGAGCAGAGACTGGGAAGATTGTTATCGTCGCAGATGGCAACATGATAAAGTAGTTCGCTCTACTCATGGTGTTAATTGTACTGGATCTTGTAGTTGGAAGATTTATGTAAAGAATGGCATGATAACCTGGGAAAGTCAGCAGACCGATTATCCTCGTACTAGATCTGATCTCCCAAATCATGAGCCAAGAGGGTGTCAGCGTGGAGCAAGCTATTCTTGGTATATCTATAGTGCGAGTCGATTAAAATATCCTTTGATACGTGGAAGCCTAATCAAATTGTGGCGCCAAGCAAAGAAACAATTTTCCGATCCTGTTAAAGCCTGGGAATCTATCGTCTCTGATCCTATAAAAACTCAAGAGTACAAAAAACAACGAGGACTTGGTGGGTTTGTTCGTTTAAATTGGGATGAAGTTACTGATATTATCGCAGCCTCCAATATCTTTACTATTAAAACATATGGCCCAGATCGAATCGCAGGATTTTCTCCTATTCCAGCAATGTCAATGGTTTCTTATTCAGCTGGGTCCAGATATTTATCATTAATAGGTGGAGTAAGCTTAAGTTTTTATGATTGGTACTGTGATTTGCCCCCCAGTTCACCTCAAACCTGGGGTGAGCAAACTGATGTGCCTGAAAGTGCAGATTGGTACTCTTCTTCGTTTATCATGATGTGGGGTTCAAATGTTCCTCAAACTCGAACCCCAGATGCACATTTTATGGCCGAAGCTCGTTATTCTGGAACAAAAACGGTAGTTATTACTCCTGATTATAGTGAGGCAGCTAAATTCTCTGATATCTGGCTACACCCTAAACAAGGCACTGATGCAGCATTAGCTATGGCGATGGGGCATGTTATATTAAAGAAATTCTTTGTTGATCAGAAGGTTGAGTACTTTGAGAGCTACTGTCGTCAATTTACTGATATGCCTTTTTTAGTTCGCTTGAATAAAAAAGGAGATTTCTTTGTTCCTGAATCATTTATTCGAGCAGGTGATTTTGAAAATAATTTAGGTCAAAAAAATAATGCTGATTGGAAGCCTGTTTTTATTGACAGTAATACTCAGAGTATTGTTGTGCCAAATGGAACGATAGGATCACGTTGGGGTGAGAATGGTAAATGGAATCTCGAAATGAAAAATGCAGACAATGGTAATACTATTTCAGCATTAATTACTTTATTAGATTCAAATGATGATGTTGTACCGGCTGCTTTTCCTTATTTTGGTAACATTGAACATGAGCATTTTGAACATACAGATCATGACTCTGTCTCTCTGAGGAATATACCGGTTCGTAAAATAAAGTTACAAGAAGGAGAGGTATTAGTAACAACTGTATTTGATTTGTTTATTGCAAATTATGGTGTTGATAGGGGTTTGGGCGGAGAGAATATAGCAGAGAGCTTCGATGATGATCAGCCATTTACACCCGCTTGGCAAGAGAAAATAACTGGAGTTGACCGTCAAGAGGTTATAACTGTAGCTACTCAATTTGCAGAAAATGCTGCGGCAACAGAAGGGCGTTCTATGATCATTGTGGGTGCTGCAATGAATCACTGGTATCACATGGATATGAATTATCGAGGTCTTATTAATATGTTGGTAATTTGTGGATGTGTTGGAAAATCTGGAGGTGGTTGGGCTCATTATGTTGGTCAAGAGAAATTACGTCCGCAGACAGGTTGGTTGCCTCTTGCTTTTGCGCTTGATTGGCAAAGGCCTCCAAGACAGATGAATGGAACTTCATTCTTTTATGCACACTCCAGTCAATGGCGTTATGAAAAACTTAATGTTAATGAGATACTATCACCGATTGCTGAAAATAAAGAAGAGTGGGAAGATCTTTCTTTAATCGATTGTAATGTAAAAGCTGAACGCTTGGGTTGGCTTCCTTCAGCACCACAGTTAGGTGAAAATCCTCTAGGAATAGCTAAAAAGGCAAAAGCTCAAAATAAACAAGTGTCAGATTATGTGATAGAAAAACTTAAATCAGGAGATCTTACATTGGCTTGTGAAGATCCAGATAACCCAAAAAACTATCCACGGAATATGTTTGTTTGGCGTTCAAATTTATTAGGAGCTAGTGGTAAAGGTCATGAATACTTTTTGAAATATATGCTGGGTACGGATAATGGGGTTCAAGGTAAAGATCTTGGTGAAATTAGTGAAAAAAAACCTAAAGAAGTTGTTTGGCATGAGAACTCACCTCAAGGAAAGCTCGATTTATTAGTTACTTTAGATTTCAGGATGTCTACTACAGCACTTTATTCAGATATTGTTTTGCCGACAGCCAGCTGGTATGAGAAAAATGATCTAAATACGTCTGACATGCACCCTTTTATTCATCCACTATCTGCTGCTATTGATCCAGTATGGGAAAGTCGAAGTGATTGGGAAATTTATAAAAGCATTGCAGAAAAGTTTTCTAAACTAAGTATAAACCACCTTGGTATTGAAGAAGATGTAGTGTTAGTTCCTATCCTGCATGACACTTCTGCCGAAATTGCTCAGACGCACAAGATAAAAGACTGGAAAAGAGGTGAGTGTGAACCTATCCCTGGGAAGACTATGCCCTCTATTACAACCGTTAAGAGGGATTATCCTAATACTTATTATAAGTTTACGGCAGTTGGTCCTTTATTAGATGAACTGGGCAATGGAGGAAAGGGTATTTCTTGGGATACAAAACATGAAATTAATGAGCTGTGTGATCTCAATCGAACAGTACAAAATAAGAATAGTATTGCTTTTGGAAGACCAAGAATTGAAACTGATATTGAAGCGGCTGAAATGATATTGTTATTGGCGCCTGAAACCAATGGAGAGGTTGCTGTTAAAGCATGGGATGCTTTAAGCAAGAAAACAGGTCGAGATCATACCCATCTTGCAGTTAATCGCAAAGATGAGAAAATTCGTTTTCGTGACATTCAATCCCAACCAAGAAAAATCATTTCATCTCCAACATGGAGTGGTATAGAATCAGAAACAGTTAGTTATAATGCAGGGTATACCAATGTGACTGAACTAATACCTTGGAGAACTCTGACTGGCAGGCAAGAATTATATCAAGATCACCCATGGATGCGTGCTTTTGGTGAAACCCTCTGTACGTATAAGCCTCCAATTGATACAAAGACTATTTATCCAATTATTGATGAAAAAGGTAAAGGCAAAAAGCAAATTGCTTTGAATTTTATTACACCTCATCAAAAGTGGGGTATTCATAGCACTTACACTGATAATTTGTTGATGCTTACGTTGAGTCGAGGGGGACCTATTGTTTGGTTAAGTGAAGTTGACGCAAGAAAGATTGATGTTGTAGATAATGACTGGCTTGAGCTATTCAATAGCAATGGAGCAATATCTGCTAGAGCTGTAGTTAGTCAGCGAGTTCCTAGCGGGATGTGTATGATGTATCATGCACAAGAAAAATTATATCAGACAAATTTGTGTGAAACAACGGGTAAGCCTGGAGGTATTCACAACTCTGTTACACGAATAACCCTTAAACCAACTCATATGATTGGAGGGTATGCTCAATTATCATACGGATTTAATTATTACGGAACAGTAGGTTGTAATAGGGATGAGTTTGTGGTGGTGCGAAAACAAGAGACGGCAGATAGTTTTGAAAAAGAAGGAAGTCAATCATGAAAGTGCGTGCGCAAATTGCAATGATCTTAAATTTAGATAAATGTATTGGCTGTCATACTTGCTCTGTGACTTGTAAGAATGTTTGGACTTCACGTAAAGGAATTGAATACGCATGGTTTAATAACGTTGAAACTAAGCCCGGTATCGGTTATCCAAAAAGGTGGGAAGATCAAGTACATTGGAATGGTGGGTGGCAGAGAAATGAAAAAGGTGAAATTAAACCAAAATTAGGTAATAAACTCAAAGTTATATCTAAGCTATTTGCTAATTCTGACTTACCTCAAATCGATGACTATTATGAACCATTTACTTATAATTATGGATTTTTACAAAAGGCACCAAAGATAAAAAAATCTCCAATTGCTGATGCTAAATCAGTCATTACCGGAAAGGCTATGAAGATAGAATGGGGTCCTAATTGGGAAGATATTTTAGGTGGGGAATTTGATAAGCGCTCTAAAGATAAGAATTTTGATAATATTCAGAAGGATGTTTATGGGCAATTTAAAAATACATTTCTGATGTATCTTCCAAGGCTTTGTAATCATTGTCTTAATCCTACTTGTGTTGCGGTTTGTCCGTCAGGGGCTATCTACAAACGAGCAGAAGATGGCATTGTTTTAATTGATCAAGATAAATGTCGTGGTTGGCGCATGTGTATTAGTGGCTGCCCGTATAAAAAGATTTACTATAATTGGGATAAGGGAAAATCAGAAAAATGTGTATTTTGCTACCCAAGGATTGAGTCGGGTTTACCTACACTATGCTCTGAATCATGTGTAGGCAGAATTCGTTATTTAGGGGTGCTGCTTTACGATGCAGATAAGATAAAAAAAGCAGCAAGTACTAAGGATGAAAAAGACCTCTATCAATCACAGTTGGATATGTTTTTAGATCCGTATGATCCGGAAGTGATAGCTCAAGCTAGAAAACAGGGTATTCCAGATAGTTGGCTTCAAGCGGCAAAGAAATCACCTATTTATAAAATGGCTATAGATTGGAAAATAGCATTTCCATTGCATCCAGAGTATAGGACATTGCCTATGGTTTGGTATATTCCTCCTTTAAGCCCAATCCAAGCTGCAGCCAATAGTGGTGAAATGGGTATTAATGGAGTTATTCCGGATGTTGCAAGTATGCGTATTCCTGTAAAATACTTAGCAAATCTACTGACGGCAGGTGAAGAGGGCTGGATTGTTAGAGCATTAGAGAAAATGTTGGCTATGCGAGCTCATATGCGCAGTAAAAAAATCGGCGAAGAGTGGAATGAAGAAGTTTTAAGGCAAGTAGACTTAACTGAAGATCAAGTGAGTGAGATGTATCGTTATCTAGCATTGGCTGATTATGAAGATAGATTTGTAATACCCACTGCACACACCGAAATGTATACGGAAGATGCTTTTGATAAACGTTCTAGTTCTGGGTTTAGCTGTAACGATTGCGAATTTATTTCTGATAAATGTAAAAATACTTATGGGGGAGTTGATAATGACACAGATTAACCATAGAACATATAAAATATTAGGGTTGTTGCTTCGTTATCCTGGTTATAACTTAAATAAAGTATACGATGAATGTAAGCAGGTCTTGTTAGATGAGGCGTTATTGTCTCCTGCAATAATAAATAATATTGATAAATTAATTAATTATCTACAATCTCATGATTTGCTTGAATTAGAAGAAAATTATGTTTCTTTGTTTGATTTTAAAAGCTTACTTTCTTTATATCTATTTGAGCACTTACATGGTGATTCTCGTGATCGTGGACAAGCTCTGGTCGACTTGGTCGCTCATTATGAAAAGCATAAATTGCAGTTGCAACCAGGTGAAATGCCTGATTATTTGCCTGTATTTTTGGAGCACCTGTCTTTTTTTTCAATGGAAGACTCGCAGAAAATTATAGCCTCATATATTAATATAATTGTTATTCTCGAAAGAAGGCTTCTAGAGCATAAAAGCCCATATTCTGCAGTTTTTTCTGCAATTAGATCCTTATCCTCAAGTGAACCAGATGCTCAATATATAGAAAAAGTTATGAAGGGTTATAAAAAGGAAAGAGATAACAAAAAAGAGTTAGACGAGCAGTGGAAGGAACCGGAGGCCTTTCCAAAAAAATGCCCATTAAGTTGTTCGACAACTAAAAATATTAATACCTTTAACAAGTACGATCGTCTGGAGGCCGAATGATGTATTTAAATAACTTCTTTTTTGAAATTTATCCCTATCTTTCAATAACAGTTTTTATTATTGGAAGTTTGATGCGTTTTAATTATGCACAATATGGTTGGACATCAGCCTCAAGCCAGTTTCTTTCAACTGGGGGCATGAGCTTAGCAAGTAATTTATTCCATGTTGGACTATTACTTCTTATGGTGGGACATTTTTTTGGGTTGCTTACTCCAGAGTTTATATACGAAAAATTCATTTCAGTTCAACATAAGCAAATGCTGGCTATGGTTGCCGGGGGTGTTTTTGGATCAATTTGTTTTGTAGGTATGACCATGCTGGTTTATAGGCGTTTATTTAATCCAAGAATACGTTCTACAGGAACCTATATGGATATATTTATTTTATTATTAATTTATCTTCAGCTGATATTGGGTCTTTGTACCATTCCTATTTCATATCATCACTCTAGTGGGGTTGAAATGGTTGCAATGGCTTCTTGGCTTCAGCACATTATAACTTTTCGTGCCTCCGGGGCTTCACAGTTTTTGATTGCTGTACCATTAGTGTATAAATTACATATTATATGTGGGTTTTCTATTATATTAATTTTTCCATTTACTAGATTAGTGCATGTATTAAGTTTTCCTATAATGTATTTCCGAAGGATAGGGTATCAAGTTGTACGTCGGAAACTTTGATGAATGTGCTTAAAAGACAATTAATATGTTTATTGATAGGTTATTTTAAACAAGATAATTGGGTGTTAATATAATGAGTGAACTGAGAGATGAATTTAACAGACATCTAATGTATTTGAGGTTGTCGATTACAGAGTTATGTAATTTCCGCTGTAATTATTGTTTGCCTGAAGGATGCCCTATAAGTGATAAAAAGTTTTTAACCTTAAACGAGATTAGTCGTTTAGTTTTAGCATTTTCTGAACTGGGTGTTCAGAAAGTTAGACTAACAGGAGGAGAGCCGTCATTACGCTCTGATCTTTTCGAATTAATTAGACGATTAAAACAAATTTCAGCTATAAAGGAGATAGCATATACCACAAATGGTTATCGATTGGCTCGTGATGTACAACATCTTTATGAGGCAGGAGTACAAAAGATAAATGTAAGTGTTGATAGTTTATCGCCTTCTAATTTTTTTAATATTACTGGGCATAACTGTTTGAACAAAGTATTGACTGGAATTGAAAAGGCACAAAATTTAAATTTTGAAAAAATAAAAATTAATGTTGTTTTATTAAAGGGTATAAATGACCACGAGATAGCTGATTTTATTGGTTGGACGAAAAATAATCCGATTAATGTTAGATTTATTGAGTTGATGCAAACTGGAGAAAACTTAACTTATTTTAAGAAACACCATGTCAGCCTTTCCTCTTTACAACAACAATTACTGGACCAAGGTTGGAATAATATAGAAAAACATATAGCTGCAGGTCCGGCTGTTAATTTTGGACATATTAATCATAGAGGCAGTATTGGTTTAATTATGCCGTATAAACCTTCATTTTGTGCAAGTTGTAACCGACTTCGTGTTTCATCGCATGGAGATTTACATCTTTGTTTGTTTTCTGATATTGGCTATTCATTACGTCACCTATTACAAGATGATACACAAAAAGAAGAATTAAAGAGTTTGATTTTAAGTTTAATAGGATTAAAAAAAGAAAGTCATTTTTTGAATTTAAATCAGACAGGTAATACTAAAAATCTAGCGGTTATAGGAGGTTAAAATGAGCTCAGAGTTACCATTAAATAAATCATATCATATGATTTCAACTAGTAATAAAAAAACAACCTTTCGTCGGGCAATCGCCCAAGGTAAAATATCTATAGGGTTAAAAGCTTTCACACTAATAACGTCTAAACAGCTCCCCAAAGGAGATCCGTTGTATGCTGCTGAGATTGCAGGTGTTTTGGGAGCAAAGAGAACTCCTGAAACTATTCCATTATGTCATCCACTCAATCTTGATCATGTTGCTATTTATTCTCAAATGAATATTAACGATTGCTCCATTACAATATATTGTGATGTTTCAGCTGAAACAAAAACGGGTGTAGAAATGGAGGCATTATCAGGAGTAAATGCGGCTTTATTAACAATATACGATTTAACCAAAATGGTTGAAGCCTCGTTAGATATTACGGATATACGTTTGTTGTTCAAGCAAGGAGGTAAGAATGGATTTTGGACTCATTCAACTGGGCTGCCAGATTATATTAGAAATGTTTTGTTTGTTGATAAATCGGAAGAAAAACTTATCAAGGATTCTAAGGTTGCTGTGATTACTGCTAGTGATCGTGCTTATGCAAAAATATATCCTGATAAGTCGGGTAAGATTTTGTACGAAATGATTTCAGATATAGGGGGTAATATCTGTGATTACACTGTGTTGCCTGATATAAAAAGTAAAATATCTCAGCATATAATAAATGTACTACAAGAGCATGAGCCAAGATTAATTGTTTTAACTGGGGGTACTGGCCTCGACCCAAAAGATATTACGCCGTCAGTTTTATACTCAGTTTGTGATCGTATTATTCCTGGAATAGGAGAGTTATTACGTTATGAGGGAGCAAGTTATAATGAGCGCTCTTGGCTGAGTTGTTGTATGGCCGGAACAATTAAGAATACTCTTATTATTGCTTTACCTGGTAGTACCAATGCTGTTAGAGAGAGCATTACTATTTTGAAAAAAATTCTACCGCATGCTTTATATATGGTTGCAGGTGGTAAACATGATTAGTTATGAAGAAGCTATTAACAAAATCCAACTTGCTAGTGAACCAATAAGCTCACATAAGCTTGCCTTACAAAAGACTTTGGGGTATATGAGTGCCAAAGAAGTCCGTAGCCCGATTGAAATTCCTCAGTTTCATAATTCAGCTATGGATGGTTTTGCTATACGAAGTGAAGATCTGCAAGAAGATGAAGGTTCAGAACCAGTTTCCTTTCAGGTTGTTGGGCATGTGAAAGCTGGGGATGCCATTTCTTCTCCGGCTGTTGTTAAGAAAAATACAACTTACTCAATAATGACTGGGGCTCCAATACCCAGAGGCTATGATACAGTTGTTCGAGTAGAAGATGTTACTCAAAAGAAGAACGATCAGCAAGTAGAGATATCAATTAATAAAATAATTTCATGTGGAGAAAATATTCGACGCGCTGGTGAAGACTTTTCAATTGCAGATGTGATTCTACGTCCAGGCATGATGATAACTCCTTCTCATATTATGGCTCTAGCAGCAGTGGGAATTAGCGAAGTCACGGTTAAAAAGATCCCTAATGTGGCTGTTTTTTGTACAGGGGATGAATTACTTTCTGATGTTTCACAATCGATGAAATCAGGAATGATTTATAACTCAAATGGTCCTTATATTCAAAGTTTATTGCCTTCATTTAACGCGAATCTATGTCATTATGAAGTTTTAAGTGATTGTAAAGAAGGTTTTATTAATAAAATGAATGAATTATTAGAATCACATAGTCCCCCCGATGTTATTTTAACTTCTGGAGGAGTTTCTGTTGGTGAATATGATTTTATTCCCAAAGCATTGGAGGAAATGGGGGCTGATGTTATTTTTCATAAAGTGAGAATACGACCAGGTAAACCAGTTCTGTTCGCAAAAATTAATCAATGCTTTATTTTGGGATTACCAGGCAACCCTGTATCAACTGCTGTTGGGTTGAGGTTTTTTCTTTATCCATTACTTAGAAATATATTAATGATGGGGGCAGAGACCTCAGTTAAAGCTAAACTTATAAATTCTGCAAAAACCAATGGTGATTTACTATATTTTTATAAAGCAGTATTGAGCACTAATAGTGATGGGCAGTCTAATGTTGAAGTATTGTCAGGTCAAGAATCTTTTAAAATTAAACCTTTAATTAGGGCAAACTGTTGGGCTGTTTCAAATGCGATAAAAGGAGGGTTTACCTCTGGAGAAATTATTGATGTTTATCCATTTTATCCGGGCATGAATAGGAGTTAAAAGCTATGGTAAATAACACAGATCTATTGATAAGTGTCAATCTTTTTGGAGTGTTGAGAGATTACTCTAGTCAACAGAATGTAATCATTAGTACTCCGATAAATACGAAAGTAGAACAAATACGTGAAATCTTGATTAATATGTTGCTTGATAACCCATTTGGTGAGGACGTTTCTTTATTTAAATGTTCCGTCATTGCTGATGAAACTGAGGTGCTATCTGAAAATGCACTTTTGACTGTAGATCAAACATTATATATTTTACCACCAGTATGTGGAGGTTAGGATAATGAATCCAAATTATAATATTATTGTTACTGAAGACAAAATCAATCCTGCAAGCGCTTTTGATTTTGTTTTTGTCAAGGAGAACGGTGCTAATTCTAGTTTTATTGGAACTATTCGTAACAAGAATTTAGGACGAGAAGTGATTGCTGTGAGTTATGATATATTTACAGAGTTAGCCTTAAATATGTTAGAAACTATATGCGATGAGGCACAACAATTATCAAAAGATGTGTTAAAGATTTATATTTCACTTTACAAGGGGCAATTAAATGTGGGTGATATTAGTATTGTAATAGCAGTAAGCTCACCCCATCGAAAAGAGTCTTTTAACGCCAATCGGTTTTTAATTGAACAAATAAAACACAGGTGTCCTATTTGGAAGAAAGAATATTATATTGATGGAAATAGTGAGTGGGTTAAAGGGCATGCATTGTGCCAACATGAATAGAATTTTTGGAAACTTATTAATATGGATTGTAAAAAGATAGATGAATCAGTGGTAGGGGTTATTCTTGCTGGAGGAAAATCTTCTCGAATGGGATCAAATAAAGTCTATGTTAAGTATAAAAATAAACAATTAATTGAACATGCTTATTTATTACTTAAGCGAACAGGCATATCTACTATTATTATAAGTGGATATATTGAAGGATATAAATCCATAGAAGATGTACAACCGCATCTTGGTCCTATAGGGGGTATTTATTCAGTAATGAGTTCACTATCTGAGCAGACAGAAAACATAGTATTCATTCCGGTAGATATGCCTCTATTAAAAGCGAGTTTGTTAATTCAGTTGTTAGGTTATGCACATGACTATCCGGCAGTTTACTACGAAAGTTATCCGTTGCCATTTGTTATAAATTGCAATAAAAAAACAAATAAAATTTTATTGAATATGTACAGTCAACTGCCCAAAGGGGGTTCTATGAAAAATTTATTATATAATTTAAAGGCTAAAGCAATTGAAGTGCCAAATGAGTTATCGCTTTCTTTTATGAATATCAATACAGTTTTAGATTTGTCATTATTGCCAGATTGAAAAAATGGTGTTGAAAAATATTTCAGATTTATAACCCGATGTTTTATGGCTTTAAAGGGAGTTTTGTTAAATTAATTAAATTTCATTTTTAGCTGTAAATAAATGTTTATCTGGAAAATTAACAAAAATAATTTTAATACGAGATTATGCCTCCTTTTAAATACAAGACAGAATTAAAACCTAATGATATTAGTGTTTTAGCTGCTTTCTTGCTGCGCTGATCGGTTTGACAATAAACAATAACTTCTTGAGTTGGATTCAGTTCATTAATTCTTTTTTCAAGTTCGTTTAGGGGGATAGCTTTCCCTCCAATATTATAAACTTGATGTTCATGTTTTTGACGAACGTCAACAAGTTGTATTTCTATGCCTTCTTTTACTCTTTTTTTCAGGTTTCTTGCAGAGATACTTTTGATATTAGTACAGAATGAATCCAAAGTAGATGATGTTTGTTTTAGTATGTGTTTTTCAATGTTTTTATGATGCATTTTGCATGAAGGATTTTGTTTTATATTATGTTTCTTGAACTGCATAGATAAAACATCGATGGTAAGTATTTCACCTATTAAAGGGTACCCAGTATTTACGATAAGTTTTATGGTCTCAATTGCTTGAATCGTTCCCAACAGTCCTGGTAGAGAGCCTAAGACACCTGCTTGAGCACAGTTAGGGGTGTGGTTTTCTGGGAATATTGGGTATAGACATCGATAACAAGGACCCGCTCTGGTAAAAATAGAGCATTGGCCTTGGAACTGATAAATAGTTGCAAAGATATTTGGTTTGTTTGAAATTATGCAGGCATCATTAATTAAATATTTGGCTGTAAAATTATCTGTACCGTCTATAACTATATCATATGAGTCAATAATGTCTAAAGCATTTTGATCCGACAGAATGGTGTTATAAGTAATCACATTTATATTTGGGTTAATGGCTTGAATTCTTTCTTTAGCGGCCTCAGGTTTAGTCATATTGATTTGTTGCGTATTATAAATGATTTGTCGATGTAGATTGTTTAATTCAACTTGGTCGTCGTCGATTATTCCTATGGTTCCAACTCCAGCTCCAGCTAAATAAATTAATGCTGCAGATCCTAGGCCTCCAGCGCCTACACAAAGTACTTTTGCATTTTTGATTTTTTTTTGTCCGGACATGCCAATTTGGCTCAACGAAAGTTGACGTGAATAGCGTTTTAGTTCCTCGTCTGAAAGGGAAATATTAGTAATTTTCACAGCTATAAATCTATTTTTTGTTCAATGGAGTTGGGAGTAGGATTAACAGCAATCACTTCTCGTCCTAAATTCTTGTTACGAATAGTTCCAATAAAACTAGAATTAGCACCGTTCTCCTTGACAAAAACAAAAGCGCTTGTAGGATTCATTGAATTATTAGTAAGGTTATCGGAAGCGAGCGCTGCTTTTCTTTTTCCGGGTGTCAAGGAGTTGTTTAACCATTCTTTTATGCTGTATAGGCATTCTTGGTATAATATGATTAAACCATCTTTGTTGGCAGATGATAGTAATGTGTGATATAACGTAGCTTTGGCAGATGGTAGTATTGTTTTAACTGGGGGTACTGGCCTCGACCCAAAAGATATTACGCCGCCAGTTTTATACAATGTGTGATATAACGTAGCTAGTGTAATTCCGAATATTATCCCTAAAGCGTTACCAATTCTTCTTCCGGCATTCATGGTTATAATGTTGCTCATTAGTAAGCCTGTAAGTCCACCCAAACCTCTTCCAGCTTCGCCAA
>DASCQC010000011.1:0-4789 GCA_036012865.1 Gammaproteobacteria bacterium
TTTAAAGAAGCTGAAAGCTATGTGTTGATTTTAATGAGCTATGTTGGCATGACTTTAATGGTAGGCTCTAAGAACCTCTTGTTAACTTACATGGGAATAGAGTTGATGAGTTTGCCTCTTTATGGTTTGGTCGTTATGATCTCGACGCCACAGACGATCGAAGCAGCCGTAAAATACTTTCTTACCGGAGCATTGGCTTCAGGTTTGCTTTTATATGGTATGTCATTAGTCTTTGCCGCCTCAGGAACTTTAGATTATGGTCAGTGGGCCAGTTTGCAATCTAGCCCTATTATGTCGAGTAGCTCGCAAACATTGGTAATGGCTATTGGGGTTGTTTTAATGGCGGCAGGTTTGTTGTTTAAATTAGGAACAGCTCCTTTTCATATGTGGGTTCCTGATGTTTACGAAGGAGCCCCAACACCCATCACTGCATTTATTTCATCTGCACCCAAGGTGGCGACTGTGATTGTTCTTATGCGGCTGTCGTATGACGCATTACCTGTCATGGGGGATCAGTGGAAGAATGTATTCTTATTGTCTGCCTTGGCATCGATTATCTTGGGTAATATATTGGCTTTTAGGCAGGAGAATATCAAGCGATTGCTAGCCTACTCTTCTATTTCACATATGGGCTTTATTTTGTTGGCTTTATGGGCTTTTTCACATATGGGCATGATGAGTGCTTTATTTTATGCCAGTGTTTACCTTGTTTTAAGTACGGCGTCTTTTATGCTGATACAGTGGATTAAGGTCGGAAAGAAGGAGTTGATAAAAATTCAAGATCTTGCAGGTTTTAATCAAGGAAATGAATTGGGCTCTGGGTTAATGTTAATTATCATGTTTGCGCTTATGGGTTTACCACCCTTGGCAGGGTTTATGTCCAAATTGATGGTCTTTCAATCAGTATTTGCCTCGGGGGGGTGGGTTTTTGCTCTCTTAGCTATTTTAATGACGGTGATTGGCGCAGCGTATTATTTGAAGGTCATTCGTTATGCTTATTTTGAGGGCCATGTTTCATCAGCAATTTTTAAGGTTACAACGTCTCCTGCATATGCTATGATGGTTTTATTGATAGTGTTTACGGTTCTTGTGGGCTTATTTCCCGGGGGACTCATGGAGTGGTGTAGGTTAGCTGCAGTTAAAATTTGATAAGGAGATTTCATGGACGATAAGAATTTAATAGTTGTTGTTGATCAGGCGTTCAAGCATTATAAATCTTTTCAATTAAGGCGGTTTTTTTTCAGGGCGTTTCTTATTATTATTATTGTCATCTCATTTGCTTTAGTTTCTGATGACAATAAAGGTAAGACGACTGAAGGCATTCCCTCCATCAACTTAGGTGAACATATTGCCATCATTAATATCAATGACATGATGGGGGAGGGGTCATTATCAAGGCGATCTTTAACGTTGTTGGATCAACAAGCATCAGGGTTAAAAGCCATTATGCTGAGGGTAGATTCTCCTGGAAGTGGTGTTACCGATGCTGAGGCTGTCTACAAGCAGTTACTTTATTATCGTAGTCAAGGTGTTCCTATTGTGGCAAGTTTTTCTTCCAGTGCTACCTCTGGAGCCTATTTAGTTTCAAGCCCCGCCGATAGAATTTTTTCCTATCGAAATTCTGTGGTAGGATCTATTGGGGTGATTATGGAAGTTCCTCAAGTAAAACCTCTCTTGGATAAAGTTGGTGTGGGTGTTGTCGCGGTTAGAAGTGGTAGTTTAAAAGCTGCAGCACAACCTTTTGAACCACTTAATGCAGAAACCAAAAAAGAGTTGCAAAGGTTGGTTAATCGATCTGCTTCTTGGTTTCTTAATTTAGTTCAAACCAACCGGGGTTTGAGTAATAAAACCATGAAAGAATTGTCCAAAGGTGGGGTGTATAATGGGGATGAGGCGCTTGAACTAGGTTTGGTTGATTCTATTGGTGAATGGTTTGATGCGTTGGAGTGGTTGCATGCTGAGTATCCTGGGCTGGCAGATGTGCCCGTGGTTAATTATGATGACTATGTTTATATTCCTTATCAATCATCTTTCAATCCCTTAGGGGAATTGATGTGGGGCATCGGATCGCTATCACGGATGTTTTCTGGTTTGTTTCGTGGGGGTAACTTGTAACGCCAATATTGTGGTAATTACAATACAATGATAAGAAAATACTCGGAGTTTTTATTCTGAAGTAACGACATTGGTTTCATTGAGGTTGGTCTCAAACGATTTTAGAATAGACTGAACGTCTGGGTTGTTTTTTAATGCCTCGAATGTTAAGGATTCCTTTTGCTTTCTTTCCGCTAATCTTTGTTGATTGGGAGAATTTTGTTTTTCTTCAGTGATCGTAAAGGTAAGCTGGGTGGTAGATTGAGTGCTTTTATTAAGCCAATCATGAATGATTTCTTTTTGACTGGTATTTAAGAGCCCAGAGACAGCTGATTGAACAGTTAGGATATAAGAACCTTCTTTTTGTGCTAGGGTGCTTTGTTCAATTATCTGACGAGACAGCCCTTGAATGGGGTTGTTGCTAAGTAATGTGCTTAAATCTGTTGTTTCAATCGTTGCTTTAGGTAGAGGTGTAGACTGATTGCTAGGCAATTTGGCTAAAGTATCAATAGCGAGTTCTGCTGTTTGGGGAATAAAATGAATCATGCGAATGATCATCATTTCAAAGCCTACTTGAGATGAGGGGGCGTAGGGCAGTTCTTGTAGTGATTTAATAGCAATCTGATAGATGAGTTGTAGCGTTTCACTGTCAGCTATTTTGGCAAGTACGCCTAGTTTTGAGGGTAAGGTTTGATGAAGAGATTGGATCTTGATCATTTCATGAAGTATGAGGGTCAGATCGTGTATGATGAGGTCCCATCGAACTTGTTTTTCGACAAAACTTTGACATAAATCTAATGACTGGGGAAGGCTTCGTTGAAGGATCTGTTCTAATAGGTTCAATACTTGATCTTTAGGAAGTGTTCCTAGGCATTGAGATGCTTTTTCAATGGTAAGGTTGCCTTGACAATAATGAATCATCTTATCGGTTAAGCTAAGGGCGTCTCGCATGGAGCCATTGGCATGAGTTGCAATGAGGTCGATGCTTTCTTCATCAAAACTGATAGACTCTGCGTTGAGAATATGTTTGACTTGATCGGTCAACGTCGGAAGGGCCATTAAGTTTAAGTGAAAGTGTAGGCATCTGGATATGACCGTTTCAGGAAGTTTTTGAGGGTCAGTCGTTGCAAGGATGAACCTAACATGTGGAGGCGGTTCTTCTAAGGTTTTTAACAGGGCGTTAAAGCTATGACCAGAAAGCATGTGAACCTCATCTATGAGGTAGACTTTAAAACGACCGCTTGAAGGAAGAAACTTAATATGATCGAGAACTTCTCGTGTATCTTCAACTTTGGTGCGTGAGGCCGCATCAATTTCAATGAGGTCTGGGTAGTTGCCATTAACGATGCCCTGACAGGCATCGCATTTGCCACAAGGGTTTGGGCTGATGCCTTGTTGGCAGTTGATAGATTTAGCAAGAATACGACCAATGCTGGTCTTACCCACGCCACGTGTTCCCGTAAAGAGGTAAGCGTGATGGATGTTTTTAGAAGATAAGGCATGATGAATGGCTTGGGTCGTGTGAGTTTGTCCCACTACCTGATCTAAGGTTTGTGGTCGCCAATTTCGTGCTAATGCTTGATAATTCATAACTTGCTCGATAGGTCAGCCCGGTCTCGTCACCCGAATCCATTACTGCCGTTGCTTCCTTCCGGACCTGGCGGGGTTCGCAATGTATCGCCGCCGAGGGGGCTGACGTGAGAATTATAACAATTTAAGGATTGAATAACAATGCAATAACAAAGTTTTTTGGCTCGTAAGGTGGATATATCACCAGGGTGTAGAGGGTATTTGATTGCCTTCGCATGAGGTCAATTATTGGACATCTGGGCAAGAAATTAACGATATTGTTGAGTTTATTTTAGCAGGGGTTTTAAGGTTATCTGCTTGACAGTGATCATAAGATTTTTTGCACCATTAATGATGACTCTCATCCTAGATAGACGCTATGACGAAAGTTTATGCAAACGCATTCGAAAGCAATGGGCTTAACAGGGTGAATAGATAATTGATGATAGAGTCAAAAAAGCCGTTGACAAGTTACATTGAGTTATGGGTTAATGATCATATTAATGAAAAGGATTTCTGATGTCTATGCAAAGAAAATATTCCATCATTGCGTTAATTGCCATTTTTATTCCTACAACTGCGCTAGCAAATATAGGTATTCCAATGATATTGTTAACTTTTCCACTAATGCTTGTAGGTTTGCTTCCTATTATTTTTATCGAAGCCAAGATTTTCAAAAATAACTTAAATCTTCCTCTTAAGAAAGCTATGATTTCTTCTGCAATTGCAAATACTGTTTCCACTATATTCGGCATACCACTAACTTGGTTTGTACTGGTATTATTGCAAGTGATAACCGGTGGTGATGGTGGTAATAATTTATCAGAAATGGGCCTGCACCCAATTGTGGAGAACTTTTTAGCTGTAACATGGCATGCTCCATGGCTCGAGCCTGGTGAAAGTGATTTGGTACCAATGGCAATGTTAGTTTTACTGATTCCTTTCTGCTTTGTTTCATGGCAAATTGAATACTTTATTGTTAAACGTATGAATAAACAGCTTGAACCACCGTTGGTAAAATCAGTTTGCCTCAGGGCAAATATAATTACCTACGGACTTCTGGCATTAGTTCCAATTAGCATGTATTTTGTTTAGATTGAGCTTATAGGCAAGGGAGCAAAAAGAA
>DASCQC010000012.1:0-49691 GCA_036012865.1 Gammaproteobacteria bacterium
CCTTCACCCGTATCATACATCAACCCTAAATCATACATGGCATCAGCATCTCCGGTTATTGCCTTTTTACATACACTTTGAACGTGTCCTTTCATCTCATCACACGTTAATTTATCTTCTGCGTACACCTGATGAAATAAAAGTGATATAATTATTACCAAACATTTAAATGCATTCATGCTTATCTCCAATTATATTGCATATAGCACTTTTTTTTCATTTTTTCTCAACTGTTTGAGCAGATATTTTTTATCATACTCTTTTTTCCCTTTTATGCTTCACTTATGCTTATTATACTTCTGTCAAATATCAACTATACTACTCATCACAAGCAGCATACATATGGCCTTCCCATTTACAGATGCCTCCTGCTGCCGCACCCTTCACCATACTACTATCAGCAACTTTTTTTGATTGTTTATCTCATTGAATCAACTTTTGTATCTTAACAACCTTTCCCTTTGCTTTCTCATCTCCAGCATCTGCTGCCTTGTTAAACCCCTTCAAAGCTTCCTCATAATTTGGCTTTTTTCTAGGCTGGCCTTCACCTTTATTATACATTATCCCTAAATTCTTCATAGCAACAGCAACTCCTTCCTCTGCTGGCTTTTGAGACCACTTCAGCGCTTCCTCATAATTTGGCTTATTTTCTGGCTGGCCTTCACCCTTTTTATACATCGCCGCTACATTAGACATAGCCTTAGCATGTCCAGCATCTGCTGCCTTTTTATACCAATTAAACGCTTCCTCATAATTTGGTTGATTTCCTGGCTGACCTTCTCCCTTTTTATACATCGCCCCTACATTAAACATAGCACTAACACACCCAGCATCTGCTGACTTTTTATACCAATTAAACGCTTCCTCATAATTTGGCTTATTTTCTGGCTGACCTTCACCCCGCTCATACATCACCCCTAAATTAGACATAGCACTAACACACCCAGCATCTGCTGACTTTTTATACCAATTAAACGCTTCCTCATAATTTGGCTTATTTTCTGGCTGGCCTTCACCCCGCTCATACATCACCCCTAAATTATGCATAGCACCAGCATGTCCAGCCTCTGCTGCCTTCTTATTCCACTTTATCGCCTCTTTAAAGTTAGGCTTATTTCCAGGCTGGCCGACTCCCTTTTTATACATCACCCCTAAATTATGCATAGCCCTATCATCTCCTGCCTCGGCTGCCTTTTTATACCAATTAAACGCTTCCTCATAATTTGGCTTATTTTCTGGCTGGCCTTCACCCCCAAAATACATCGACCCTAAATCATTCATAGCACCAGCATGTCCAGCCTCTGCTGCCTTCTTATTCCACTTTATCGCCTCTTTAAAGTTAGGCTTATTTCCAGGCTGACCCTCTCCCTTTTTATACTTCACCCCTAAATTAGACATAGCCTTAGCATGTCCAGCCTCTGCTGCCTTTGTATACCAATTAAACGCTTCCTCATAATTTGGCTTATTTCCGAGCTGGCCTTCTCCTTTAGCATACATCACCCCTACATTAAACATAGCCTTAACCTGTCCACCCTCGGCTGCCTTTGTATACCACTTCAGCGCTTCCTCATAATTTGGCTTATTTTCTGGCTGACCTTCACCCTTTTTATACATCGCCCCTACATTAAACATAGCCAAAACATCTCCTCCATCAGCTGCCTTTTTAGACCACTTCAAGGCTTCTTTATAGTTTGGTTGATTTCCAGGTTGTCCTAGCCCCCTCTCATACATCCACCCTAGACCCGACATGGCAGCAGCATCTCCTCCCTCGGCTGCCTTTGTATACCACTTCAAAGCTTGTTTATAATTTGGCTTATTTTCTGGCTGACCTTCACCCTTCCGATACATCAATCCTACATTAAACATAGCCTCAACATATCCTCCCTCGGCTGCCTTTGTATACCACTTCAATGCTTGTTTATAATTTGGCTTATTTTCTGGCTGACCTTCACCCTGCCCATACATCACCCCTACATTAAACATAGCCTCAACATCTTCACCCTCAGCTGCCTTTGTATACCACTTCAGCGCTTCCTCATCATTAGGTTTGTTTCCAGGCTGACCCTCTCCCTTTTTATACATCACCCCTACATTAAACATAGCCTCAACATCTTCACCCTCAGCTGCCTTTTTATACCACTTCAGCGCTTCCTCATAATTTGGCTGATTTCCCGGCTGGCCTTCACCGTTATAATACATCACCCCTAAAGTATTCATAGATCTAACAATTCCAGCATCTGCTGCCTGTGTATACCACTTTATCGCCTTCTCATAATTAGGCTTATTTTCTGGCTGACCTTCACCCTTCCGATACATCAATCCTACATTAAACATAGCCTCAACATATCCTCCCTCGGCTGCCTTTGTATACCACTTAAACGCTTCCTCATAATTTGGCTTATTTTCTGGCTGACCCTCTCCATTTTTATACATCACCCCTAAATTATGCATAGCCTCATACATCCCCCCTAAATTATGCATAGCCTCAACATCTTCACCCTCAGCTGCCTTTTTATACCACTTCAGCGCTTCCTCATAATTTGGCTGATTTCCCGGCTGGCCTTCACCCCCAAAATACATCCACCCTAAATTCTTCATAGCACTAACACACCCAGCCTCTGCTGACTTTTTATACCACTTTATCGCCTCTTTAAAGTTTGGCTTATTTTCTGGCTGACCTTCACCCCGCTTATACATCTCCCCTACATTATTCATAGCATTAGCCTCTCCTCCCTCGGCTGCCTTTGTATACCACTTTATCGCCTCTTTAAAGTTAGGCTTATTTCCAGGCTGGCCGTCTCCCTTTTTATACATCACCCCTAAATTATGCATAGCCCTATCATCTCCTCCCTCAGCTCCCTTTTTATACCACTTCAAGGCTTCTTTATAGTTTGGTTTATTTCCAGGTTGTCCTAGCCCCCTCTCATACATCCACCCTAGACCCGACATGGCAGCAGCATCTCCTCCCTCGGCTGCCTTTGTATACCACTTCAATGCTTGTTTATAATTTGGCTTATTTTCTGGCTGGCCATGACCTTTCTCATACATCAACCCTAAATTATTTATAGCATCAACATGTCCAGCATCTGCTGCCTTTGTATACCATTCAACCGCCTTCTCAAAATTTGGCTTATTTTCTGGTTGGCCTTCACCCTTCTCATACATCACCCCTAAATTAGACATAGCCCAAGGATCTCCAGCCTCTGCTGCTTTTTTGATCAACTTAAATGCTTTCTTAAAATGATCCCATGAGTAATACATTTTTCCTAATGAATACATAGCATCTATCTTTAGAGGGCTGTTCTCTATAGCTAATAGAACATCACTGTATTCCTTTTGATTTATTTCTTTTAAGAATCCTAGCTCTTTAAATATACCTTTCAAAGTACTACCGTGAATATACTTTTCAATAAAACCAATAAAATTAATCAGTAAATCTTTATCGCCATTGTCTATTTTAACTACAAAACTTCTCAATATAGAGCGTGCGATTAACTTTTTAATCTTATTCCGTATTCCCTCAGCTTCCAAAATCTCCCTTAAGAACTCATATGCATCTAAATGGGTTCTCAATAAACTTACTAGAAAATTTATGTACCCTTCTTTTTCTTCTAGACCCATTCGATCATCAATAATTCTCTTAAACTCTTCTTCAATCCCTTTATCATAACCTCCTTCACACAGGAAAATTCTTACACACATCCTTTCTTTTTTATTGCCTTCTTTTGCATCTTCCTTAACTAGCCCTGCAACCACATCCTCATAATAATCAAGAACTTTTAATTGATCCAATTCGTTTTCTATAGCCATATGATACAGCCTTGAATATCTCTCAGAATACCTTGATAATATTTCCAATACCCTACTTGTATGCATCTCTTTCAATAAATACCCTGCCTGCGAACTCTGTTTATCTAACCATTGTCTCACCATCCATCTAATTTGATCCGAATCCTCTTCATAATGCTTCATAATTCTTTGAGCATAATGCGCTTTATTTGCTTTTCTATCCCAATCCAGATAACAGTAGGACCATACTTCCATTGATTTTAAATGATGCATAAAATCCAAACACATTAATTTACTTTGATCGTCTTCCTTCTCCATTAGATCACTAATTAACGACATCACTTCTTTTCCTAAGTCGATGCATGCTTTCTCTATTAATTCTTCATTCTCAGTTTGCAATTCACTTGCTTTTTTCTGCATATTTTCCTTCTGACCGCTCGCTAGCTTATCTTTAATCAAGGCTTTCGATTCCGATGAGTAACGCTTCAATCTTCTTTCTTTTTGAAACACATCCTTCATCCCATTTTCATCGTCTCTCTCCTTTGATATATCACGACAAAACTCATGCATACTGGCTCTTATCTCTTTCTCAAAAGTCTCAACTTCAGTTTGTCCTTGAACCCTCTTCTTTTTTCGTTTAAGTGAATTTCCTGTTTCAACTCTAATGCTTTCAAACATACTTTGTGTTTTTGGCAAATAGGTCGGGCTGATCTCCAAATTTGGAAATCCACTTTGCAAAATTTCCAAGCCTTCTTTTAGCCCACATCCTTCTTCAAAAATGAATATTTTAACATCACTGGTTTGCCTGCCGTGCGATCCCTTTGCTTTAACCGTTTTCAGCTTTTGATCATAATATCCCTTAAGAGCCCCAAGGACCTCTTCTTTAACCACCTCTTGTTTGTAATAAATATCAACATACCTTAATTGATTTCTTAAATATTCCATTAATCCATCTTCACCGCCCCGTGCTTTTTTCTTATCTATCTGATGTCCATGCGCTGTGTTCTTGGGAACCTTCTGCTCCTGCTTTCCATACCACTCTCTTGATTTTTTTTCTAAAGCATCAATATTAAGTCTCAATGCGTTTTTCCTTACTTGTAAGTCTTTCATCTTTATGAATGACTCTGCACTCCTTTTTTTTAGCTTTATTTCATGTTTTGTTTGCGATGCATTGTGCTCTTCTTCTGTTTTTTCCTGTACCCTTTCTAACACTATTTTTCGTGTCTCCTGACAATATCCGTTTTCTGGTATCTTCATTAAGGCTCTTTCTAAGACCTCAACTGTCATGTCTGGATTAGACACCTCGAGATTTAAACTCTCCTGACAAGCCTCAAGCTTTGTTTTTATCTTCTTATAACCCCGAATATCCCACTTATCAGATATTGCAAACATCTTCAATAGATCATCAATTCTTGCTAATATATCCTCTTCTGTGAACATTCCATCGAAATTGCTTCGAAATTGCATGATATCTCGTATAAATATCTGCTCCATCGCTCCTGGTTCGAACTTGAGTTCTCCTAGTTCGCACTCAAGTTCTCCGACATCCCATACTTCAGTTATTTTATCCATCCAAAAATTTACTTCTATAGAATGAGTTTTAACCCACGATAAATATTTTGAATGTGCCGATGGCATAGATTTCATTGTAATTCTCCAGAACAGTTAATCATACATTAACGTATAAAACAATAATAATCAAATACACTAATGCAAAGCAATCTATCAAACCCTTCTTTAGCTTCCTTTCATTTATTCTGAATAATTTAAATTTCTCCTCTTCAATTCATCATTTAGATACTTTTAAGATATTTCATCTTTTTCATCTGCGACAAAATATAAGCTGATAACTTTATTATTCTCACATTTACAGGCCACCCCTGCTGTCGTACCCTTCACAAGACTACTATCAGCAACTTCTTTTGATTGTTTATCTCATTGAATCAACTTTTGTATCTTAACAACCTTTCCCTTTGCGTCCTCATCTCCAGCATCGGCTGCCTTCTTATACCACTTCATCGCTTTTTTATAGTTCGGTTTACTGCCAGGCTGATCTTCACCACTCCAATACATCGACCCCATTTCAGTCATAGCTTCAGCATCTCCAGTTATTGCCTTTTTACATACACTTTGAACGCCTCCTTTCATCCCATCACACGTTAATTTATCTCCTGCATATGGCTGATGAAACAAAGGCTCATATCCTGCATCTAGTGTCTTTTTATACCACTTAATCGCCTCTTTAAAGTTTGGCTTATTTCCTGGCTGGCCTTTACCCTTTTTATACATCAACCCTAAATGATACATAGCCCAAGCATCTCCACCCTCTGCTGCCTTTTTATACCACTTAATCGATCCTTTATAATTAGGTTTATTTTTTGCTCAAACATGGTTAGCTTACACCTATCCTATGTTGTCTTTAACTTAGCTTTTTTCATCCTTCAATTCCGATATATAGATCAATTACAGCTTTTTCAGGGTTGGCTGCTCTATGGTCATACACTTCAAAATCAGCTTTAAATTGGCGTTTTCCAACAAAATCAGCTGCACCCATTTGCCATATTTCTTGCCAAGACTGAATCACGATATCAGGCATGGGTCCTGATTTAGATGTAAACTTTTGATAACGACTAGACTCTATGCTCATGGTTTTAAAACAATCAACTTGTTGCGTAGTCCCAGCCACGACTTCTTCACCTATCAGATAAGTATATTCACCTTGATCTTGCTGCTCAAACTCGCAATACACAGCAAAAGTTTTCCCAGGGTTCAAACGATGTTGAATTTGATTGGCCATTTGTTCGTTAAAATAGTTAGACACAAGCATTCCAATTTTAGCTCGCCCTGGATCCATTTCGTCATTGTTGTTAGTTCGAACGGTTATGCCTACTAGTGTCATCGTATTAAGTTTAATAATTTTATGTCGCATTGTTTGCCTCCAGTGTTCATTAAGTACATACAGTAACTTAATTTAACACTGTAAACCTGATATTTTGTCTACAGTTTATGCGCCCTATGATAACCTATCGGCACTTTTTGCATCGGTATGTAAATGGAGGTAGAGGTCTCTTTATAGATCTCAAAATCAAAGCCCTGAGATCTTAAATCATCAACCTGTGGAAACCAACTGCCATAAATATAGTGCCATGCCTCTTTTATTCGATCATTTCTGTTTAAGGTGAATTTAGCATAAACTGATGATTCAACCCGATGAGTAACCATATCTGCAACAGGGTGAAAACAAGCATGAGATAAACCCGCAATAGTATATTTAAATTCACTTTGATCTGTCATCTCTGTATACATTCCATAAAGGGGAGTGCGCGAAAGATCAAAATGCTCAATCATCTTACCCGATTGAATTATTTTTTCAGCAAATTCACAAATATCAACCGTCTGCTGATCGTCTTGCAATGTAGTCCTTATCATAAAACCCTTAACACAAAATGCAGGTAGACTTACCGCTTCTAGTGTTAACTCAAAATCTAACTCCCTTGAAGAAATAAATGTATAGTCTCCAGTTAGATCCAATGGCTGGCAAACTATCACATCTTCTAAACCACGCCGACAATCAGAAGGAGTCATGGAGAACTGTTTGTAAAAAGCTCGAGTAAAACTCTCAGCCGATTGATACCCAGCAATAAGCGCAATATCTAGCACCGATTTTTTTGAACTTTGCAATAACGATACCGCCTCAGCTAATCGACGTTGACGTATATATTCTTTCATGGTGAAACCTGTCATCTGATAAAATATCCTATGCATGTATGACAAAGAACTAAATGCAGCATTAGAAATATCATTCAATGTGAATTCATCATATAAATTCTCTTCAATGAATTCGAGAGCATTTTTAATACGTTGAAAATGTTTCATGATTACTCAAAGTTAACAACTCTTACGCTCCAAAGAAGAAAACTTCATTGCTAAACGACACTACACTCAATAGCCCGTTACCCAAGGTCAACCACGCTTAGACCAACAAGGCAATCCTCATGACTGCTACCTTAACATCAGCAGCGTTCTCCTGAAACACATAGCGGGTAGAAAAAATGCTTTAGATTCTTCTATGGGACCCTCTTCTACAATAACATACAAAATAAATTTATGAAAAACCTAGTACTAACGCCTAAAAATTGATACTAACAAAAGTAAAAATATGAACATTTGGAGGCAGGCCATACCCTTCATCCCAAAAAAACTCATAGCCGGTCTGATACACTATCACCCAGTAACAATTAATCCTCTGATTGTATGAATGTTTTCATCTCAGCTGTCTTTTTCATCGCATTGAATCGAATGAAATTATTATAAGCTCCTTGACCCGTGATCAGCGAATACCTTCTTGGAAAAACTCATCCCCCCTCAGCCACATCTTTAAATTTCGCTAAGCTCTTCTTTCGGTCTCATTAAGGGAAATAAAATGACATCTCTAATAGACGACTGATTCGTCAATAACATCACCAAGCGATCTAACCCTATCCCCTCTCCAGCAGTTGGAGGCATACCGTACTCAAGTGCTGTGATATAATCTTCATCATAAGGCATCGCTTCCTCATCACCTTCCGCCTTTTGCAGCATTTGTTGCTTAAACCTTTCTGCTTGGTCCTCGGGATCATTTAATTCTGAAAAGCCATTAGCCACTTCCATTCCGGCAATAAACAATTCAAACCTATCTGTTACCTCAGGGCTTTCATCATTGGCTCGAGCTAACGGAGAAACTGCTTTAGGGTACTGCGTAATAAAAGTTGGTTGCTCGATACGGCCTTCCACCAAAGTCTCAAATAACTCAAGGTACAAACACCCTATCGGTGTGTTGTCTTTAACCTCAACGCCATGCTGACGACATAAGGCTGCTACTTTATCTTTATTTTCCCAGTCTTGACTCTGAACATCCGGCAAGGCTTGTTGAACTGACTCAAGCAAAGTCATTCGTACGAAAGGTTGGGAGAAATCTAGAGGTATTCCTTGAAAATCAATCTTGGCTGACCCACAGACGGATTCTACCAAAGCTCTCAATAAATCTTCTGTTTTATCCATTAAATCATCATACCTAGCGTACGCCTGATAAAATTCTAGCATGGTAAATTCAGGGTTATGCTTAGTCGACAGCCCCTCATTCCTAAAATTTCTATTAATTTCATAAACACGCTCTAACCCCCCAACAACACATCGTTTTAAATGCAACTCTGGAGCAACTCGCAGGAAAAGAGACATATTTAACGCGTTATGGTGCGTGGTAAAAGGCTTGGCAGTCGCCCCTCCAGCCAGGGTCTGCATCATGGGAGTCTCGACTTCAATAAAGCCGTCTTGATCAAAATATTGCCGAATAAACGCCATGACTTTCGAACGTTGAATAAACCTTTCTCGTGTAGAGGTATTAGCCAACAAATCAATATACCTTTGTCGATGCATGATTTCATGGTCGGATAAACCATGAAACTTATCCGGAAGGGGGTGCAAAGACTTACAGACCAAATGGCATTCCTTGGCCCAAACACTCAACTCTCCGGTCTTGGTTTTAAACACATGCCCTTTAACGTAAAGAATATCGCCAAGATCCCAATGCTTATAATCATCAAAAACACCCTCAGGCAAATCATTTTTCCGAACATAGATTTGAATTTGGCCACTACGATCTTGTAAATGACAAAAGCTCGCCTTACCCATTAACCGTTTTGTCATCATTCTTCCCGCCAAGCTAACCTCTACCAAAGCTTCCTTAAGGGTCTCAGCATCCATAGAGCTATACTGATCCAAACAGTCTTGAGCTAAGTTTTTCGGTTTAAAATGATTGGGATACGCCTCGCGTTTTACTCTAATCTCTGCAAGCTTTTCTTTTCTTACTTGAACCTGATCTCGATAATCCGTTGGTGTGGATGAATCTGTCACTCTTTATCTCCTGTTTCTTCGCCAATACCCAGCTTTAAGCAGCCTTCAATAAAGGGGTCGATACCCCCATCTAAAACCGATTGAATATGGGTCATTTCAATGCCTGTCCGTAAATCTTTAATTCTCGACTGATCTAAGACATACGATCGAATTTGATGCCCCCAGGTGATATCACCTTTACTTTCAGTCATCGCCTTTTGTTCATCCAGCTTCTCATTCATGGCAACTTGGATCAGTTTAGCTTTCAATTGCTTCATAGCCTGAGCTTTGTTTTTATGCTGTGAGCGATCATTTTGACATTGGACCACCACCCCGGTTGGTATGTGAGTGATCCTTACAGCCGAATCTGTTGTGTTAACATGCTGCCCTCCAGCACCGCTCGACCGATAGGTATCAATTCTTAAATCTGCTGGATTGATTTCTACATCAACTTCGTCATCCACTTCAGGTGTGACAAAAACGCTGGCAAAGGAAGTATGTCGCCGGTTACCGGAATCAAAGGGTGATTTTCTGACCAACCGATGAACCCCCGATTCGGTTCTAAGCCACCCAAAAGCATAATCGCCTTTGACTAAAATATTGGCCGTTTTAATCCCGGCAACTTCACCCGAAGCCACGGATAATGTTTCGACTTTAAAGGCATGATCTTCTGCCCACCTTAGGTACATTCTCATGAGCATTTCAGCCCAATCTTGGGCTTCAGTTCCCCCTGACCCAGATTGAATTTCTAAATAGGCATTGCTGGTATCATACTTCCCTGAAAACATTCGATTAAACTCAATCTTATCTAGTTTTTCTTGATACCCTAATAATTCTTGATACAGTTCATGGTGTGATTCAGGGTCATCTTCTACCAAATCAATGAGCTCAAAAGCATCCTCAATGCTTTGTTCCAATTCTTGAATGGGGTTGAGCAATTTATCCAGGGCCGTTTTTTCTTGATTAAGCTCTTTTGATAATTTGGTATCACTCCAAACATCAGGGTTCGCAAGCTCTTTCTCGAGTACACTTAAGCGTGATTGTTTAGCACCCCAGTCAAAGGTACCCCCTTAAAGCAACTAACCTTGCTCTTAATGATTCAACTAAGGGTGTTAATGCAGGCAAATCATTCATTGTGCGCTCTTGGCTCCCGTCCAGATGAAAATATCAAATAATTAGGCACATTGATTCTAATACAATTTCAACATCAACTCAAGATAGATTCAGCGAAGATCGTAAAAAAAGACTTTTTCATACCCTGAAAACAGAAAAAAAACCCTGCAATTAACATCAAAATCTAGATATAATACCTGACAACAGATCATCCCTACACCAACATAAAGGACAGAACTCCTCGATGAAATCCATTGATGTCATGATATTAGGAGCTGGCGCCGCCGGCTTAATGTGTGCGATTGAGGCAGGCAAAAGAAATCAATCCGTCTTAGTCCTCGAAAAATCTAACAAACCCGGCAAGAAAATACTCATGTCTGGGGGAGGTCGATGCAACTTTACCAACCTATTGATCAACCCTCAAGCCTACCTATCTCATAACTCCCATTTTTGCAAATCAGCACTCTCTCAATACACCGCAAAAGATTTCATTGAGAAGGTCGAACAGCATGGGATCGATTACGTTGAAAAAAAACTAGGTCAACTTTTTTGCACTCATAAAGCCAAAGATATACTGAATATGTTGCTATTAGAGTGTGACCAGCAAGGTGTTACCCTAGCATTAAACACTCACATTAAGGCTCTGACCAAACACCCAGCTAAAGGCTACCAAATCCAAACCTCTGTTGGCAATTTTCACTGTCAATCCCTGGTTGTTGCAACAGGCGGACTGTCCATTCCAACCTTAGGATCCAGCCCCATGGGTTATCAAATTGCCCAACAATTTAAGATTCGTGTGTGGCCAACCAGGGCTGGGCTTGTCCCCTTTACCCTTCATGACAAAGATAAACAAATAACCCAAGAACTCTCAGGAATATCCTTTCATAGCCAAGTCAGTAATGAAATCATCTCATTTAAAGAAGATAGCCTATGCACTCACCGAGGCCTTAGCGGCCCTGCCATGCTGCAATTATCCTCGTATTGGAAGCCAGGAGAACCGATTGTTATTGACCTGCTTCCCGACCATAATATCCACAACTTGATGGAGAAAACCAAACGATCCAAAAGCAAAAAACAATTAAAATCTATTTTAGGCTTAACCATCGCGAAACGGCTTCTCGAAAAAAGACTTACCCCTGAACTTCTTAACAAGAACTGCTTTCAATTAAGCCCTCAAGAAATTCAAAAAATAGAACAGCTCATCCATCACTGGACATTACAACCGAATGGAACAGAAGGCTATCGAACAGCTGAAGTTACCTTAGGAGGTGTAGACTGTGATGCCCTTTCCTCCAAAACAATGGAAAGCAAGCAACATCAAGGACTCTACTTTATCGGGGAGGTTGTTGATGTCACTGGTTGGCTTGGTGGGTATAACTTTCAATGGGCCTGGTCTTCGGGATATGCTGCAGGTCAACATGTGTGATATTGGGCCGTGTGCGATTCGAACGCACGACCAGCGGATTAAAAGTCCGATGCTCTACCGGCTGAGCTAACGGCCCAACAATTCGCACATTCTAATTCGGATTTAGCCTAAACGCAAGTATGAAACACCACTAAAGTGTGATAGCATGGTTCCATGAAGCAAATAGCATCACTTTTTACGGAGTTTGTATGAAGAAAATAATGGTTTTTATCTATTTATTATTAACAACCTGCTGCTTAGCCAACCCCAACGTAATGCTACTAAAAGTTAATTCCGCCATTGGGCCTGCCACGGCCGACTACATTGGTAAAGGCATCCAACAAGCTCAAGAAGAAAAAATGCAAGCCATTGTGCTTGAACTGGATACCCCGGGCGGCTTGGATTTATCGATGCGCGATATCATTCAATCCATTACCAATTCCTCTGTTCCTGTTATTTGCTATGTCTCCCCCACCGGCGCTCACGCAACCAGCGCGGGAACATTTATCCTTTTGGCCAGCCATGTTGCTGCCATGGCCCCCGGAACCAATGTGGGCGCGGCCACACCGGTTAATCTATTAGCTTACGATACCCCTGGAAAATCCGAACAAAAAGGCACCCAACCCTCCGCCATGGACATCAAAGTGCTCAATACGGCTAAGGCTTATATCCGATCCTTGGCTAAACTTCACGGTCGCAATGCTGATTGGGCTGAAACCGCTGTTACCAAAGGAGCTAGCATTGATGCCTACCAAGCCCTTGAACTCAAGGTCATTGATACTGTCTCACCAAGTTTAATACTCTTACTCAACACCTTGCACCATCAAGAAGTCAAGGTCAAAAATACAACCGTTAGACTGAATACGCTTAATGCAAACATTCATGAACGCAAACCTGATTGGGTCAATGATTTATTAGCAACCATTACCAACCCGAGCATTGCTTATCTTTTGTTTATGGCCGGCATTTATGGCATTTTACTCGAGCTTTATCACCCTGGAGCAACCCTGCCAGGCGTTGTTGGTGGGATATGCATACTGCTTGCTGCCTACGCATTCCAAATGCTTCCGATTAACTACGCAGGGTTAGCTCTTATGCTTCTTGGTATTATCTTCTTAATCGCTGAACTGATCACCACAACCTATGGGGTTCTTGGTATTGGGGGACTTATTGCCTTTGTGTTTGGATCGATCATGCTCTTTAATGATACCATGGCACCTGCCATGTTTGTTCCGTATTCCATTATTGGCACCATTACACTCTTTACCGGAAGCTTTGTATTAGTCATCTTAGGGTTGGCAGTACAGTCCGCAAGACGGCCGAGTGAGCAGGGTTCCCATAAGGTTTTAGGGCAAGTAGCTCAAGTTCGTCTGGTCAGTGCTAATAACAAGCTGAGCCTTTTGATTCATGGGGAATATTGGACAGCTACTTGTGATCAACCCCTAGAAAAAGGTAGTTGGGTCAAAGTTGATAAAGTTATTGGCAACACACTCATTGTTAAGCCCTCTAACAAAGAATCTTAATCTTTGGTATTGATCGTGATAGTCTTGCGTATCAAATCGTAGTAAATGCCAATATTTGAGTTGATATACGGCATCACCGTTAACTTTTCTTTCTTTTTATCTTGATCGTAATAAAAGCTTAACCCCACAACTGGAGTGTCTTGATAAAAATAAAGATAAAATGCCGTGGAAGAAGGTTCTTTCGCACGGTAAGTAACGGTGGTATTGCTAGATGGAGCCAATGACCTTAACCCTGTAACATCCATGCCGTCATTATCAACTTTATCAACCCTAACAAAATACTTAGACTGATTAATCAATAATATAGACTGTTGGTCTGCACATACCCCCTGGACACAAGCAAAGATTAAAAAAAGACTAAGAAGATTTTTTCTCACTGAACTTACTCATATGAACTTTAGCTAAATGTGCTGAGGTAGATTGCGGGTAATCACTGATTAATCGCTGAAACACCTCCGAAGCCTTATGGGCATGACCACTGTCCATTTCAGACACTCCCCATTTAAACATGGCATCTGGCGCTTTAACATGCTTAGGGTGCATCGTCACCACCCATTTAAACTCTTTGGTTGCCTTAGCATAATGACTGTAGAGTAAATAAATTTCTCCCATCCAATAATGCGCATTGACCACAAGCTTCGATTTTGGGTATTGCTGAATGAACGAAGAAAAAGCCTGTGAAGCTCCATCATAATCCTTCTTTCGGAGCAACTTCAATGCCGCCTGATAAGCATCTTTCGTTGATAGGTTACCCACTACCCTTTGTTTTCCCTTCGCCCCTGCACTTTTTTTGGCTTTCTCTATCAGGTTGATCTTAGCATTAGCCTTCTTTAAATCATGTTGCAATTCATCCACCTGCCCCCTCAAAGAAGCCACGTTGCTTTGCAATACTTCTAAACGATCCTGAAGGTTTAACTTTTGAAAGTAACTCAGTTGCTGCCGAATATCTGACAAGCTTGATTCTTGAGCATCTCCATAAGCAATACTAGACAAACCCAAACAAAGCATCCATAGTGCTAACATTTTTCACCTCTTTTAACCTAAATATTTAAATTCAACTCGACGATTTTCATACCAAGCCATTTCATTATGACCTAACACCTTAGGTTTTTCCTTACCATAACTAACCACTTCCATTTGTTTAGGAGCCACCCCCATGGACTCTAATTTAGAAGAGACACTCAACGCTCTCCTCCAACCTAAAGCAATATTATACTCTGAACTACCCCGTTCATCCGTATGTCCAAAAATCTTAATTTTAGACTTTCTATGAGCTTTTAAGTAACCCGACAAAGTTTTTAGCATTGCCAAGTCGTCTTTATTAAGTGTTGAACGATCAAAACCAAATAAGATTGTATGCGCTTCCCAGCGTTCTTGCATTGAATTAACTTGAGCTGACTTATGACCTCTGGTCTTCACTGCTGAAGTTCCCTTTGAAGTAGAACTAGCAAACTTTGACCAAGATTTTTTCACATCAATGCCTGCGAGCTTATCAACTGCTTGATCATACATTGAACACCCACTTAAACTGGCTACTAATGCAACACAAACCCATCTATTCATTGTCTTCTCCTTAACTTAAAATCCTATAAAAAAGGGGACCACGCAGGATCCTTAACATCCCCATCACTGGCTGGCAATCGAATTTGCACCTGACCATCGATGGAAACTAAACTGAGTAACTTTCGACCATTTTTTTCAGTGGCATACACAATCATCTGCCCATTCGGAGCAAATGAAGGCGACTCATCAAAATTAGTTTTGGCTAAAACAACCACATCATTGCCCGTTTGTTTTGCGATAGAAAACAACCTATCTTCTCGGTGAAGCATAACCATGGTTTTACCCTTCGGAGAAAGCGTGGCACCCGCATTATAATTACCTTGATACGTCTGCCTCATAATATTCTTAGAGGATAAATTAACGGCATAAATTTGTGGCCGGCCCCCTCGGTTAGAGGTGAAATAGACTCGAGTTCCATCTGGGCTGAATACCGGCTCCGTATCAATAGACCAGCCTTTGGTTAATTGTTTAAGAGCTTTTGTTTTTAAATTTAACAAATGTATCTTAGGCGCACCACTTTTACTTAACACCAACGCTAATGACTGCCCATCGGGGGAAAATGCTGGGGCGCCGTTAATTCCCGGAAATTCTGCTAAAACTTCTCTCTCCCCACTGTCAATGGTTTGTTTCCAGATACTGGCTCTCTTCCCCTCAAAAGAAACATACACTAAATACTTCCCATCTGGAGACCAGGCTGGAGACATAATCGGTTCCCTAGAAGTTAAAAGGTTGGATGCACCTTGACCATCAAAGTCTGAAACTTGTAATTTATATTCTATATTGGCAGCCTTTTTATCAATAAGAACATACGCTAGTCGCGTTGAGAAAATGCCTTGATACCCTGTTGCTTGAAGAAAGATTGCATCACTGGCCTTATGAGCTGCAGCTCGCCACAGGTCTTCTTGATAATCAATGGTGCTTCGAATATGGGTCCCACTCTCGACAGAGGCCTCGTCAATATTGACCGTTAAAATATTCTTTGACCCCTCTTCTAATTTTAAATGCACCACGAGCTCGGGCTTGGTTGATAAAGGGTCTACATACCCAGATGTTTTTAAATCATGCTGAATGACTTTAAGAATTCGTTGCATGTTAGCTGAAGGATCAGATGCCTTTAATTGAACAGGCACCGCTGATGGAACCCCTTGGGTTAACTCTAGGGTTAACACGGCAGAAGCGTTGACACTCATCAAGCCAAAAAGAATCAGTATTAAACGCATTAAAATTTCCATCGACTAACACTTTAACACAAATTGATGTTTGTTCAAAATTCTTTATGATTTTGAGCGCAGATTAATTTGAAAATGTAAAAATAATTTTTTGATTTCCGCTCGATGAGGCAAAGGCAAAGGTGAAGCCTTTCTAAGAGCTCTTTTGGCCGACCTATCCATGGCGTCATTTCCGGATGAATGAATCAATTGAGCTCGAATGACATGGCCCTGCTTATCACACCAAACATCCATGGTGACGACTTGGTCTTGATTCGCTCCAGCAGGCACCCTCCAATACACCTGCAAATGATCTAAAATCGACTGTTGGGCCTGCAAAAAAGCCTCATCCACCAAATCTTTAGATTCATCTTCTATCAAAGCTTCCTCCTGCGACAGCAGCTTCTCCATCTGATTTAAAACTTTCTGCCTCTTTGCCTGCTTGCGCTTTTTATCATCTACCTTAGACATTTTTTTCTTAGTTTTTTTGCTGATCACAACTTTCTTTTCTCGCTTGGGTTGTGGCTTGCTCTTGGGTTTAGTCGTTAATTTTTTTGCAACCTTGACTGAGCGTGATGGTGATGAAACAATCTTTTTTATCTTCGCTTTTTTAGGTTTTTGTAACGATGAACTTCGAACCGATTTTTTTTGTACTTTTTTTTCATCAGCAACTTTTACCCTGCTTAATTGTACCGAAATCATCTTGTGTTTGATCGGTTTTGTCAACACCTCAATGGGAGCAGAGAACACCCATAAACCTAGAACAATCAAACCATGTAAAACACATGAAAGAACCCAATCAGTCATGCCCCATCCTCTCTAAAGCCCTTGGGTTAGAATATCGTTATACTCAACCATCAAAGGTGCATGATCTGCATATAAAGGTGTTGGAAAAATCTGCACAGAAACCATAGCCCCGCTCAAAGCAAGCGTCACCCACTGATAATCTATCCTCCAACCCACATTTTTCACCCTAGCCTGCCCCCTAAAAGACCACCACGTATATTGATCAGGTTCTGGGTTAATCTTTCTAAAAGCATCCACCCAACCCAGTGACTCCACACGATCTAACCACGCTCTTTCTTGCGGCAAAAACCCTGAATTTTTTTGATTTCCCTTCCAGTTTTTGATATCAATATTTCGATGTGCAATATTCCAATCTCCCGCAATAATCATGCTTTCATTAACATGCTTAACCAACCACTCATCATAGAAAAAGTCCATCATTTCATATTTAACTGTTTGCCGATGGTCTCCACTTGTTCCGGAGGGTAAATACAGTGAAATCACCTTCAAAGATCCAAAGCAAAGACAAATAAACCTGCCCTCTGTATCTGCCAGAGCATGGCCAGACTTTTCAATTACTTTCGAGGGTTTATGCTTAGTCAAAATTCCAACGCCACTGTAGCCTTTCTTGTCGGCATCAACAAAATAACTATGGTAACCTTGCACATGCCAAATGGATGCATCTAAATCACACGTATGCGCCTTGGTTTCTTGCACACAGACAATATCGGGTTGATGTTGCTGTACCCACTCAAAAAAACCCTTCTTGGCAGCCGAACGAATTCCATTTAAATTCATAGACACTATTGTGGTCATTCATTAATTTCCTTATAAGTTAATAATAAATATCCAAAAATACTCTCAAAGAAGCTGCCATCACTCACAAAGTATACATCATTTTGACCCATTGCATCCACCCCCCCTAGAAGAATGTTACAGGAAACATAAAAAAGCTTGAAATAAAACATATAAAACAGTATACTATAAATAGTAAGCATCACGGAGGACGCTTGAACATGGACAGTCAATTCTACATCACGTATACCCGCAGGTTTATCATGAATGGTGACCCAAAATCAGCCAACGAACCTAACATCAACACCTCTAAAACAAACCGCAAAAAACCACCTTCAAAAAAACCGCACACACCCAAGCCTACTTCAGAGCAACCCTAACTTTAATTTTGCCACTTCAGACATTTTATCCTGACCCCAAGGAGGGTCAAACACAATCTCAACATTAACACTCTCCACCACTTCAATACGGGATGCTAACCTTCGAATCTCCTCGACAATAAAAGGCCCCATACCACAAGCAGGAGCAGTTAATGTCATAGTAATATACCCATGTAAACCATCATCTTGCTGCAAACAACTAACCTCATAGATCAAACCCAGATCAACAATATTTACAGGAATCTCAGGGTCATAACACTGTTTCAATACAGCCCAAATTTTGTCCTCATTGGACAAATTCTTATCCTGAATAATCGGTGAAATTAAGTCCTTGGACTCATAACCTAGAGAATCCGCATCTTCAGACGAAATCATCACCAAGTTTCCTTGAACCTCTACCGTGTAACTGCCCCCCAAAGCCTGCGTAATTCTAACATCTGTACCTGTTTGCAGGAAAACTTGATGCCCCTCGGGGATCAAAATCGCATCAACATCTCGCTGCAGCGTGACATACTCACCCACTGGACTATGATTCATTGGACTTGACATCTTTTTTTAAAGCAAAACTATCACCACAACCGCAATGATCTACTGCATTAGGGTTTAAAAAAATAATCTTTGACTGACCTAACGCCTCTAAACGCAAATCCAAACACGTCCCTTGAAAATAAATAACCTGATCTTTAGGCAAAGACATCTGAATCCCTCGACATTCCACCCGAACATCTCCTTCAAGCGGCTGTTTTTCAAAGGCTGTTAAATACTCCCAACCTGAACACCCCGTTGACTTCATACTTATACGCATCACAGCACAAGATTCCTGCTTTTTCATTAACCCCTTGAGGTAATCATACGCTGAATCTGTCATGCTTAATTCACACTGAGTCGTCACTCTGTTGTTACCTCGTCATTTGATAAGTGCAATGCAGCTTGAGTTGCATGCCACACCAGCGTGGCGCATTTCACCCTCATGGGAAACTCAAACACTCCTTTCATCGCCAATAATTTACTGTCCTTTAATTGCTGACAAGCCTCCTTTGAACCCGAAGTCACCAATTGATGAAATAAATCGAACAATCGATCAAATTCCTGAAGATTTTTTCCCTTTAAAGCCTCACACATCAATGAAGCGGAAGCCATCGAAATAGCACACCCCTCTCCATGAAACATAGCACTCTCAACCACCCCATGAGGCGCCCTGATATAAACAGTTAGCTTATCTCCACAAAGAGGGTTAACGCCCTCTTTAATATGTGTTGCTTGCAAATCCTTCGAAAAATTCCTCGGATTACGCCCATGATCCAAAATCAACTGCTGATAAAGCTCCTTAATTTGATTCACCCAAACACCTCCCTAACCTTCATCATCGCCCTCAAAAAGGCCTCCACATCCGCTTTATCATTATAAAATGATAAAGACACCCTTAACATTGCTGGTACTTTATAATACATCATTAAAGGCATCGCACAATGATGCCCTGCTCGAATAGCGACCCCCTCGCTATCAAAAATAGTAGCCACATCATGTGGGTGCACCTTAGGGTAGGTAAAAGCCACAATACTGGTTTTACTTTTTGAACACCCGTATAAGGTGACTTCTGGAAAATCTTTTTCCAAAGAACTGACTAAGAACTGGGTTAATTGAGATTCATATTGAGCAATACGATCCAACCCTATCTCTTGTAAATAACGAATCGCTCGGGCAAAAGCAACAACCTCAGCAATCGCTGGTGTCCCCGCCTCAAAGCGTAGCGGCGGGGGTAGATAGGTTACTTTTTCAAAAGTGACCTCACGAATCATACTCCCCCCTTTCTGGTATGGCTGCATCGACGATAGTCTCGAAAACTTACCATACAAACAACCCACACCGGTTGGGCCATAAGCTTTGTGGCTTGAAAACACATAAAAATCAGCATCAAGATCCTTAACATCAATAGTCATATGTGGCATAGCTTGCGCCCCATCTATCAATACCGGTATTCCTCTTGCATGGGCCTTTTCAATGAATCTCTTGCACGCTAACACAGACCCTAAAACATTGGACACATGGGACAAAGCAACAAATTTAGTGCGATCATTCAACAAGGAGTCATACACCTCCTCATCCACCTGGCCCTTGGGAGTTAACCCGACCGGTCTGACCTTGATACCCATGGATTCTTCAAGTGCCAGCCATGGAACCAAATTGGCATGGTGCTCTAACACACTGACGATAATTTCATCCCCCGCTTGCAACCTGGGCTTAACAAAACTATCAGCAACTAAATTAATGGCCTCCGTTGCCCCTCGAACAAAAACCAATTCTTCTTTTTTCGCCCCGATGTGAGAAGCAATGAGTGCTCGTGCATCTTCATATTGCTGAGTAGCTATCGCTGATAGCTTATACGCGCCTCGATGCACATTGGCATTGTATTTGGAATAAAACTCCTGCAAACAATCAATCACACATTGAGGTTTTTGGCTGGTTGCTGCATTATCCAAGTAGACTAATGGTCGCCCGTTCATCTCCTGTTGTAAAATAGGAATCTCCGATTTATCTACAAGCACATTTCCTCTTAAAATCATGTCACCCATTTAGCCAACACCTCCTCCAAACGAGGGGTAAGAAAACCCTGTATACCGCTGGACCAAAGAGCTAAAATATCCCCAACAAAGGCCTTTACCATCAAAGATTTTGCTCCCACATCATCCATGCCTCTAGACTTTAAATAAAACAAAGCTAATGGATCAAATTGACCGACAGCAGCCCCGTGATTACAACGAACATCGTCTGCATAAATCTCTAATTCTGGTTTGGTATAAACCCGTGCAGATTTACTTAAAAGCATGCTTTTATGCTGTTGCTCAGAGTCAACCTTACGAATACCCTCATCAACTTTAACCTTAGAGTTAAAGACCTGTAAAGAATCATCATCAAGCAAGCTACGACATTTTTGTAATGATGTTGTTAAAGACGCCTGATGCCGAATAGTGGTTTGATGATCTACAATCTCTTTGTTTCTAGATAAGGCAACACTTAAACAATTGGCTTTGGCGTTCTCTCCCATCAAATCGATCTGGGATAGAGACTTCACCTGACCCGCAACAGCCCCTAAGTGACCTTGCTCGAAAAAACCTTTCTCTGCAACTTCTGCATGCAAATACCTTAAGGCATAAGCCCCATTGCTAACACCATCTAACCGCGCCCACTTCAAATTTGCACGGTTTGCCACAGTAGCCTGAACCATCATCATGGCAGCACCTTTCTGCAATTCAAGGTTCTCTTGAATCACTAATTCAGCCCCTTCTTCACAAATAACTTGCAACATAACTGGCATTAAAATGTGTGACTGATCATTGGAAATCTTAATACTAATAGGAGTTTTAACCTTAACACCAGAGCTGACTTTAAGAACATACACAACAGGGGTGATTGCTTGAATAAGGTCGACCAATGAATCCTTGATATCTGAAGCCCTCCAACCCATATGGTCCGTCACTTCTAGCGAAACTCCTTCCGGCAATTGAGTCCATTGACATTGACCCTTAGCAAAGTGAAGAACTCCACCAGGCCCCTCTATTTGCTGAAACTTTTCATCCATCTCGGGTATTGCCCAAGAAGATTGACCGAGCCAGTCTGCACGACTATATCTCCAGGCCTCATCGACTCGTTTAGGCAAGCCCTTCTCAGTAAAACGCGCATAGTAATCTTGATGGATAACCTGATCAGCTAACACCTCAACCCTACCCCTTTTCATCTTCACTCAACCAACCATAACCCCGCTCTTCTAGCTCTAAAGCCAGAGCGGCATCACCTGAACGAATCAATTTTCCTTGATGCATAACATGAACATAATCAGGCTTGATATGCTCTAATAAACGCTGATAATGAGTCACAATGACAAAGGATCTTTCTTCGCTTCTTAGTTGATTGACTCCTTCTGCTACCGATTGCAATGCATCAATATCCAAACCCGAATCGATTTCATCTAAAATAACCAAGGAAGGCTTTAACATCAGCATTTGTAAAATCTCATTACGCTTTTTCTCACCCCCGGAGAAGTCATCATTTAGCCCTCGATACAAAAAGGATTCATCCAACCCCACCTGCTTAACATATTTCTTGACCTCATTGAGAAAATCAAGCGCATCCATTTCAGGCTCTCCCTTTGCCTTAGCATGCTGATTCACGATACTCTGTAAAAAACCGATGTTCGTCACCCCAGGAATGCTCACAGGGTACTGAAAAGCCAAAAACAGACCCGCTAAAGACCTCTCATTGGGACTCATATCATTTAAATCTTTCCCTTGAAACATCAGACTTCCCTGTGTGACTTGGTAATCTTCTTTCCCCGCTATCACATTGGCCAACGTACTCTTACCTGAGCCATTAGGCCCCATAATAGCATGCACCTCACCTGGGTTAACCTTCAATGAAAGTCCGTTTAAAATAGGGCTATCTTTTTCTGCTTCTACGTGTAAATTTTTAATCGTTAACATTATCCAATACTACCTTCTAAACTAATTTCTAACAATTTCTGAACCTCCACCGCAAACTCCATCGGTAGCTCTTTAAAAACTTTCTTACAAAACCCATTCACAATCAAGGTCACCGCCTCCTCTTGACGAATCCCCCGTTGCAAACAATAAAATAATTCATCTTCACTAATTTTAGTCGTTGAAGCCTCATGCTCTACCTGAGCATCAGAGTGATTGACCTCAATATATGGGAACGTGTGTGAGGCACAGGTATCTGACAATAACAGTGAATCACATTGTGTAAAATTACGCGAACCTTTGGCTGTGGGCGCCACCCTGACCAGCCCCCTATAAGCCGCACTAGATTGGCCAGCAGAAATGGTTTTTGCAATAATACTAGACGAAGTATTTTTACCCAAATGAATCATTTTACTACCGGTATCTGCTTGCTGATGATAGCGAGTCAAGGCAACCGAGTAAAACTCACCCGCTGAATGATCCCCCTTCAGCACAACGCCAGGGTATTTCCAAGTAATGGCCGAACCTGTTTCAACTTGGGTCCAGGATATTTTAGAAGAATGCCCTTGACACAACCCCCGCTTCGTCACAAAGTTGTAGATTCCGCCCACCCCATTTTCATCACCCGGGTACCAATTCTGCACCGTTGAGTATTTAATTTTTGCTCTATCTAAAGCCACCAATTCCACCACCGCAGCATGCAATTGATTTTCATCTCTCATAGGGGCTGAACAACCTTCTAGATAACTCACATAGCTATCATCTTCGGCAATAATAAGAGTTCGTTCAAACTGCCCGGTATTTTGAGCATTAATGCGGAAATAAGTTGATAATTCCATCGGACAGCGCACACCTTTAGGAACAAAGACAAATGAACCATCACTAAAGACCGCTGAATTCAAGCAAGCAAAGTAATTATCTCTGTAGGGAACCACCGAGCCTAAATATTTTTTAACTAGGTCTGGGTGTTTTTCAACAGCCTCACTGAAAGGACAAAAAATGACCCCAGCTTTCGATAATTTTTCTTTAAATGTTGTGGCCACAGAAACACTATCAAAAATAGCCTCTACCGCCACACCTGCCAACATTTTCTGCTCATGCAAAGGAATTCCTAAGCGCTCATACGTCCGTAATAACTCAGGGTCAACTTCATCGAGGCTCTTGGGCTGGTCTTTCAATGATTTAGGCGCAGAGAAATAACTAATCGCCTGATAATCAATCGGACTAATATTCAGCTTTGCCCAGTCTGGAGGTGTTAAAGTTTTCCAATGCTGATAAGCCTTCAATCTAAATTCTAATAAAAATTCAGGCTCAGACTTTCTAGCCGAAATAGCACGAATCACAGATTCATCTAGGCCCGGTTTAAATGTGTCTTGATCAACATCCGTAATAAAACCATGTTTGTATTCTGCATTAACCGCTTTTTCAATGGTTTTGCGTTCATTCATATCAATACCCTACTTGAGCCATATAAGAACATATTTTTTATTTTTTTTCAAGAATGAATTAAGAAAAACCCCCACAAAAACAAATTCCGATCCTTTCCTTGCTGAGATTAACCTTGAAAGCAGTCAGAACTCTTCTTCGCTCCCTAGATATTAAGCACACCCACCATTGAAAGGGGTTAACGAACCTATAATGAAAAAATTAACGCATTCCTTCTAATCGGGTCTAATATTACTTTCTTTTGCCTTCTCATCTTCTTGTTTTTCATCAGGTCCTTGTCCTTCTTTTTGGTGCTTATCGTTAACACCATCCCTGTTCTCATCCTTATCATAAACCGACACCTCTTCACCTTTACTTTGGCGCATACCTTGTTTTGTTTCAGCCTTTTTAATTTCATCCGTTGCTTTGCGCCGAAGTGTTTTAAGCGTCGGTGGCTTAAACAGCACCATGTTAGGCTTCGGAAATAACTTACTCAACAACCGAATAACCATAGACCATGTCGTTGTCTTCTTAGAAGGTTCCTCTTGGGTTGTATCCTTTTCTCTTTCCTTTTTATCGTCATCAGACATCTTAAATTCTCCAATTATTACTTGTCATATACTCATTGTAGCACAAAAACAAATTTTTTTCATAAAATCCATACTATTGATTAAGTTTTACGGTCTTAAATAATATTTTTATAGAACCTAGCACCTCGCTTCAACCCCTTCTGACTTAAAACTTGACCCTTCAGTGATCAAGCGATAGTACACACCTCATGATCACCTCTTTCTTAACCTCCTTGCCTTGATAGACCCTCATGCCGAATGATTTTGACAACCTAATAACAGTTATCTCCATAAAAACTGGATATTTTACCTCTAACTCAAGAAAAAGATTGATTTTATCCTTAATTAATGAGATAGTTTAGCGTTCATTAACCAAATGGAAAAACTTATGGCTAATACCAAGCAAGCAAAAAAACGTGTTCGACAAGCTGAAAGTAAGCGTCAAAATAAAATGGGCCTTCGCTCAAGAATGCGCACATACTTAAAAAAGTTTAAATTGCTCCTAGAAGAAAACAAAGGCAAAAAAGAACCAAAACTCCTCAATGATTTTCAAGCACTTTGCAAAAAACTTGATTCATCTTCATCCAAAGGACTCATTCATAAAAACAAAGCTGCTCGTTTAAAATCTAGACTGCATGCTCAGCTTGTTTCCAATGAAAAGGCCGCGTAAAAACCTCTTATCCTTTCTCTTTTTCGCACTGATCCCAAAGCCAGTACTTAAAGGTTTTAGCTTGTTCTTTTTTCATAATAGCAACAGACCGGACGTCTTGGCCCAGGGCCGCTTTAATAGCCTGAAAATGATCTTCATCAAATAAATCTTGCTTGGTTATAACGATTCGTTCTGGCTTTTGACTGACCTCTTCTCCGTACTGCTTTAATTCTTTTCTCAGCGTATGGTAACTTTTAACAACACCCTCAACAGATTGGTCCCCATCAATTAAATGCAATAAAAAACGACAACGAGCTATGTGCCTCAAAAACCTAATACCCAAACCCGTTCCTTCCGAAGCCCCCTCAATCAAACCAGGAATATCCGCCATCACCATGCTATTGGAGTGATTAATAACCACCACCCCTAACTGAGGTTTAATCGTTGTGAATGGGTAATTAGCAATTTTTGGCGTAGCCGCTGATAAACACCCCAACAAAGTTGACTTACCCGCATTAGGAAAACCCAACAAGCCAATATCAGCGAGCACTTTTAACTCAAGGTAAAGACGTAAGCTCTCACCCTCACTTCCTCGGGTTGTTTTTCGCGGGGCTCTTTGAATCGATGACTTAAAGTGAGCATTACCTAGACCTCCTACCCCTCCTTCAGCAATTTTTATTAATTGTCCCTCTTTAGAAAGATCTTCAACCAATGTTCTTGGGTTCTCTAAATAAACACACGTCCCAACTGGAACTTCTATCACTAAATCCTGGCCATTGCGACCATGACAATCTTTACCCTGACCTGAAACACCATTATCCGCACGAAAGCGCTTAGTAAATCGGAAGCTATAAAGAGTGTTCAGTGCTGTTGATGCCTTTAAATAAACATCACCGCCATTGCCTCCATCTGCGCCGTCAGGTCCGCCTTTAGCAACATAACGCTCGCGACGAAAACTTAAACACCCATGACCACCATTTCCCGCTGACACGTCAATAATGGCTTCATCAATAAAATCCATGAGTTAGGCTGCAGCAGCCCCATCAACCACAACATTCACATAAGTACGGCGGTCGCGGCGAGGTCCTCGCTTAATAAATTTAACATAACCTTCAGAAAGAGCATACAAAGTATAATCCTTTCCTAAACCAACGTTATCACCTGGGTGAAACTTAGTTCCACATTGTCTAACTAGAATATTGCCGCCAATGACCTTTTCTCCATCGTACCGTTTAACACCCCGGTACTGAGGATTGGAATCGCGACCGTTCTTGGAACTACCACCTGCTTTTTTATGAGCCATATCTAACCTCTATGCAATTTCAGTAATACGAATACGTGTTAATGACTGACGATGCCCTTGAACACGTGAATAATTTTTTCTACGCTTAAATTTACGCACAACAATTTTGTCTCCACGAAAATGCTCAACGACCTCCGCCTCAACTTTTGATTTGGCTAATTTATCTTTGAGTTTAATTGTCTCACCATCAACCACTAAGAGAATCTCCGTCAAAGCAAACTTTTTTCCTGCCTCAACATCGACCTTTTCAATAATATATTCAGAGTCTTTGGCAACCTTAAGCTGCTTCCCCCCTGTCTTAATAATGGCATACATATTCGTGCCTCCAAAACCATTAATTTAAATAAGTCACCTATACTGCCACACTAAGTATATGATCGCAACTGGTTTTTATCATTTTATACAGAGATTATGATTTATCTTGCGTTTATCCACAAACTTGCTAAGCTTACTAGTGTCATTTCCAGGTATAAAAACATGCTTTATTCTGAGATTAAAGAACCCGTCTCAACACACCTTAAAAACATGGACACATTAATTGCACAGCACTGTAAAACAGATACTGAGACCCTCAAAAACATGTGTGATTACATGCTTGGAAGTCAAGGCAAACGCATCAGACCCACTCTAGTACTCCTCACCGCCCAATCCTTTCAGCAAAAAGTGACCAAGGAACATGAAAAACTAGCCGCAATCATCGAACTTATTCATACCGCAACCTTACTGCATGATGATGTTCTAGATAAATCTGAAAAACGCCGAGGAAAGACCACCCACCACACGATATGGGGCAATCATCAAGCCATCCTCTTAGGAGACTATATCTATGCCCTGGCATTCAAAATCATTGCTGAATTACAACACCCCGAAACCACCAAGATCTTAGCGCAAGCCTCATGTAAAATTGTCGAAAGCGAACTTCTTCAAAGCTCTCAAACAACTAACATACAACTCAGTAAGGATGATTACTTTACCATCATTCAAGGTAAAACAGCCACCCTATTTTCCGCCGCCATGGAAACAAGCGCCCTAATCAGCCAAACGGACTCTCAAGTTCAATGGAAAAAAGCGGGTTTCTGCCTAGGCATGGCTTATCAGATCATTGATGACTGCCTGGATTATAACCTTCACAACAAACACCTTGATAAAAACAACGGAGATGACTGGTTTAGCAGCACACCCACACTGCCCATCATCCAAGCTTACCGCTATGCCTCTCCTGAAGAAAAAACCTCCCTAAAAAACTTTTTCAAAAATCCTCGTCAAGAAAGTTTTCAAGATCTGTGTCATAAACCTTACTTACAAAAAGGCCTCGATGATAGCCAAGCAATAGCGTCTGAACTTCTAGAAGAGTTTGTCACGTTAATGAAATCTGTTGATCAAGACACCACCAGTTTGATTCAATTAGCTTCTTTTTTACAACAGCGTAAGTTTTAATTCCCTACGCAACCAACGCGGTAGAAAAAATAAACCTTCTTAATAACTCAAAGCCCTGGCAAGTTAGGATAGATTCTGGATGAAACTGAACACCGTAGGTGGGGTAGACCTTATGCTTGATAGCCATGATTTCCTTCTCATCGCTTAACGCATGAATTTCCAATTCTTTGGGGCAGGTTTGATGATCCACCACCAAAGAGTGATACCGAGCCACACTCAAAGGGTTCATCATACCCTCAAACAACCCTCTTCCATCATGCCAAACAGTAGACTTTTTACCATGCATCGGCTGAACTGACTTAACAACCCTCCCCCCCATGGCTTGACCAATAATCTGATGCCCCAAACAAACTCCCAAAATGGGAATAGAGGGGGCTAAAGTTTCCACCAGTTGCAATGACACACTCGACTCATTAGGGGTGCAAGGCCCAGGAGATAAAATAATATGCGATGGGCGCAACTGCTCAGCTACTTCTTTAATATTAATGACATCATTTCGAGAAACAACAACTTCATAACCCAGCTCTCTGATATATCTAGCCAAGGTATAGACAAATGAATCATAATGATCAATCAATAAGATCATGCGACACCTTTTCTCCGGTTAAAGACCTTACTAAAGCCTCAGCCTTCAATATTGTTTCACGGTACTCTTCTTCTGGGTTAGAGTCCAATACCACCGCACCACCCGCTTGAAAAGTAATTTCGTTACCCTTAAAAACCAAGGTTCGAATTAATATATTGGTATCCATGGCCCCATCAAAGCCCAGGTAACCCAAACTTCCACAATAAGGCCCCCTTCGACTGCCCTCAAGCTCATCGATAATTTCCATCGACCTTATTTTTGGCGCCCCTGTAATAGACCCCCCTGGGAAGCACGCCTGCAACAAATCAACAGGATCCTTATCATCCTCTAAACAACCCTCAACCACTGAAACTAAATGATGCACTGTTTGAAAACCCTCCACTTTACATAGTTGCGGCACATTAATGGAGTACGGCTTACACACACGACTCAAGTCATTCCTCATTAAATCTACAATCATGGTATTTTCTGCTCGATCCTTTTCACTAGCATGGAGTTGTTGAGCTAATACTGCATCCTCTACAAGGCACCTTGACCGCCTCATCGTTCCTTTAATAGGACGTGTCTCTACGTACCTACCTTCAACTTTTAAAAACCTTTCAGGAGAACTCGAGGCAATCACCGTATCTCCCAATCGAGCAAACCCCGAAAAAGGAGCGGGATTCACTGATCTCAATGTATCATAAATAGCTAAGGGATCGACGTCTGAACTTATCTTTGCAGAAAACCTTTGGGACAAATTAACCTCAAAAATGTCACCTTCTACAATATAATTTTTGGCCTTGTTAACAGCTTCAATATAACTTTCTCTAGAATGATTGCTTACAATCTTACCCACCTTCGTCTTTTTAGATAGGGGTAAAGGGTTGAGATCCTTAACCCATTGTAAACATTGCTTTAACCTTTTTTCTGCTCGATCTAACCGCTGCTTTCCCTCCCTTTCTGGCAAGCCTGATGAAAAAATAAAAGCCTTCTTTTCTACCTGATCAAACGCTATGACAAGGTCATACCAACCCAACACCATATCAGGGTAACCCTTATCATCGATTGCTTGATGAGGAAGCTTCTCTAAACTTCTTACAAGATCGTATGAGAACAACCCTGCCACACCCCCTTGAAAGGGTGGTAATTCATCGTGGGCTTCCATAGGCATGGCTTTCATTTTCTTAGACAACCACTCAAAAACAAAAACCCCTTCCAATGGTTGACCATCAAAAACAACCTTGTCATGACGATACTGCAGAGTAGAAAAAGGATCGAGAGCAATAAAACTATAACGACCCAAAGAAGCAGAATTCATTGAACTATCAAAAAAAATGACATCATTCTTATTCAGGGCAGATAGAATCTCCATAGGGTCTAAATAGTCAATACATTTAACCAATGGCTTCAAACTGTACTCCAATTTATCAACTATTCTAAACACTCTGTGCACCAAACTCAACCAACCCATTGAGCCTTTTATAAAAACCCAGATATTCCAATGAAACCTTGACACCAAAACCAAAGCTTGTTATCAATGGGAAATAGTATTAATGAGAAATAAAATGTTAGAAGCACCTATAAAACCAACTCAAGCCGCTCCATACTCATGCTTAGATTATACCACTGATACCATTCTCAACACCCTCTTTCCTGCATTGAATCTATCATCTGATCGAACAGACTCTTCGAAGTCTTTGAAAAAGATCACACTCATCATACATTTTTTAAACAGTTTATACCTACTGGGATTCATTCTATTCTTGGGATTCAACCCTATACCCATGAGTGCAATTTACCTATTGAGTTTCATTGAATTTGCTCCACGAGTGGTTGATCAAATCATCATTAACATACAAGACTTCTCCGAAGCTCTCATTAGACTCGTTGGCATGAACGTAATACGGTCTCTAGTCATAGCCTTTTTATTTATTCCAGGGTCCATTCCTTTCTCCGCGCTTATAACGTATAACTTCATAACAACTGTAATCCTCCCTGCAACCCCCATCTTTAACATGGTTATACTCAGCAATCTTGCCATCTATTCAGCTAAAACCCTTTATACTGAACAAACTAACGTTTTAAACGTATTCAGGCCGCCTCTACTTTGGCCTCCTTCTCGCGCGCTTCTTCTCGATCGCACAGAAATAGTATTTCCGCTACTAGATTTAATACAAACCTCTTTACCTGAAGTCACATTACCTCGTGGGCAAAAAACTCCACCTCAGACCGAAGAGCCTTTTAACATACCTCATGAAAAAGACAGCCCAACCAAGACATAAACAATACGACACAAGTATCTAATAATTATAATTAAAACAAAAAAAACCAGCATTGCCTTGCAATAAAGTCTTTATTATCCGAAAATAACTGTAAGTAAATAAACTAGAATTAATTAAATTGGAGACATCATGCCTCGCTCTGACCTTATTGAAGCCGATTTGGTGCACCCGAATGAATGGCCCCTTGTTAGCAAGCTTAAAAAAATTGATGATAGCCTCAGTGAATTAAGAAGTCTTTTACAAGATAATGAAACGATTAAAAGGGCAACCGACAATCTCCAAAATAATCTTTTTAGCATCCTGGCTACACAAAAAAAACCTTTTAGATATCTTAGTGAATCTTTTTCAGAAGAAGTTATCACCAAAATAAATATTTTATCCGAAAATTTAGAGGACATACTGACAAAATCAATAGATCACCACGATATTTTTACCTACATTTCTCCAGAGAAACAACATCAACTAACCCATTTGATGATAGATAGAGCCCTGATAACCTTCGCTGACAATCAAACAACATATTATTGTACCAATTCCGAATGGTTGAATAATCTTGTTAAATCTCCCCTTAGTTACAATAATATATTATCTCTATGTCCCTACCAGGACTCACAAATAGAGTCTATAATATCCAAGTTTGATGGCGCTAAAAATACCCCTAAAATTAAGGTATCTCCTTCTGTAAGATTAATCTATATGGGCAAACCACTTCAAGAGACGTATCAATTACATCCAGAGTTAGCAAACCTTACGACTAATGAGGTAACTGACATCATTGATACCCCTCTTATCGAGAAGATTTTAAGCTATGATTTTGATTTCGAAAGTTTAGAACCTAGAGAGCGTGATTTTTTTATTAGAGCTATCAGTAATATTATAGCCTTTGGAGACCACTATAACATCGAATTCTACACACCTGCCTTAGAAAAAATCACTCAATTCCTATACCGTCAAGTTGAAAAAGACATCCGTGATTTCCAACACCTATCGCAAGACAACACCGATTTACAGAATGCAACTGATAACTTCCAAAATAATATTTTTGGTAGCCTCGCTCTTTTCTCACTATCTAGAAAAGCCCAACATAAGATGCGCTCTAAAGATCCTAGTATCAATATAGACCCCAGTACATATTTGACAGAACAAGCCGCAATCAAGCTTAAGAGTATATCCGATAATCTAGAAAAAATCATGGTAAGATCAATAGATCTCCCAGAGATCATCACCCTACTCTCTTCAGAGCAAAAACAAAAACTAACCAAATTAATGATAGATAAGACCCTAGAAGCCTTCAGACTAGGCCCATTTAATGCTTATATTATAAATAAACAATGGTTTACTCATCTTCTTAGGTCAGGTCTTTTGTCGGATAACATATTAGTTCTATGTCCTAGCCAGGATATTCAAATAAATGCTGTAACCGATCATATTGAGAGGGATACTAAAACTATTATAATGAAAAAACCACCTACCATTAATGTTACTATTTTTGACATAATTTTGTTGTTAATCTTTGAGGGTCCTTCAAAAGATAGGAATTATGAATTAAACCCAGCTTTAAAAAACCTTAATAATGACACGGTACATCAGATCATGACGTCCCCTATTATCCACAATATTTTACACTATAATTTTCAATTCGAAGCATTGTCAAATAGAGAACGTTCTTTTTTTATTAGAGCCATTACTAATATTATATCTTTTGCCAACAGCTATAACACCAACATCCAAACACCTGCTTTAGCAAACATCACTCGATACCTATGTAGTCAAATTGAAGAAAGCCGCGGATCTTCTTCACAATACTTCAATGATATGGATTTACAAGACTATTTCATAAACACGAACCTTTTAAAGATATTGAATTCTAAACCCCAGATCTCTGACCTGAACCAAAAAGAATCTATGTCACTGAAAAATAGTGCCATGTATGGATTTCTTCCAATTTTATGTGATGTCACTGAAGACACAACTTATGGATACAACCATGATGTAATCACTACAACGACCCAGGCAGATGTAGGCGTCATGAAAGATGAAAATGTGCTATTCTTTAACATTAATCCTGAGACACTGATACATTTTCTCAAGATGTCTATTAAAGGGTCATCATCATATCAGGCGCAAGATTATAATGATGTGTTTAATATACTGAAATATAGCTTAAAACAGCGACTAAGGAGCCACACCACCGTCTCTCAATTAAAACCTACCACTTGGGCCTTCCTCATTGCAACAGACTTTCAACAATCCTGGCCGTTGGATTGGACACCAGACGGCATAGCTACATTTATGTCAGAGGACAGAGCGTTAGAAAACTATGACAAAACAGAAGTCTATAACATTCTTGAGCCCATACTCAATCATTCCCCAGAAAAGACCGCTTATCATCCACAAACAGCATCATTAACGCACACCGTATCTTTTCATGAGTATTGTCGTACATTGGACAAAATAAAGAAAAGAATCCGCACGTTTGCCACAGATTCAAACATAGCAACAGAAGATGACTTATATCCAAAAGCACGCCCCTATCTTTCAATATCTGACCGCATCACCGACTTTATCAGTAAAAGCCAATATCAAAGGTATGCTTGTATCAATCAAGGACCCAATCAATCGATGTCCTCCTCTATTTTTTATGCTCTTCTTTATTTCATCGTTGAATATTGCCTCCCTGCATTCAACACTACTTTCGATCGCAAAAAGCTCACTGAATTCTACCAAAACCTTACAGCTCCATGGGATAATATGCCTCATGGGAAATTAAACCTTCTCATATTGACTTCAATCATCACGCTCTACCTTGCCTCTTACAACTACATTATCTTAGGTACCGCTATGACGATCCATGCTTATCTCTTTTTCAAGAATATACAACCTTATAATATTGGAATGATTGTCTTACTAGCCTTACCTCTTTTTATACCGGTATCCTATGTATTTTATAGCCCGGTAATATTTACCTGGGGGCTACTCTCACTTGCTTCTATAGCGGTGATGCCAGAAGCCGTTGATAGACTGTTGGAGAATTACTTAAACAGCATTCCTCTAATGACTCTCATTGCAACTCCGATATTAATCATAATATTCATCTCCACCTTTGGTGCTCCAACTATCGAACTACTCGGCCATGAAGCCTTAATAATAATGACCACAATCAACTATGTTAATTATATCCTCACCCCCATCAATACCATCATATCATTGAATATGTTTGCTTTTTTAGGGAAGAATGTTTTCGATCATGCGCCGACAACATACCCTAGCTTCACTGACTTTCAAGGGTATTTGAAATCCATGAATTTATACGCATCAACCGTACTAAAACCGTTCACTCTCTCTCAAGATAACAAAGCAGCACCAGAGAATGAAAACAACAACTCTACAAACCCAAACCCTGTGGAGTAAACCCCAGACCACGATGGTTCCAGATGGATCAGTAGACCTTTGTCATAACAAGGGTCTAAGTTGAAGCTCAGTCATCCAATAAAATTCAACGTTTATAGTAGCCTTTTATAACCAATTAAGTACAATATTGAGTTATGAACAACATTGTTATCCGTGGGGCAAAAACCCACAATCTAAAAAACATTGATATTACGATTCCACGAGATCAACTGATCGTTATTACTGGCCTATCGGGATCTGGAAAATCTTCTCTAGCGTTTGATACTTTGTATGCAGAAGGGCAACGTCGATACGTAGAGTCTTTGTCGACCTATGCTCGACAATTTCTATCGGTGATGGAAAAACCCGATGTTGAGCTGATTGAGGGCCTTTCTCCGGCCATCTCCATAGAGCAAAAATCAGCCTCTCATAACCCTAGATCTACCGTAGGAACCATTACCGAAATTTATGATTACCTTCGCTTACTTTACGCAAGAACAGGCACACCTTATTGTCCCGATCACCAAAAACCCCTAAAAGCACAAAGCATCTCACAAATTGTTGATGCTATACTTAACCTAGAAAAAGATGCAAAAATAATGCTCATCGCCCCTATTATTTCTGATAGAAAGGGAGAGCACTCAGAAATTTTAGATGAACTCAAACGTAAAGGCTTCATTCGATTAAGAGTTAACGGCGAAATAAAAGAACTAGATTACAAGTTCTTACTGGATAAAAACAAAAAAAACACCGTAGAAGTTATCATTGATCGACTAAAAGTTAAACATGAACACCAACAGCGTTTAGCTGAATCCGTTGAAATGGCTATCAGTCTAACCAAAGGTACCCTTATCGTAAACCTTATGGATGAATCCAAAGATATCGTTTTTTCAACTCAACATGCTTGCCCTATCTGTCATTACAGCATCCCTTTATTGGAGCCCAAGATATTTTCATTTAATAGCCCTCACGGAGCATGTCCAGATTGTGATGGCCTAGGAATGACTCGCTATATTGATGCTGAAAAAGTCATTTTAAACCCCTCATTATCGCTGGAATCTGGTGCACTCTATGCGTGGAACAAGCAACATAAATTTTATTATCAAATCATCACCTCTTTGTCTGAACACTTCGAATTCTCATTAACCACCCCTTGGAATGAACTGGATGAAACCATTCAAACCATGATTCTCCGGGGTTCAAAAAAACGAGTTCCCCTTCATTACTCTAACCTCAAAGGAAGAATGATCACTAGAATTAAGCCTTTTGAAGGAGTACTCAACAACCTCCAACGCCGTTATGAAGAAACAGAATCAGATTCCATTAAAGAGGAGTTAGGTCGCTTAATAACTTTTAGCAAATGCCCTTCCTGTCAAGGCTCAAGACTCAACAAATCCGCACGCTGCGTGAAAGTTGGTAAGGACACACTCTCTACCATAACAGAACTATCTATCGATGAAGCTCAACATCACTTCTCCAACCTTGCTCTCTTTGGCCCTGAAGCTGAAATAGCCCCCCCTATTCTCAATGAGATTCTCAATCGATTACAATTCCTTCAATCCGTCGGACTGAATTATTTAAGCCTGGGACGTCAAGCTGAAACCCTTTCAGGGGGTGAAATGCAACGCATCCGACTTGCCAGTCAAATTGGGTCTGGCCTTGTTGGCGTGATGTATATTCTTGATGAGCCCTCCATTGGCCTCCACCAAAGAGACAACCAACGACTGATTGATACCTTGGTTAAACTCAAAACCATGGGCAATACTGTCATTGTTGTAGAACATGATGAAGACACCATGCGACAAGCTGACCACGTCATTGATATAGGCCCTTATGCAGGCATCCACGGGGGAACGGTCGTTGCCCAAGGCTCCCCGAAAACCATTCAAAACTGCAAAGAATCACTCACGGGCCAATACCTCAACCAAACGTTAACTATTCCGGTACCTACTGAACGACTTCCTCTAAAAGAGGATCAATTTATTACCTTAACAGAAGTGACAACCAACAACCTAAAAAGCGTGAATGCATCGTTTCCTGTTGGGCTATTGACTTGTGTCACCGGGGTGTCTGGGTCAGGAAAATCAAGCTTAGTTAATGATACTCTTTACCCCGCCGCTCTTAATGCATTAAGCCGCGCCAACCGAGTACAACAAGGCGCCTTCAAATCAATTGAAGGGTTAGATTATTTCGATAAGGTCATTGATATTGATCAGAGTCCCATTGGGCGAACTCCCCGATCTAACCCTGCGACCTATACTGGATTATTCACCCCTATTCGCGAATTATTTGCTGGCACTCAAGAAGCCAGGTCAAGAGGTTACACTCCTGGAAGGTTTAGCTTTAACGTTTCTGGCGGACGATGCGAAGCCTGTCATGGGGATGGTGTGATTACTGTCGAAATGCACTTTCTCTCAGATGTTTATGTTACCTGCGACCAATGCAGTGGAAAGCGATACAACCGTGAAACGTTAACTGTTCAATACAAAGGCAAAACCATTGCTGATATTTTAAGCATGACCATCGAAGAGGCTAAAAAATTCTTCTCTGCAATCCCCAGTATTTCCAGAAAACTAAGCACCTTAGAGGCAGTAGGACTGGGCTACCTTCAATTAGGACAAAGTGCAACAACCCTTTCAGGAGGCGAGGCGCAACGCATTAAGCTCTCCCGAGAACTATCAAAAAGAGCTTTAGGGCAAACCCTATATATTTTGGATGAGCCCACAACTGGACTACATTTTCATGACGTTAAGCAACTTCTTTCTGTGCTAACGAGCCTAAGAGATCAAGGCCACACGATCATTGTCATTGAACACCACTTAGACATTATAAAATGTGCTGACTGGGTGATAGACCTTGGGCCTGAAGGTGGTAACGGCGGGGGAACCATTATGGCCAATGGAACGCCCGAAAAGATAGCTGCTACCAAAGAATCACACACAGGGAAGTTTCTAATGCCGCTTTTAAAAAAGAAAGACTAAGAAGCCAAGTCTTTACCTTGAACTGGAAAACCTGTGGTAGACCACGCTAAAATCCCACCCTCAAGGTTCCAAACATCTTTCGATAAACCCTCTGCTATAAGCTGCTGACAGGCCATCATTGATCTTTTCCCAGAGCGACAATGTATCACCAGCCTAACCTCCGGATCATCAGTACACTCAATATCATCTAAGCTAACTTCATTAACAGGCTTTAACTTGGATCCTGCAATATTCATGGCATCGTATTCGTCTAAATTACGAACATCAATTAATTCTACTTTACCTGACTCCATCCACTCTTTAAGTTGATTACTTTCAATGCTATAAATTTTAGCCATACATAACTCCCATTTAATTCATGTGTATTTAATTTAATATGTACTCATAATAGTAGAAAATCTTAATTCCGGATAAATGAATAACATAAACCCACAAAGTATTCCGCGCAAATATCAAAACCCACCGTGGGCAGGGACATTTCCACGTTGATTGATACCGTAACATCAACTGATGCAAGGTGACAACTTCAATCACACACCCCCAAACATTTAACGTAGTGCCACTGGCCGAAAAAGCTAGAATGTTAAAAACAAAAAAGATACATAATGATAACCACAAAAGCCAACCATCCTTTATCTCTCCCTTTTTTATCCAATACCCACACCATGCGATTAACCAACCTAATAAACCATACTCCAGGAAATTCATCACAATAGCATTACCCAAAATACATATCAGGAAAAAAACTTCAGGGCGTTTAGGGTTAATTAATTGCATCCAACGATGGTTAAAAGCATACCGAATGAGTAATAAATTTAATAAAATATTGAATAATAAATACCCATCAACTTGATACGTTAATACGGTGAGTAAAGTTCCTGAAACCAGCATAAAAACATTAAAGCGACTCGAAACATTTAAACCTGCAACAAAAAAGAAAATGGGTGCAGCTAATCGGCCCAATAACCTAAAAACAGGGTATTCAGGAAAAAAGTAAGCCCCCACATGATCAATAATCATAGAGATGGATGCAATGAGCTTTAACAGGTCAATATAATTTAAATCAACGCCATATCGATCAGATGATTTAAAGGCTGCTTGAACATTCCATGATAATCGAAGAGGGTTGACGATGTTGAGGGTCATAAATGATAACCTGACGACAGTTGTTCTCCAGGTAGTTTACTCTATAGTTAACCTTGGGCACAAGCTCCTTGATAATCTTATCTTCAATGCCTTGATGTAATAGAATTTTAGCATTATGAACGTTAACTGCCCACATCAACTGGTCCTTATGGTTTTCTTGATGCTCAAAACCATATTGCTTCACCTCTAAAAAAACAATCAAAAAACCTATTAACACCCACGACATCAACCCCCAATGTGCACTTATGTAGGCATCTAAAGAAGAGTGAACATACTTTTTCGTGGAGAGTTTGACTCGCTTGAACAATTGGACGTTGCTTTTTTGGGTGATGTCAGTGGGCTTGAACATAAGGATAGTTTCTCAGCAAAATAACCCAATACACTGAGAGATCTTACTACGTTGCTTTGACTTGAATGACCGAAAAAATCTTTCTCAAATAACCCCTCTTGTTTTAAATCATCTCTCTTCCATTGTCTAGACCGTAAAAAATCTGAAGCATAACTCCAAAAAACTTTTTTCAAACCCGGATAATTCTTACACGCATATTGCATCTTACCCAAGGTATCTAATCTTGGAAGCATGATTTTAGTTTCAAATAACCGAGCATCAAAAGAAGCTTGAAATTCATGGTCCAATAAGGCTCTAACCTTTTCAGTCTCAGAAAAACTAAGACCTACTTTTACAATCAAATCCTTCGAGACCATGAACTGTTGAATATCTCGAGTACATTGTGGCAATAAAGACAATAATTGCTGACAGCTTTCGGCGTCAACTAGCATAGCTCTTAAAAAGCCTTGTCGAGCCTCTTCTTCTAACGGAACCCAATATTCTGGCTTTTTACCAACAATGAAAGATAACCGTTTAAAACTTTCAGGTGAATCTACGAAGCGCTTAAACCAATGCACGGCATATTTCTTAACCCCAAGTTTCTTTTGTTTCTTCCAACTATCATTTTTTTGCTTTACTCGATTATCAAGGGCTTTAAAAATATATTCTAGATCATCCATTGTCTTCATGTATCGTTGATTACCATGCAGAGTAAAAATATAATCAACAACTTTTTTATTGCCCAATAAGTTTGGCCCACATAACTTAATCTGCTGGGTTGTTTTGAATAATTTTTTAAAGACCTTATTACTCACAATTTGATCCAAAATATAATCCATGCGCTGTGGAAACATACCCAACCAAATCATCATTAAGGATAATTCTTTGCACTTCATCATTTTCTCATGCAGCTGTTCCCAAATAACCCCAGAAAAATCAGGGTAAGCTTTCAGTATTAAACAAATTCGCTTGAAGTCTTTAACTTTTTTAATGCTAGAATTTGAGGATTCGCAGACAAAAACCTCAATACAACGATCTAAAAACAGTTTAATAGGATAATGCTTAACAAGTGAGTTCAACTCACTGACAGAGTTAATTAAAAAGGTCCACTTATAACCAAAAAACCTATCTAGTTGTTGAAAAAACTTCTTCTTATCCTTGTCAAAAAGCAAACAATAAGCCTCTATATCAGCCCCTTTCCGCACCAGATCTTTAATGGGTATTGTTTTTATTTTATCCAGCAACCGAAGTCTAGATGATGGCACCAACAGTGATAACATTCGCACTTCTGTCGCCCCTAGTTGTAATGATTGCCAAAAGCTTACATGCCTCCTTTCTTGATTATCTTCCTCCTCTAATAAACAGTTTATTAAATCATCTGCTTTGTCAGGGTAGGATTGTATCATTTGTACAAAATCATCCAGTCCCCATGAGGACAGGTGCAGGTACTGCCCTAATGATTCATAAGAGGCCGAATGAATGACCGATTGAACAGCCCTATAATCTACTCCCTGCTCAAAACGATATTGCTCCCTGATCATGCTGGTCAACCAATCCTCAGTATGACTCTGACAACCTATTTCAGGAGGTTTCCTTTGCTTTAATAAACGCTGCTGAAAATGACGATTTAGACGCCCCCGCACCTGTTCTTTGATCCGATTTTTTATACACTCCGAGCTCAATTTTCTCATATCAGACTGAAGAGTACTCAGGGTCTTGGAACAAAAGGCTAAAAATTTTCGATAGTTCGCCTCATCTTTTTCAGGATTATTGATTGAAAATTCATACGCTCTAAAATCACGATCAAGAAAATGTCTCACCCTCTCCAAATCATCCCAATAAGGGCTTGTTTCATCCAATCTGTTCACACTCAATAAATTAATAGCCTCACAAAGGCCTAAAAAATAACGTTCATCATGAATCAATATTTTGCTAACTCTGAGTAATAACTCTTGATAGATAAAATGTTCATGCCTTTTATGCGTCATCCAAACCTTCCTAACAAAAACCCAAAGATTAATCAAACCATCTTTATTGAGCCATCACTCTCGAGCATCTCGCCTCTTTAGAACACGCATGTCTTCGCAACAAAACTATTCTGTGAAAACGTCATCAACACGACAATCAAACCCAAGAATGATGATTCCACCCTTGATTGTATCTTTCTTTATATCCTTCATAATAATACTTACAATCCTTAAAACTATGTTCAATATTGTACTGCATAAATATGATAGTTGCACGAGATATTACTTGATAGACAGTTTGTTTATCCCCATACTATACCTTCGTGCTTAACAAAATAGGATTTTCATGAACAGTAAACTTCTAGGCGGCTCAATGCTGCTTGCTGGGACCTCAATTGGGGCTGGACTATTAGCGTTACCCTTCACAGCTGGGCTTGGAGGATTTTTTCCTGGTATAGGAGCCTTCCTTTTTTGTTTTTTGTTTATGATGTATTCTATGTTTTTATTGTTGGAAGCTAGCCTTTATTGTAAGGACTCTTCTGCCAATATTATTAGCATGTCCAGACTTCACCTAGGCATCTTTGCTGAAACAACCGCTTGGGTGTGCACATTGATTTTATTCTACTCCATTTGCACTGCTTATTTATCTGGCGGCGGAGGATTAATTAGAAGCGCATTGAATCACTCTTTTAATATCAACCTATCGTCAACAATTTGCATCTTTATCTATATCATCAGCATCGGGTCTTTTTCTGCTGCAGGGATTACGTGGACAGATAGAATCAATCGTATTTTGATGATCGGACTGATCTCCTCATATTTAGCCATGATCTTTGTCGTCAGCCCACATGCATCACTAACTAACTTATCGTCCGGCAAACCCTTGAGCTTGTTGGCAGCCCTTCCTATCATTTCAGCTGCCTTTGCCGGTCACCCCGTACTCCCTAGCTTACGGACCTATCTTAACGATGATTTACCTAGCCTTAAAAAAATCATCATTGTAGGTAGCTGCATTCCACTGGCCATGTATCTGGTTTGGCAGTTTTTGATTCTTAGCATTATTCCTCAAACTGGAGCCCATGGACTTATTGCAGTTTCTAAAAGCAGTAATAGCCTTGAAATGCTATCCAATGTTCTTAGCACAGATATGAACATTGCTCATGTTAGCACACTCAACAATTCCTTTTCATTTTTTGCGATTGTCACCTCCTATCTAGGCATTACTTTGGCTCTTTATGACTTTCTCAATGATGGGTTAAAACTTCACCAACGCCCTCATGGCCGAATGATTAATTTAACCCTAACATTCTTACCTCCTCTTGTTTTTTCGCTACTCTTTGGAGGGTTTTCCCGAGCCATTTCATATGCCGGCCTCATGGTCATTATTTTATATGCTATACTTCCAGCAACCATGGTCTGGAAAGCCAGATACGACTCCCATGATGATGCTAAATTGGTTACATGGGGAGGCAAACCCGGTCTAATCTTAACCTATATTATCTCATTTACTATCATAGGCCTACACTTTGCAGGTGAATTTAACCTCATTCAATCACTACAATAATGCACTCCAGTCGCTTTTTAAAAGCCATTAGACAAGAACCTGTCGATCGCCCTCCTGTTTGGGTTTTACGCCAAGCAGGAAGGTATGATCCTGAGTTTCAAGCCCTGCGAGCACAATGCCCCGACTTTATGGCATTCTGCAAACAACCCGAGCTCGCCTGTCAAGCAACCCTAATTCCTATTAAGAAATTCCAGTTTGATGCGGCCATTATTTTTTCAGATATTTTAACCTTGCCTCATGCAGCTGGACAAACTGTTCACTTTGAAAAAGGTATTGGCCCCATTTTATCTCCCCCCATCAGAACCTCTGCTGATTACGCTCGAATTGGCATGCCCGACATGGAACAAGACTTAGGCTATGTGGGTCAAGCCATACGCATGGTTAAACCTGAATTATCAGTCCCACTGATAGGTTTCTCTGGATCACCTTGGACGTTAGCCTGCTATATGATTGAGGGACGAGGAAAACAGGGATTCAAAGCTGCCATCAACGCCACCGAATCTCAACCTAAACAGCTTGAAACGCTTATTCAACAACTAACCGACATGGTGATTGATTACTTATCCTATCAAGCAGAATGCGGCGCGGACTGCCTCATGCTTTTTGATAGCTGGGCCAGCCTCTTACCCCCTGATGCTTATCGATACTTTTCATTAGAACCCTTAAAAAGGATCACTCAAACTCTCAAGTATAAACACAACCTTCCGATCATTCTTTATGCTAGAATGCCTCCTCTTGCATTAACAGAACTTAATGAATGTCACTGCGATGTTCTAGGGCTTGATGAATTTCAAAATATCAAGAATGCACGTCAACTGCTAGGCCCACAAATAACCCTACAAGGAAACCTTGCTCCCCAGCAATTACTAACCAACCCTAAAAACATTGAAACTGCTACCCTTGGCATGCTAAAACAGCACCCTGAACCTGGGTACATAGCCAATTTAGGGCACGGAATACTACCCGAAACGCCGATAGAAAACCTTCAAGCCTTTGTGAACACCGTCCAAAACTACACCCCTTGACTTCTTACCCTGGAGACCCGTTAATCCGTAAGTTGATACTCGGTGTGAATATCATAGCCTTGCAGCATGCCTAAATACTCTTCCAGTGTGATCATCCCCATACATGGCTTCGCCCCCGTGCTCCAATCACGCCCCTTTAAAATTTTATGCGTTAGTATCATCGATGCTATCGTGGGAATATGGGGTCCATGACCCTCTTTTGCAATCAGATACCAACGAGCCTTAAGCGCCTTATTGTTATGCCCAACTCCCTTTAAATGCATATGCATGCCACCAGCATCCGTACCCAATATATCGAAAAAATGACTTAACTTAAGTAAACTTGACGCATGCTTTTCAAGGTTAATAGGCAGCCCCCATCGAACGAACCACGAAGTTAGCCATATACCCAGATGCAATGCTCGACTTTCCATTCCAGCTGAAAACTGAATATCAGGAATTGAATAGTAAGATGGGAATAAATCTAAATCCGGAATATCACAATTTCCCATCATTCGCTTACCCAGTACTGGATAATTTTCAACATAAAGATCTTGCCACCCGTATCGATTTTGATGACTTGATTGAATCGGCTTTCCTAAATAACTTAAAATAGCTTTTGAAGTTGCTAAACCTCTGGGTGATTTTTGTCCAGGTGTAATGCCATACTTCAGTGTATGAATGTTAGAAAAATAGTTTGTATTAAAATAATCAATCACGGCAGATGACAACGCTGGTACTGTGCTTGCACCGCTGATAACACTAACACCTGCACCCTTTGCTAACGCATCAAGGGAATGGATATGACTGACAAATGTCCTGCCATCCGCAAGGTCAATATAATGTGTTTTTGATTGGATGCAACATTTGGCAACGGTATAATCAGAACTTTGAAACGGACCGCAAGCATTAATTAGAAGGTCAATGCCGGCTAACGCCTTAGCCTCTATTGTCGTAGCATCGATAGACCGAAATTCTAAAGGAAAAACAGAAGATTGCCCAAGCTCATTCGCAAGACTTTCTGCCTTTTGAAGGTTTCTGCCCGCGATAATCACTGGATAGTGATTAGAAAGCTCTCGACAAATAAGTCGCCCAAAAGTTCCGTACCCCCCTAAAACAAGGACCGTCTTAGTCATGGCTAACTTTCTTTATTATAGAAAAGTCACCTTTATAACCAAACACATTACCAAACCACGGGTGAATGATTTCAAAATACATCGAGAAATTCTGATCATCCACAGCCTCTTCATAGGCATAAGGAGTTCCTAACATCAAATGAATAGGAAATGGAATAGAAAGCCTCCCCATTTTCCAAACAAACGCCTCATGATCGAGGTGAACTCTATTATCTTGGAAATGACATTTCATTTCCCAACCTAGACCCCAACGCATAAACTCGATCACTTTACTGCCTCCTTGGGGCACCCATGTAGAGACAAAAGTATAGGGTTTTCTGGTTTGATAATAAAATGTTCTTTTAAATTCTAACTTATCGTTTTCCGGGTTACTTTTAATATCAACAATCACTTTAATATCTTTCGCAGCATAGGGAACTAACGCCCCCGATAGCCTTAAAAAGGGCGAAAGTATTGTCATCCACCATGAAGTATGGATAGTTAAAACCCCCTCAACAGTACAAACATCATGACAGTTAGGTCGATTAGCATAACGGTCTTGAAACACCTTAGGTAATGTTTTAAATTGCCCCAAGAAAACTTGTTCAAATATTAGGTCTTTCTTGCACCACCAACTCCTAACACTAAGAATAATATAAACTTAACACAGCCCATCAGTAATGCCAACCTTTTATTGTTTATTAACACCCCCCTAACTTCCTTTTTGAGCTGATCTCTCAACACCCTCTGTCAAAACTTTAGTCTGATTTCTTATACCTTTGTAAAAACAAGAATTAACCCGTAATATCAAATAGTTTAAAATAACAAGACAATTTTTTATTAACAATTATGACGACAAAAAACCTTTCTACTGGAATGCTATCAAACAGCGTGATAAAATAAATTAGATTTGGATTTCACATGATGAGAAAAAATGGACTGTTTCGTGCTTACCTTGCTTCTGCAACCGCACTACTAGTCACCTTGCTTTGGTGGCTACAACCACAAGCCCCAACCCAAAAAAGCCTTGTACAAAAAACTCCTTCTATTCAATACTATACCCTTGAAGAACACCCTTACCCCCAAAGCATTACAACCTATGGCCAACTAAAAGCCGAGCAACAAACGTTACTCAAAAGTCCCATACAAACCCATATATTAGCCATTCCCCATACAACAGGGGACTCTGTTAGCCAAGGTGATTCTCTCATTTCATTAGACCTCGATGATCTTAATTTATCCATTCAACGTACCCAAGCATCCATCGAGCAGCTCACCAATACAGTGCGCATTACTCAACAGCAAATACCCCTGACAACCAAACAAATAGAACAACAATCTATTATTATTCAAAATGCCAGCAATCAACATCAAAGACTACTCACCTTGAAACCCCAACACCGAACACTCAAGGAATTAGAATTAGCCAAAGAGAAACAAGCTGGGGCCATCAAGGTTGAGCTACAACTAACTTCACAAAAACACCAATTGGAAAACCAAGTTAATCAAGCATCTTATCAGCTTAAAGAAGCCAACATAGCATTAAAACAACTCATGAAACAAAAAAAACAAGCTCAAATCACCGCCCCATTTAATGGTTTTATCACTGAAATCCATACCTCTCAAGGCAACCTTATTTCTCCCGGCCAATCACTCATGACACTGATTAACCCTCAATCATTTCAAATTGAAGCCCTTCTCCCTCAATCGCTCATTCCAGCTTTAGAACCTTGGATCAACAAACCCGCCTCTATTCTAGCAACCGCTGTTTATAAAGATAAAACTTGGCCTTTAGTTTTATCGAACATCAACAGAGATGCCAACCAAAACTTTGGAACACACGGCTATTTTAAATTTAAAAAACTCCCTGAGCTATTGATTGAAGATCATGTCTTAACCATCAACATGTTGATTCCTACTTTGAACAAGAGATTCAAAGCACCTGAATCCTGCTTTTATCAATACGACACTGTTTATATGATTTCACCTAACAACAAGCTGCAACCCATCAAAGTGAAAAGGCAGGGGCACACCGTCGTTTCCGGACAAAACTATGTCTTGTTTTCTACCACCAAAATACCCAATCAAAGCAACCTTCTAAAAACAAGGCTTGCTTACCCAACCCCCAACATGACTGTTAACCCCACATCATGATTAAGTACTGCCATCAACATCGATTAGCCCCAACACTTCTTTACCTCTTGTTAATCATCACAGGGGTTTGGTCTGCGTCTCAACTTAACATGCAACTGATCCCTTCTTTAGAACTTCCCATTGTTAACATTCAATCCACTTGGCCAGGGCATGACGCAAAAGAAGTTGAACAAGCACTCACGCTACCTATCAGCCAAGAACTGATGAAAAACACTGCCGTCAAAACCATCCAAGCTCATTCCTATAATCACTTGGCAACGTGGAAAGTGAACCTTAAAGAACTCTACTCCTCCAAAGAATATGCCGCTACATTCAACCGAATGCTACAATCTTTAACCCTGCCCGAAGACATCAATCTTTCTATTAAAGCTTTTGAAAGAAAGGAAGTCATTACACGACTTTTAATCCTTCCACACAACATCAATCAACTCATCCCACTAACCCAAGACATTCAAAATGATTTACGTGATGATCATCTTGATTCCAATGAAACTCTCCTCAATGCCCATCAAATTTGGGAACTCACCCTAACCAGTCAACAGTTAATCGATACCGGCATGAGCTTAACTCAAATGGCCACTCACCTTAGGCCCTTATTTAAAAAAGGCCGCTTAGGAAAAGTGGGCAACAATGAACAACCCTTGGAACTTCAATACCCAACACCCATTTTATCAGAACAATACATCCATCAACTCCCCATCCCCCTTAATCAAAAGCTTTTCAAATTAGATCAATTATTTCAAGTCAATAGATTCTTCGATGACTCCGGTGTTTTTGTCGAGTATCAAAACAGGCCTGCCAGTGAAATCACTATCCAACGCCCAGAGAATGGAGATACACTGGTCTATGCAAAACGTTTTAATCAATGGCTAGCTAACGCAAAATCCACCTATCAAAACAAAGCTGAACTCATTAAATTTGGCGACCAATGGGTGTACTTATCTGGGCGATTACAAACCTTACTAAAAAACGGGTTAGGAGGCTTGATTATTGTTTTAGGCCTGCTCTCGCTATTTCTAGGTAATCGCTGTGCATTTTGGGTTGCCATGGGCATCCCTGCAGCCTTTATTGGCTCACTGTTTATACTAATTCTGGTGGGTGGAACCCTTAACATGGTCTCTCTTTTTGCCTTTATCATCTCACTGGGGATTGTGGTAGATGATGCCATTGTTGTCGCTGAACGCTACGACCAACATAAACACAACAAGTCAAAGACTCCTGCATTAACAGCTGCCAAAGAGATGTTTCCTCCTGTTTTAGCGTCATCGTTAACCACCACTGCAGCCTTTCTTCCTTTACTCTTTGTTGGCGGTGTCGCGGGTATCTTTTTACGAGAAATCCCCATCATTGTTCTTTGCGTTATTATCACTTCTTTGATTGAATGCTTTCTGATTCTACCCGGCCACCTATCCTATCATTCATCCACAACTATACACCCTTATCGAAAAAAATTCCTTCATCATGTCCATCACTACCAAAATGTTACCCACCCCTATCTGGTTAAAGTTCTCCTAACTAACCGAACACATACCCTATTAACCAGTGTTGCATTTCTTATCATCTCTTTTTCATTGCTTGCCTTTCACTACATCCCCTTTAATTTTTTTCCTAGCATCGAAGGGGAGCAAATTTATGCTAATATAACTTTCAACGAAACAGCTTCGCTGCAACAAAAAAAAGCTACGCTAAACGACCTCAATAAAGCTTTATCCAACATTAACCAATCCATACCCGATAAACCTGTTTTATCCAGCATTGCCTACTATGGCCGCCACCAAATGACACGTAATCCCCTAGACCAAGATCGATACGCGTCGTTAAGAATCGAACTAACCGAACCCTCTTCTCGATCAATCAGCAATGCCAACCTTTTACGACAATGGGCACAGGCTTATATCAAAAACCCCACCGTCTCAGATATTAATTTTTTTGAACCTAAAAGCGGCCCCACCTCAGAAGTTATTACGTTAAACCTATTTAATCATAACCTCAATACGCTAAGCAAAGCCCTGGATGAGCTCTCTTATGAGCTCAACCTCATCCCCATGGTCAGCTCAGTCACCTCTTCAAAAGGCAACAACCACCTAGCGCTAAACCTAACATTACTGCCTGAAACTCTTGCCCTTGGGCTATCCTCTGAAATCATTAACCAACAAACACAGGCAGCGCTAGATGGAACAGTAATCTACGAAGAAAACTCCCCCTCACTTCACCAAATAGTCCGCCTTAGGCTCGATCAACAAGAGCGAAATAAACCCACAACATGGAGTCACTTCCCCATTATTCATGGGCAACAAATTATTCCACTTGGTTCACTGGCCAATATATCAGTTAACCCTAAAATTGAGAGCATTTTAACCATTGATGGCCGACGCGCTCAAACCCTTTCAATTAACTTAGACCCTAGCCAAGGTGACGTGAGTCAATTCGTTGAAACAACCCTGCCCAAACTATCTCAACAGATCAAGAATAAACACAACACTGCCGTACAAGTTGCAGGCCAATATACTGCTCAGACAGAAACACTCAGAGACATTGCTTTAGGTGCCTTATTTGCCATTATCATGGTGTTCATTATCTTAGCTTGGCTCACTCAGTCCTATCGGTTAAGTTTCTCCATCATGCTTTTAATCCCCTTTGGTATCGCTGGTGGCTTATGGGGTCACATATTACTCGGCTACCCTTTATCACTGCTTTCTTTTTTTGGCTTCTTTGCCTTAACCGGAATCATCATCAATGATGGTATTATTTTAGTTCGACAATATCAGAAATTATTAACAAACCACTCCCAGCTCAAGGCCATGACCCTTGCTTCCTCCCAAAGGTTTAAAGCCGTTCTTCTTACAAGCCTTACCACAATAGGGGGCCTCACACCTTTACTGTTTGAAACTTCTAGACAAG